>JAADHO010000388.1:0-24366 GCA_013151775.1 Deltaproteobacteria bacterium | reverse complement strand
GCTCCGAGCACGCCGGGCACCACCTACGCCTATTGGATTCGCGCCGTGGACGCTGCGGGCAACGTCTCGCCGCGAGGCGCGGGCGCGTCCGTGCCGATCCCGCCCGCGGAGGCCGGCGTCGACGACGCCGTGGACGACGACGGCGACGGCTGGCTCGAGACGAGCTACGGCTTCCGACTGCGCGCGGCGCACCCGCGTGTGGCCATCACGCCCGAGGGGCTGGCCGAGGTCGTGGCGCGCATGAGCGGACCCTCGGCGCGCGAACCCTACACCGGCTGGGTCGCGGAGCTCGCCGCGTCGAGCGCGCGCTCCCCTCTGGACTCGGCCTTGGCCTATGCCGCCACGGGCGAGGCGGGCTATCTGGACGAGGTCGTCGCCGCCATCGGCGCCGCGCGCGATGGCCTGCCCGGCGACGCCGCGTCCGAGCTGCTGATGGCCGTCGACATCGTCTTCGATGACCTGCCTGCGGCCTCTCTCCAGAGCCTGCGGGAGCGCGTGAACGACAACCCCGATGTGTTCGGCTACGCCACGCGTCGCCTGATCGACGAGGCCATCGCCGATCCACGCGCTCGCTTCATGAGCGGGCAGCACGCCAGCGGCGGTCTGCGCAACGGGCTGCTCTACGCGGCCATCTTCGCCTTCACGGACGCGGACGCACAGCCCGGTGTGGTCGATCCCTTCCCCAGCGTCGCTCTGCTGCGCGCGGTGCAGAACGCGATGCAGCCCGAGGGTTGGTTCTGGCGCAGCGAGAACCACATCAGCGGCGATCTCGAGCTGCATCCGGATCGGCTGCCCGGCAGCAGCCCAGGCGGCATGTACGACAACTTTGGCTACGACTCCGCCGAGGAGTCCAACACCTTCTGGCTCTGGAACGAGTGGTCCACGCTCTCGGGTCAGCCCCGCTATCGAGGCGCCTACCACGACGAATACCGCGCGCGATTCGCCTACGCGCTGCGCCTTCCCTATACGGAAGCCGTCTATCCCACGGCGGAGGACGCAGGGAGCTTCTGTGGCAGCGGCATAGAGGGCGCAGATCACGTGCGCGTCTTCACGCCGACGGCGCGCAGCTACCCCGGGCCCAACCCGCGTACGCGCGCCGCCATCGCCTGGCGCTATCAGGATCCCATCATGCAGCGCTACGCCGCGGAGCAGATCTGCAGCGGGCGCTGGAATCGTTGGAGCCCCATGGACGTGCTCTACTTCGACGACTCCCTGATGCCGGTCGGCCCCACCACCTTGCCGCTCAGTAGCTACTTCGCCGGGCCGGGCATCGTCTCCTCGCGCAGCGCCTGGACGCCGGGCGCGACCTTGGCCGTGCTGCTCGCCGGCGAGGGCTATGGTCGACGCTACGAAGACGCGGGCTCGTTCATGCTCTACCGTCGCGGACCCATCGTCGTGCACGCGAGCAAGCGCGCGCGGTCTGGCGCCCACGCGGAGGCCAGCTTCTGGTTTCACGTCCGCGGCGCGTCGAGCAACAGCCTGCGCATCTACGATGACCAAGAGCGCCAATGCGGCGACCCGGCCAAGCCCCTCTTGCTCGCCTCGGACGCCCTCGGTGGGCCGATCTTCGAGCGCGGCGCCTTCACGAGCGTTCTGGGCGAGTACCGCTTGCCCGGAGGCACGCCATGTCCGACCGAGGCTCTCGATCCCTACGTCACGGCCTACGCCAGCGCGGAGGTCATCCGCTACGAGTCGAGCGATGACTACAGCTACGCCTTGGCCGACGCGGCCTATCCATATCGCGGCAAGCTCGACGGCTTCGAGCGCGCCATGGTGCATGCTGGCGACCGTCTGCTGCTCTTCGATCGCGTGAGGCCGACGAACGCCGACGCGCGACGCGTCTGGACGGCGCACTTCGCGCCGGATCCAGTCCCCGACGGCGCCGAGGCGGCTTTCGGCGAGCTGCGCTACGGCGACGCGGCCAGCGTGCGCTTCCGCGGAGACGACGAGGTGAGCGTGCAGGTCTTGCTGCCGACGAGTCATCGCGTGATCGTCCGCGGCGGCACGAGTGTGCTCTCCGAGGGCGCGCTCGCAGCCGGCGCGGTGCGCAGTGACGTGGTGCCGATTCCCCAGCCTCGCTGGCTGATGCTGCGTGGCGACGTCGCCGGGAGCGTGCGCGTGCAGGGCACGGACGCGGCCGGCGCGACTCTGGACGAGACGGTGAACGTCACGCAGGAGGTGCGAGACGAGCTGGGCGGCTTCGCCGGCAACACCCTCGCGGACTTCGCGAGCGTGACCCGCGTCGAGGCCATCGACGGCTTCGGCGCGCTCTCCCTCGTCATCCCCCATCGCTACGACACGCCCGACATCGACGGGGTGGTGCACGGCTTCGAGCCGGGGCGAGACGGCGCCGAGGCGCGTCCCGACGGGCGTGAGTTCGGCCGTCACACGCTCGAGATCGACAGCCTCGACGAGGGGCAGCCGATCACGCATTTTCTGGTCGCCATCAGCATGGCCGACCCGGGCGCCACGCCGGCGAGCTTCAGCCTGAGCGAAGGCGAAGGCCTGGTCGCCGCCATCGACGGAGACACGGCGTGGGTCTTCACCCTCGACCGAAGCGTAGACGTCGGCAGTGTCGACCTGCCTCCCGAGGTGCGCAGCGTGCACGTCTTCGGGCTCGGTTCGAATGCAGAGTACCAGGTGAGCATGTCGGGCACGCTGAGCGTGGCGCCGGATGAAGGCGGCAACGTCTGCGCCTCGGGATCCGGCACGCTCACGCTGCTGCGCTAGCAGCATGCGGCGAGGGCGAGTGGGTCAGGTGGTCCAGCGATGCTAGCGGCCCATTCGTGGCCCTAGCTGCATTCACGCGCGGCTGACGACGAGCAGACTCTCCATCGAGTCGCCGGGCGGCTCGCAGAGGGCCGCGAGGGCGGTGAAGAAGGGCTCCAGGGGGATCAGAGCCTCCGGTGCGTGGACTCCGGGCCGGCCGACGAGGCCTCGCAGGAAGAGCGAGGCGCCGACGCCGAGGGGCAGGCCGGTCGCTCCGCCCATGCCTCCCGGCGGCGTGGCGCTGAGCGTGACGCCGACGCGGGCGGCCCGTCCGTCGAGCGTGCCGCGGGCGAGGGCGAACACCGGCGGCACGTCTCGTCGGCCGCTGGCGAGTTCACGCAGAGCGACCTCGGCGTCGATGTCGCCCGTGCTCGGGCCCTCGACGCGTTCGGCCCACGAGGCGGCGGTCCGGGGCGTGAGGAGACCGCGGTCGACGAGCTTGCCGAGCAAGCGAATCGCCATCGCCGTGCGCCAATCCGTGCTCATCACGTTCACGCTCTCCGCGAGCTCTGGGAAGGTGCGCGGCAACGTGATGGGCTCGGGGTGTCCGATGGTGTAGCAGCGGCACGAGGCGGCGCCGGGGTAGTCGACGCGCGTCGCACGCACGGGCGCCTCGTCCACGAAGACGCCGCGGCGACGCACGCGGATCGTGCCCGTGAGCTGCTCGATGCCGTGCAGGATGGCTGCGCTCGGCTCCGGGCCCACCACCTCGGGCTTGGCGCTGTCGAGGTCCCAGCCCGTGATCAGCTCGCGCGCCTCGGAGAGCAGGGAGATGGCGTGCACGGCGAGCAGGTTGGTCACGCCTGGGCTCATCCCGAGGCCGAGCACTGCCGTCGCGCCGCGTTCGCGCGCCAGGCCATCGAGCTCGAGCATGGCGAGCGTCGGCTCGGGGTCGTCGCACACGTCGAGGTAGTCGCAGCCCGCCTCGAGCGCGGCGCGCAGGATGGGCAGGCCGAAGCGGAAGTAGGGGCCGACCGTGTTCATGACGAGTGGCGCGCCCTCGAGCGTCGCCCTCAGCTGGTCCCCGTGCGTGACATCGAGCTGCACGCACTCGACCTCGCCCCCGAGCTCATCGGCGAAGGCTCGGGCCGCGGTGATGTCCCGATCCGCGAGCGTGACGGCGACCTCGGGCCGTAGCCGCCTCAGCGTGCGCAGCGCGTAGCGACCGACCAGGCCGCTACCCCCGAGGGCGAGCACGTGCTGTGGGCCGCCGACCATCGCCAGACCTCGCCGCCCTATCCGTCGTCACCCGCAGCGAGGGCGCTGCGCACGGCGGCGAGGAGTTGGGATTCAGATGGCATGCGGTAGAAGGCCGCTGCGACGTGGCCGTCCGAACCGACGACGAAGGTCGCCGGGAGCCTCCGCACCCCGTAGCCATCGCTCCTGTCGGCCTGCCCCGACATGAAGGGAGCGCCGACGACGAAGCGCATGTGCCACTCGCGCACGGCCGCGGCGACGTCAGAGGCCTCGGCCCGTCCGGCCATCACACCGAGCACGGCGCCGCCCTGAGCCTCGAGCTCCCGGTGCGCGGTGTTCAACCACGGAACGGCGCCACGGCAGGGCGCGCAGAAGGGGCTCCAGAAATCGACCACATAGACCTTGCCGGCGAAGCTGCGGCTGTCGACCAGCTCACCGTCGGCCTGACGGAGCACGACTCGGGGCGCCACGTCGCCCACGGAGAGCCGAGCGCTCTGGGCCAACCCGGAGCCCGCGAAGGCGGCGAGCACGATGAACGCGCCGCCCACGGCAAGCGAGCTTCGTGCTCTGATTCGAGGCGTCGGCTTAGAGGGTGCCACCGACATCAGGCTACGTGAGATCGCGATGCGGAGCGAATCGCTGCGGCGATCGACGTGCATGCCGGAGGATCAGTCGAGGTTGCGATGCAATGGTAGCCGGTGCGCGAGCTGTACAAGTGAATTGCGCAAGATGCGGAGTTGCGCCCTGCCACGCGGCGAGTCCATCGAGGGCGCTCTGGTTTGCGGACACGTTGTGTCTGATTGTGCCAACGAGCCTACTTGCCGCAGGTCCTGGCTCGGGGCCGGCCAGCCTCTGCTCAGGCCAAGTTCTCATCCTCGTCGAGGCTCCAAGTCGGGTCGACCTCGTACACAACGAAGGTTTGGCGCGCACGAAGGCCTATGCCATGGCGGGCCATGAGTTCGACGAAGGCGTTTCCGTCGATTAGTCGCATCCCCTCATCGTGGGCGGCCGCGACGGAACGTGTCAACGAGTTTGAGACAGCCATGATGAGAAATCTATGAAATCGCGGCACGGAAGGCCGTGTCGGGCAAAGGGCTGAGGGTGTGGACGCTCTGGTCGCTGGTGGGCTCTGGCTGGACGCTGACGGCGTCGAAGGCGAGCACGCCGTTCAGTCCACCATCTCACGACTTCTGAGTGATCCTAACCGACTCGGCGCGCAGGGCAGCCTTGAGGACATCACCCACAAGGTGCTCGAATGCGGTGTCATTCATCGCTCGGACATGGTCGAGCATACTGGCGAACGCCGCCTCGTTTTCTGCGTCGACGAGCACGCCGATCTCCACGGTGGCGTCGAGGTCGGATGGCTCGTCCTCGGACTCAGCCTGAGCGTCGGAGGACGAGGCGCCGTCCAATCCGGCGAGGGCACGGCTCTGCTTGCGAGCTTCGAGGCGAGCCTTCGCCCCGGCGGCGGCCCTCTCTCGGATTAGACTATCGAGTACCGCGTCCGAGGCCGTCTTCATTGCGAGCTCGCGCCCTCTGTCTGACAACTCCCACACACCTCGCCGCCAGCTGGGTTCGGAAGACCCAATGACAAGCTTGGCGTCGATCAGGCCCTGCCGCGCGAACTGTATTCGGTTCCGATATACCGGCTGACCCGGCGTATGGGCACCAACGAGCCGTTGCTGTGGTGAAATCCCGATGCGGTCGGCGACCTCATCGTAGATGCTGACCGGCTTCACCGCCCCCCGCGAACTATCCGAGCCGGTACACCTTCTCCAACGTCTCGGGTTGCAGACGCTTCAGGTTGCGCTTCAGCGTCGAGTCCGTGGGCGGCCGGTCCGCGAGCCCGAACTTGCAGAACGCGCGGTAGCTCATCGAGTCGCCAAGATGAAACGCCAGCTGCTCGTAGCTGAAGCCGGTCATCTGCTTGATCAGCGCGATGCGAAGAACCTGCTCCGCGCTCATGCCGGGGCGTCCCTTCTCGGGATGCGCCACACCGCGCACGAGGTCTTCGTGCACGTACCCCGCGGCCTCCGGAATGCCGTCGAGGATGCGGCTCATCTCGACCAGCTCGCGCGTGTGCAGATGTTGATAAACTGGCGCGACAAGCGGCAGCTGAGAGGGTAGGATTTCACGCATCGGGACCTTGTTTCTCCGTAGTTCTTCGTCGAACGTCGGTGCAACAAGTGTCCCGTGTCTTTTATTTCCGTCTTGATCTCAAATACTTACGATTTTTGGACGGGGAACTAGCTAAGCAGCGTGACCTCAAATACGGTGTCGGCACCGGGTCCCCCTTCGATATACAACTTCAGGTCGCCTCTGTCCTTCAACTGGATCAAGGCTTGATGGACGTCCGCGATGTACTCGGCGCCCCCGGCCTTGGGGAACAGCTCACCCAGGGTCGAAGTGACAACGCCACCGTCGTCAGCCATTCCTTCTAACGCTGACAGGACACGATCCCGAAGCCGTCTGGTCCGAAGAACTGGTGCGGAAGAACCGGTCGTGCTCGTAAAAGCTCGTGGCGACTCATGGTCCAGCGTTCCATCAGCTTCTGCACGGCCGACGGCGCGTTCACTGCCCGCGGTCACCTGAAGGAGAGATCCGCCGAGCTTTTCGGTGAGATCGGCCATACGCACCACGTCGTCAGTGACGACCACAAGGCGCTGCCCGATCTTGTACGTCAGATCGCCCGTCTTCCTGATGTACTTGTCATCAATGATGCCGTCACGATGGGCTAGGAGGTGTCGCCGTTGGAATAAGACCTTGAGCAGAGAGAGTTCCGCCGCAGATAGCCAATCGTCGTAGCTCTTGCCAACGGCACTGCGCCATAGGTCGCCGCCTTGCTCCAGTCGCTGGAAGACATTCAATGGAGGGTCGGTCACCTCCGGTAGCCTCGCGTAACAAGTGTTGGCGAAGTGCTGAAAGGCGACGACGCAGTCCCCGATGCCCGACTCAAGGATTGACCTGCATAAACTCTCAGCGGTGTCCCGGTTGGCTGCCAGGCTGATAGCTTGACGAATCGTATCGAGCTGACCGGCCTTCGCGCGTACGTTCTCTAGGGCGGATATGAACATCCGCTCGACGGAGTTATGTCCGCAGCAAGGGCAGAAGAAGGCCGGTCCGAGGATGGCGTAGCGGGCCTCGCAGATCGGGCAGGTGATGCACTGATCTAGGATGTCGGCCGCCCTCAGCGCCACCATCACGGCTTGCCGTTCGGTTCCAGAGACATTCAACGAGACTCGGAGGAGACCGCCGCGCCGCTGCTGCCGATTGAATGTATCCGCGTCCTGCCTCATCGCTTTGTCGAACCTCGATTCGACGTGGCCGATGACCAGCTCGCGACCCTTCTCGATTTGCTCAGTAGTCCACCATCGATCGGCTGGTGCGGCGTGCCCGCACATCGGGCAGAAGACTTCCTCGTCTCGGAGCAGATCGATCCAATCCTGCTCGAGCACTTTGAATTCGTATCCGCAATTAGTCCCGGGGCACTCCTTGTCGAGGTAACCGCGTTCGTCCGCCTCGATCGGAATGCTGAGCGTGGCACCGTCTTTCAGCCGCTCTAGTTCCTTCAGTAGGTTCTTGAACATGAAACTGGCCTTCGGGCCGCCTAGCCAGGCACATCCGGCAGGGTGACGTCGAATACCTGCACATCGTGGAGCAGGTCGTTACAGCCGCCCTTCCGATTGGTGGTCAGGGTCTCGTAGTGCTCGATCAGCGCTCGCTCAACTCCTCGCCGCTGGTTCCGCGTGAGTTTCGGTGTCAGCGCGTAGCTGTAGCGTCCCTTGAACTGCGCCTTGCGCTTGATGCACTCATCGGGCTCGTGGTCTGAGTAGTGGGTCGTGAGGCGATCGTGGATATCCCCTTCGCCGATGTAGTAGGCGTACCACCCGCGATCGGCGTTCGAAACCCAGAGCACATACACCCCGTTCGCCTTGGGCGAGCCGGAAACACCATCTTTCTTGCATGGACCCACCCAGCTCAATTGAAGCGCCATAGTGTCTCCTTCATAGCAAGCACACCCTTCCTGTTGAGTTGGCGGAACTCATGGGCCATCGTACCGGTAGAGCTTCGCCAGCTCGTAGCCCCCCTCAACTTCGTCTTCACCCACCATGAATCGGAGGCCCCGCGTGTCGAGGTAGTCGCATTCGATGCAACCAACGCGCACGAGGGCATGCGCGATCAGACTGGCGGCCGACGAATGCTGTCCGGCTCCCTTGCCCGGTATGCCGCGCTCGACGATCAGCCGGGCCCGCAAAGGAGGCGGGAGCAAATGCAGAACTTGATAGGCGGTGAGCATTCGAGGCCCATCACCTTTGCCCTTCTTCGCTCCACGAAGCACTTCTTCAACGTCGGGGACTATGTCTGCTACCTCAAGCCGCGTCATCGTTCCATCCAACTCAGGGGCCAAACTCAGGGACCTCGTTTGCACGAGATCAGAAAGCCCTGGGGTTACCAGGGCTTAGATGGTGGAGGCGCCGGGAATCGAACCCGGGTCCGGAAATGTTCCACGACGGCGTCTACGTGTGTAGTTCGCGTACTTGAATTTCGCAATGAGTTGCGCCCACGAACAGGCTCGCTCCACCGCTAGTCGCTCTTTGTCTCATCCTTGCGTCGAGCTACGCTACGCGAGGACCAGTCAGTTCAAATGACGCCTCCATACCAAGCACTGACAGGCTCAGTATTTCGACGGCTCCTTTGGCTTTATTCAGGCCGCGAGAGCGAGTGCGTTATCGTTGGCACTTATACGTTCCGGTGGATTTACGCCGTACCGAAACCGGCGAACACGCAACCGTAGCTTCTTCATCCCCGTCGAAACCAGTCGCCCCCATATGTGGCCCGCGGCTGCGACCAGTCCGCGCGCTCCGGCCCGGCGAGCCAGGCGTTGTCAACACGCCCACTATGGGTCGCCTCCGAGGTCGGGGCAAGCGTGCGGCCGCAGGATTCGTCTTGTCCCTGCTGGGGCAGAACCCGCCTCCGAGGGCCGGGGCCACGCCAGTGGGCAGTTCTTCGGTCGCTCGCCGCGCTCGCGTCGGTGCGTGCAGGCCACGCTGTGAGCGCTGACCAAGCCCGGACGCGCGTGGATGCGATCCTCGGGCGGTGAGAGTCGTCTTCGCGCCGGAGGCGTTGGAGGATCTGACCGCGACGACTGAGTACATCTCACGGGACTATCGCTGAGCGAGTCAGCGGTGCACAAGACGCCCCTATCCCGGTTGTCTCGGTTAGACTCTGGTGCGTGACGTCTGACGAGGCGAGGGAGCGGCTCGGAGTCGCCGCTGAGGTGGCGGGCCGTGAGTTGAAACGCGCCTACCTGCGCGCTGTGAAGCGCTGCTCCCCGGAGCGCGATCCCGAGCGCTTCGCGCTTTTGCGTGAGGCTTACGAGTTCCTGCGCGAAGCCCCCGCCTCGGACTCGGTATCTGGCCTCGACGGCAGCTGGACGGAGCCGGTGGCCGAGATCCCGATAGTGGAGCCACGGAGGCTCGGCGAGGAGTCGCTACAAGCCGCGTTCTCGATCGTCGAACATGATGCCGAGCTCGCCTCGGAGCTCTTCGAGGCCGCGCTCGCGGAAGCCGAGCGCACGGGCGTTCGAGCCTACGGCATGGCCGCGCTAGACGTGATCCTGCATCTCGAGGCGCGGGGCGAGCGGGCCTTGGCGGCGCAGGCCATGGCTCGGCTCCGAGGTCACAGGGAGCTGACGTCCCCGCAGGGCGAACCGCACGACGTGAAAGTGTATTGGGCCTTGGCCCGAGAGCTTTGCGACTTGCCGGACGAGTTCCCCCAGGCCTATCGGGAGCTGCTCGCGGCGGCCCTGATCGACCCTGCTGGCGCGCGTCCTGCCTTGCTGCGCTTGGTCGAGGTGGCCGCGCCACACGCAACTCGGCGCGCCCGCGCTTGGCTGGACCTGTCCCGACTTGCGCCAAGCATTCACCAGCTCTTCGGCCATGCGTTGCTGCCGACAGGACGGGAGCCCGCGCCCCCGAGGCGGCGGGGCAAGGGTTGGGGCTCGCTCTTCGCCGTGCTCCTGCTCGTGGGAATGGCGGCCATCGTCTACATGAAGTCGTCTTGGAGCCAGACGCCTTCGACCATGTGGCTGAGGTCCCAGGGGCCCGTGCTGCGTGAGGCGCCGGCGGACAGTCACGAGGTCAGGCTACGCGCTCTCCGTGTGATCGAAGCCATGTGTCGCCGAAACAGCGGTTCGATCTGCGACGACCTCAGGAGCTTTGGCGTCGCGCTGTCGACAGATAATTGTCCACGCGCTCGGTTCAGTCTGAGGATGGCTCGAGGTCCTGGCACCCGAGGTCCTGGCACGCTGCTCGATCGCGTCGTGCCCACTGTGGATCAGCCCGCTCTTCAGGCGGCCCTCGACGACGTCTGTGGGAGCCCGCCTTGAGCATACGCCCGGCCGCAGCTCCGGTGGCGTCGGGTACACTCGGTAGCGTGCGACCCAACGTCACGCGCCTCTCCCTTGCGCTCTTGCTCCTCGCGCTCGTCGCTTCGGCCTGTGGCGAGGATGCGCCCGTGGCGCGGCATCGGCCGGCGCTGGCGCTGGAGCCGGCGAGTCCCGCCGTGCTCGAGGGGTCTAACGTGCGGCCCACCGCCTACGATGGGTACTCCAAGGGCGCGCGCATCGTGGCGGACGCCTGCCCCGAGGCGGGGCGTGAGGTGTGCGTGAAGTTGGCGGCCTTGATGCGCGCGGTGGAGCAGGGGCGCTGCGCGGACGCGCGACGCTTCCACGAGGCGCTGCATCAGGACCGCGTCGCCTACGAGGCGGCCATCCCCTGGATGCCCGACAGGGCGACGCTGCGCGAGCTGATGGAGATCAGCTGCGCCGCCGTCCCGGATCCGCACGCCCGGGCACCGGAGGCTCCGGCGTCCCGCTAGGCCCAGCGCTGCTCTCCGAGTCCCGCGCCGCCCGCCGCAGCAGGCGGAAATCCTGAGCCACTTGCCACGCTGTCGCGAACGAGCACCCTGCGCGCCGCGCGGCCTCTGCGACGCTCGCGTTGGGCTGCTCCTCGAGCACAGTCCAGACGTCAGCGCGCCACGTGGGCCCCATCTGCACGCGGTTCCGGTACCCCGCGTGGCGATTGACTAGCGCCTCAGGAGGGAGCACGTCACCTTCGCGCTCGCGTAGCGTGCCAGCCGGAACGCGAAGCGCAGATCCTGTGAAGCGCTCGTCCTCGCCCCGCCGCCCGATCTGAAATTCGGTCCCGACGGGCAGCAGGTCGATGGCCGAGCCGTCGTGCAGTTTGCCGAGTCGGGCGAAGCGGCGATCCTTCGCGAGCCAGCTCCCGACGGCGGCCCAATAGGCGCGCACCCGTTCGGATGCATGCTCGGAGACGCAACGCACCAGGCGATCCGCGTTGACGTTACCGTGGTGGATGCCGAGCCAGGTCGTCAGTACTGCCAGAACACGTAGGTCGTGTTCCTCCATCCCTAGCGTGGACGCGTGGACGAGCGTCTCCTCGATGGACGCCCTCGGGTTCGATTCCGCTGCGAAGCGCATGCCGATGCCGACCATGTCGCGTGTCAGCCCGGCATCCTCGGGTCGGTCGCCTAGCGCGGTCGCTCGGCTAAACGCCATGGCCGAGCCTCCCGCGCAGGTCTGCGAGCGTGTTGCAGACATGCTTGGGCCACATGGGATTCGCGTCCTGGTCTGCGAGCCACGGACTGGCCGTCAGCCGGAGCGCGCGCTCCGCGAGCCAGATGTCGAAGGCTTCGATGGTGGGACGGGGTTGCATGAGGCCGATTGGCAATGGTTCACGGGTATCAGAGTATCCGATACTCACTCTAGCGATTCAATGGTGCAGGTCAAGCTGTCGCCAGCATTCGCCCATGCGCCGCCGTCCCGGATCCGCCCGCCCGGACGCCGGCGCCCAGATCCCCGGAGCCCAGCGCCGCAGCGTCCGAGTAGGCGACTGGATCGCGCTCAGCCCTTGGCGGCTTCGTGCAGGGCGAAGGCCGCGCCCTGGGGATCGAGGCATTGCGCCACGCGATCTCCGCCGGGGACCTCCATCGGCCCGTTCACGACCTGCCCGCCGTGCTCCGCGACCTTGGCCACCGTCGCGTCGAGATCGGACACCATCACGTAGTAGAGCCAGCTCGGGTGCGTGCCCTTCAGCTTGGCCATCTCGGAGATGCCCCCGCGCGAGGCCCCGCTTCCCGACTCGAACATCCGGTAGAGGCCTAGCTCCGGGCCCATGTCTTCGGCCTTGGTCGGCGCCAAGCCGAAGAGGGCCACATAGAACTCCTCAGCCGCCGCGCCATCTGTGGTGTTCAGCTCGTTCCACGTGAACACGCCCTGCCCAGGCTGCATCACGGGCGGCTGCGCCTCGGAGGTCTTCAAGGCCGAGAGGATGCCGCCCTGCGGATCCTGGATCAGCGCGAAGCGCCCGACCTTCGGGATGTCCTCCGGTCCGTGCAGGATGGAGCCGCCGAGCTCCTTCGCCTTGGCCACCGCCCTGTCCACGTCCTCGACGTGCACGTTCGCGAGCCAATGGGGAGGTGCACCCGCCGCCTTGGCTTCCTCGGGCAGCGGCATGACGCCCCCGATGGGCCGCTCGCCGACCGTCCACATGCTGTAGGCGGGCGCGCCCTCCGGCGTCTCCCAATCCTGCAGGCCCCAACCGATCACCGCTTGGTAGAAGCTCTTCGCTGCGTCTGGGTCGCTGGTCATCAGCTCGTACCAGACGAACCGCCCTATGTTCTCGCTGTCGTTACTCATCTTTGCCCACTCCGTTCCACGGCTCCGCGCCGAGCCGCGAGCCTAAGGCAGGTGTGCTGTGACTGCAAATGTGTTCAGTGTTGCGTGGGCTCGTGGCGCAGCCGGTTGGCGCGTGCCGATTGGCTGGAGTAAGCCTCGCAGGTGGGGGATGCCACACAGCCACCGAACAAGCCCGAGGTCGCGCGCGCCATGCTGCTGCGCGGGTCGGTCTTCGTGCACCTCGATCCGCGCATCGAGGACGTCGCCGTGCCGCCTTGGTTCCGCGAGCAGCCGCAGCTCGTGTTGCAGATCGGGCTGGACATGGCCGTGCCCATCCTCGACCTCAAGGTCGACGACGAAGGCGTGCGGGGCACGCTCTCCTTCAACCGCTCGCCGTGGTTCTGCACCATCCCTTGGGAGGCGGTCTTCGCCCTGCAAGACGACAGCGGCAAGGGCATGATCTGGCCCGAGGCTTTGCCCGCCGAGATCCAAGCGGAGCTTGCGCGCGAGGCCGGGCTAGCGCCTCCTCCCGCGCCCTCAGCGGAGTTGATCGAGGGGCTGATGGATGACGAAGAGCCGGAGGAGCCGAAGCGGCCCTCCCTGCGGGTGGTCGAGGGTGGCGTCGATCAGAGCGCACCGCCGCTGGACGCTGGCATCCCTCGGGTGCCGCACCTGCGCCTCGTCAAGTAGCGGCGTCGAGCCGGCGAATCACCTCGAGACGGACATGAATTGTCCGATCAGGCGACGGATAAACCGATGGCCCAACTTGGCGAGAGGGGGGGGTATCGCCGTTGGGCCACCGAAAAATGACAGCAGCTCCGCTGGGGGGGAGGTGCGTGGCTGCTGTCGGGTGGGTACATATGCGAAGGCCGTGCCAAGCTGAAATGCGGTAAAAGTGCCGTCTGTGCGGCTCTGCCATCGTGCAGGACTGAAATCGGCATTGCATCCGTGGGTGCTCTCCGTGTCTCCATTTGAGGAACGGTGAGAACTCAGCGACGCCCCTGTCCGGGCGGGCGCTTCAGCCCGTACTTCTCCATCTTGTAGATCAGCGCGCGGCGTGAGATGCCCAGGCGCTTGGCCGCGTGTGTCTGGTTGTGGTTGCTGTCGGCCAGAGCCTTGATGATGGCGTCGCGTTCCACTCCGTCCACGTGCTCGCGCAGGCGTCCCTCGCCGCTGCCGAGGGGCAGGGGGTCGCTCGGCAGGTGCTCCGCGAGGATCTCGCCCTCGCCGGCCAAGCGCAGGGCACGCTCGATGGCGTTGCGAAGCTCGAGCACGTTGCCAGGCCAGGGGTAGCTGCGCAGCCGAGCGAGGGCCGCAGCGGAGAGCCGCAGCGGTCCAGGAGAGCCCGCGCGCGCGGCGAAGTGCTCGGCCAAGGGCAGCAGATCGTCCGGCCGGTTGCGCAGGGCGGGCACCTCCAGGACCTCATCCGTGAGCAGGTCGTAGAGCGGGGCCTCGAAGGCGCCGCGCTCCACCAAGCCAGCCAGCGTGCGTTGGGTCGTCGAGAGGACTCGGATAGCCGATCCCTCGCGCGTGAGCAGGGCGAAGAGCAGGTGTTGTGCGCCTGGCGGCAGGTCTCCGACCTCTTCGAGCACGAGCGTGCCACCTCGGGCGAGCTCCGCGCGGCAGCCTCCGTCGGCGCCGCCGAAGGCCGCCATGGCCCCCGCGTCGTCCATTAGCTCCGTGCACGAGAGCACGATGAAGGGCCCGTCGGCGCGCCCGCTCTCGCGGTGCAGGCGATGGGCCAGGACGGTCTTGCCCGTGCTGATCTCGCCCGTGAAGAGCGCGCTGCGCTGACCCTTGGCGACCGTCGTCACCGCCGCCGCGAGCTTGAGCGTGGCGGCGTCCGCGAAGACCGGCAGGGTGTCGAGCGGGTCCTCTTCGGGCGGCCTGGCGACGCTCAGCCCCTCGCGCATGGCATGCTTCAGGGCACGACGGCTCGCGTAGACCAAGCGATCCGCGTCGTCGCCGTCCTCGGGCCCGACCGCGAGGCCCGCCTCGAAGTCTACGCCAGCGACGCGCGCGACCCGCGAGAGCACGGCACGAGCCTCCTCGCCGCTGGTGTCGGGGAGCAGGACCTCGAGCTGATCCGAGGCCCAGGTGGCGATCACGTCTCCCATGCGGAAGGTCTCCAGCGCGGCCGAGGCGATCTGTCCGCCGGTGCCGGAGCGAGCCTTGAGCATGACCACGGAGGTCTTGCGGCCCCTGCGGCTCGCGCGCGCGACCTCCTCCGCCAAGCGCTCCCTCAGCTCGTGGTGCGTCAGGGAGCGTCGTCCGCCAGCCTCGAGGGGCGTGGCCACTCCCAAGACCAGCTGCGCCGGGCCCATGGCGAGCTCGTCTCCGGGCTTCAATTCCATGCGCTCGATCAGGCGCTTGCCGTTGACGAAGGTGGCGGCGCCCGTGCTACCGAGTGGCCGGATGGACACGCCCTTGCCATCCCACGCGACCTCGACCTGCTGCGGGGCGATGGAGGCAGCGTCTAGCCGCAGGTCCGCGTCTGGAGCGCTCCCGATGCGCAGGCTGGCGCCGAGGGCGAGATCCACCACGCTGAGTTCGCCCAGATGTCGCAGCACGAGAAAGGCGCGGCTCTCCCCTTGGTCTCCCTCCTCCGCTCGAGTATCGGCAGCCTCCATGGGCGCAGTATGCCCGTGCCTTCTTCCGGGGTCTAGCCGTGGTCCGCGGGCTCCGTTGCGCACGCTCCGGGGTCTCATGGTAGGGTCGGCGCGATGGCTATTGCTCCCCGTACTGCGGATGAACTGCTACGCGACGTGACGGTCCTGAAGGATCTCGCGGTCGCTGATCTCAAGCTGCTCTCCGGCGCCGCTGAAGTGCGCAAGGCCGCCCGGGGCGCGCCTCTCTTCAGTGAAGGGCAGCCCGGTGAGGGGCTGTTCATCGTGCGCACGGGCGAGGTGAAGCTCTCCAAGAGCGGACGCGATGGGCGCGAACAGATTCTCTATCTCGCGCGCCCTGGCAAGGCCATCGTCGAGGGTGTGCGCTTCGACGGCGCGGGCTACCCCGCGAGCGCCGTGGCCATGCGCGCCGCGAGCGCCATCCTGATCCCCAACGAGGCGCTGAGCACGCTCTCGGATCGCCGCCCGGTGATCCTCCGCGCGGTGCTCAACATGCGCGCGCGTCGCTCGGACAGGAACCTCGCTCTGGTGTCGGACCTCTCCCTGCGCACCGTGCCGGCGAGGCTGGCGTCCTTCCTCTGCACTCTGGTGGTGATGCGCGAGGCCAACGGCCAAGACTCTCGGAATCTCGTCCGCGACCTCACGACCGAGACCGTCGCCGGTCGCCTCGGCACCGTGCGCGAAGAGATCAGCCGCGGTCTCGCTTACCTCGAGCGTCAGGGGGCGCTCTCGGTCAGCCCAGACTTGATCGAGATTGTGGATCCGAAGCGGCTCGAACAGATCGCCTACGGTCCCAAGAAAAGCTGACCTGTGGGCGTAGACGGGGGCGCTGAGCGGCTTGCCTTCTCGGTCGCTGCGTGCGCGCTCGCTCTTCGACCCCGTCTGAAGCTCCGGGTGTGAGGCTGCGTCTGGCTGAGCCCACGGGTGTGAGGGCGGGGGCCGAGGAGACTCGAGCGCCGCTAGGGCCACTGCCCAGAAGGCGGTAGGCGGCGGGCGATCAATCCATGAGCAGTGGACTCGAGCACACTCTTGCGCGCAGTGACTGAGCGCACTAGCTTACTGCCTGCTCAGCAACGGTCACGAGGGTCACGAGTCCATCGTCGGTGGTCGCATGAGCACACCGGACGCGAGCTATTGAAGGGGTCGATGCGATATGACTAGGACAAGCCAATTTCTTTGGCGTGCGAGCATGATCTGCTGTGCGCTGTGCATCGGAGAACTTCCAGCCTGTTCGAGCGGGTCTGGCTCACCGAGAGGGCCAGGTCTAGGTGGCGACTGCTCGTTCCAGCCTTGCTTCGATGGGCTATGTTACAACAGCAGTTTCTGTACTCGCGCCTGCACGTCGGATGCGGACTGCGATGGACTTTCATGCGGCATTCTTCCAGACGGCAACTCGTATTGTATTCCAGGATGTAATGACAGTTATTTCTGCGTCGCTGGATGCAACGACAGTTACACAGCGCCTCCGGACTTCGCGTGCGATGGCAGTCGTCCTGTAGCGTGTTCGCAAGCCGGACCCAATCATTGCGAAGACTGTGGCTGCTCGCCTGGATTTCGGTGTGACCGTGGGAGCCACTCGTGCGAGCCACTGAGGGACGTTGGTGGCGACTGCGACACCGACTCCGACTGTCGCACGAACAATTGTAGCACCTATGCGGGCATCTGTCGGGTCGCGGTGGGCGCTGCCTGTAACGCAGACAACTGTGACCGGTGCAAGACTACGGCAAGCGGATGGAGCTATTGTAGCAGGCGTTGCGGGGGCGGAGACTTCGACGGCGATTGCAACGGCGGACATTGCCTCGGAAATGCCGAATTATCCCACTTTTGGTGCATGCCACCCTGCTCGAATCTCTCGGATACATCTTGTCCAGATAGATGCTTCTACAGTTCAAGCGGTGAGAGTATCTACTGTGATTGCCGTGCTGGAACATGCGACACGCTTTCTTCTCCAAGAGATGAGGGGCAGTGGTGTGAGGCGGACGGACAGTGCCTCAGTGGAGATTGTTATTTTCACGGAGTCTGTGCTAGCAGTTCTTTCAACTCTTGTAGCAGAGTTGGATGGTGTGCCGCAGAGGGCTGTGCGGGGGGCTGTGCGGATGGAACGGTCTGCGCCGATGTCCCGTGCACCGGGACTGACGACCACTGCGGTGCACGCTGCTTGCCGACTTGCGAGGACGATTCGGATTGTAAGCGTGGAAATCTCCAATTCCCAGGTCTTCGAGTGGGCAGTTGTCGCGCCCTGAGTTTGCGGGATGGCGGCATGGCCCAAGTGTGCGACGTCAATCAGCAGGAAGGGGCGAGTTGCGCCACCGATGGAGACTGCATCTCGGGCAGCTGCGTGAGTCGACGCTGTGGACCGTCGGGGGGCAATCCCAACGGCGGAGCATGCTCGGTCGCGAGTGACTGTGCCTCGGGTCAATGCGTCACTGGGCAGTGTCGCGGCTCCGGCTTGATTGGCGATGTGTGCACGGTCCCGGCAGACTGCGCCGTTGGTACATGCTGTGGTGGGCGCTGCGCTACGTCGTGCTAGAAGGCTCGGAAGGCCAGCGTCCTCGCGCCGTCGAAGGAGGGCCTGAGCCCTTCACGCTGGCGCAGGTGAGTAGACCAGCCCCAGCCCCAGCCCCAGACCCGTGCGCGTGTTGAGCATGCCCATGGCGTCCAGCAGGTAGAGGGGGATGGAGCCGGGAGCCGGCGACGCCCGGGAACATCTGCGTGGCCAAGAGCGCGGGGCCGATGAGCGGCTTACGTCCGCTCCCTCGATCGTCGGGCGCCTGGCTGACACACTTTGGTCTGCTGCTGGCTCTACCTGGAACACAGCTCGATACAGGAAAAGCATGACCATCAATCAAGGCCTCCGGCTGACCGCCGGCCTCCTCACCATCGTCAGCGTTGCGCTCGGCTACTTCGTGACGCCTTACTTCCACCTCTTCACGGTTTTCATTGGCCTCAACCTCGCCCAGTCGGCGCTCACGGGCTGGTGCCCCATGATGTGGATCTTGAAGGTGGCTGGGTTGAAGCGTGAGGTGCCCGTCGGCGAGAGCTTGGCCTAGTAGCGCCGATCGGCGGGTCCTCAGGCGGGCGCTATTCGAGGCAGGTCCGGTACCGGCCGTAGAGCGACGTCGTGTTGGGCTCGCAGCGTGACGCCCACGCGGGGCAGTCGTCGAGGCTGTGGCAGAGGAGCTCGGCGCCGAACGCCCGACAGTCCTCTCCCGGTCGCGCGGGACAGCCGCATTGGGCGTAGTTTCCCACGCTGCCCGGCACCACGAAGCAGGCCTCTCCCGGGCAATCTTCCGGTCCGTCGCAGCGCGCGGTGACGATGGGGAAGGTCTCTTCGTTGTCCGGGCAGAGCTCGACGCCGCCGGCGGCCGTGAGGTCGACGCAGGTCGGCGTGATCGCGTCCCCCATGTCGAGACAGGTCACGCGGCAGGCCTGATCCGCGAGCGTGCACGAGCTGGACCCACAGGCGATCTCTCCGGCTACGGCAGGACCCCCGTCGGCTATGGGTGCCGCGTCAGCGAGGCCCGCGTCGTCAGCGAAGCCGGCGTCGTCAGCGAAGCCGGCGTCGTCAGCGAAGCCGGCGTCGTCAGCGAAGCCGGCGTCGTCAGCGAGGCCCGCGTCTGCGTTGGGCGGACTGTCGGCGTCGGGTACCTCGTGCGTCTGAGCGCAGGCCACGGTGAAGACGAAACAAAGCACGATTTCAATTCTCATGGTCATCGACTCCTCGGGCCGTCGAGCGGCGTCTGGAAAACACAGAAATCAGTCTGCGGGCCGTAGTCCGAAAGATCCTCCTCCTCAGGAAAGGCGCGCAGGCGCAGCAGCCGCGAGCGCGGCAAGTCCAGGATGAACCGCTCGGCTTCGGCGCCCATGTCGCTCAGGCCCACGCCGGGCTCGAAGCGCCACAGCGAGCCGTCGAGCGTGAAGTAGAATCGCGACCCGTCGAGCTCCACCTGGCCGACGCGACCGACGCCCGCCACGAGCGTGCGCGAGCTGGCGTCCAGGATGCGAAACCTGCCGCTGTCTCCTTCGGGTTCACCCAATTCCATCAGCCCCGTGAGCAGCACGAGTCCCCGATCGCTGACCGCAGCGATCCGAGGCGAGCCCCAGCCCAGCCGCTCGACCGCCGCAGCTGGTTCGTCCACGTCGCCGAGGAGCAGCCGCCACTCCCTCTCCTGACACGAGCCACGCTCCATTCGCAGGCAGCGCCCGGTCCGGTGGGCGATGGCGAAGCGTCTGCCATCGGGTGAGCTCGCGACGCGCACGTCGCTGTCGACGCCGGGCGGACTGAGGGGCGTGGCCGTGCCGTCGATCGTCAGCAGCCAGAGTCCCTCCGCGTGGGAGCGCGCGAGGATGGCCTCGGCGAAGCCGGTGAGCGTCTGGAACTCTTCGAACTCGTGCGCCCTGCCGTCCTCTCCGATGAGAGTGGTCATCTCGCCGCGGTCCAGGGAGAGCACCCCGGGACCTTCGACACGATGCATGCGACCCCCATAGCTCGGGTCGAGGGAGACATTCATCCGCCAGCGGCCGTCGCGTGCGTCATGAAGTTGCACGAAGCCCGCGTTCGCGTCCCGACGACACGCGCGGTCGTCCGGGTCGCAGTAGCGCTTGGGCTGGTGCAAGAGAAAGCGCCCATCCGACGAGAACTCCACGCGGCCGAGGCGCAGAGAGCCTTCGAGTTCGGGCTCGAACATTCGAGGCTCGAGGGAGTCTCCGTAGAGCCAACGAAAGCGCCCCAGCTCGCAGCCGAGCGCCGGACCCTGCTCCGACACGACGAGCCGCTGACAGTCGGCGACGTCCCGCGCCACGCGGGTGACGCTCTCGTCATCGATCAGCGTGAGCGTCCCCGCCGCGCAGCTCCACGCTCGCGATCGTCCCGCCAAGGTCGCCACGAAGCCGTGCTCGTGGACGAAGGGTGCCGGCACGCGTAGCTGCTCGCCCGTCTCGACCTCGTAGAGTCCATACTCCCCGTCGACGCGGAAGCTCAGGCGATCTCCTTCGGGGGAGATCACGGGCTCGTAGGGATCCTCGCTGAGCAGCAGCGGCGCCGTGAGCTCGGCCGAGGCGATGCGGATGGAGGCGCCGTCGGAGAACCAGACCTGCCCTCCCGAGCCAACTCCCCAGCGCGGCCGCGAGTAGAGTTGGCGTCTGCCGAGAAAGAGTCCTCCCTCGCACGATGTCTCGATCGCGGGCGAGGCACCGGCGTCGGGATCCTCGCTGTCTGGAGCGTGGGACGCGCTGCACGCGAGCAGGAAGCTCAGAAGCAGGCTAGTGGCAGCATCTCGGGATGTTCGTTTCATGGTGTCTTCTCTTGGGGTACAGGGAGCCCTCGCCGCTCCACGGAGCAGGGCGTGCGTCTGTGTGGTGGTGAGCCGGATCAGGGGCGGCGTGCGAACACGGTGACGGGGCGGCGGTCGGTCTCGGGAGCGCTCACGTCGAGGATCAGGACCTCCTCCGTGAGCCCGGTCGCGTCCGGGAGCAGGCTGAGGGTGATGTTGGCGGAGGCGCCGTCGGGGATCATCAGGGGCGGCGCCGTGTCCACGCGGATCGAGGCCGAGGGTGCGCGCAGGCGGATGTCGTCGATGCGCGCGTCGACGCCGCAGCCATTCTCGATGACGACCCGGCTCGCCGTCTCGGGATCGTCCAGGTTGAGCTCGAGGGCAGGGCGCAGCACGAGGCAGCCCGCCGTGGGTCTCATGACCTCGCCGCCTCCCGCCCGAACGTCCACGGGGATCGAGCGTTCGGCGCCACGTCGGGCCTGCAGTCGCAGCTCCTGCCCGGGGGCGGCCACGAAGCTGTCGTCCCGGAAGCTGCCATCGTCGCGGGTTGGGATGCGGGTGGGTGGATCCATGTTGTCGAGGTTTGCGATCCAGAGCTCCGTGCCGGGCTCCAAGGCGCCGGGCTGCCCCGTGATCCCTGGCACGCTGCCCACGTTCACCTCGACCAGAGCCGGGTCGGGCGGCGTTAGGTTCGGAGGCTCGGGCACGGGTGTGCCAACGCAGCCCGCCGCGAGTATCAGAATGTAGACGAAGAAGCGCATGGACGAGCCGATAGGATAGCAACGACCGAGCCAGACTCCGATAGCTGAAATCACAGGCGATTCTCGCCTCGCAAATGTACCAAGTTGTACCTGATGCGCGCATCTAGTACATATTGGTACACTCATGGCACAGGCTGGCAGGGTGTTGGCGTCGCGATACGTCCTCGAGCAGGTGATGGGCTTCGGGGCGAGCGCAACCACGTGGCAGGCGACGGATCAGGTCAGCGGTCGGGTGGTGGCGATCAAGCTGCTGGACGAGGCGCGCTGGAGCGAGACGCTTCGAGACGAGTTTTCGCGCCTGAAGGGATTGCACCATCCGAACCTGGCGCAGGTGCACGACCTCGGCGTCGAGCGGCTAGGCGACGAGAGCCTCCCCTTCCTCGTGGTCGAGCGCGTCGATGGTCCGACGCTGGACGTGTTCGCGCGGCGTCACGGCGCGGACGCGACCCTCTCCGCCTTCGCTGACGCCCTCGAGGGGCTCAGCTTCCTGCACGCCCTCGGCATTCGGCACGGAGACTTCAAGAGCCAGAACGTGTTGGTCGCTGCGGACGGCCGAGGCGTGCTGATCGATCTCGGCTGCGCACGTCCCCTCGACGCGCCGCCCGACGGACGCCTGCGCGGCACGCCGGCCTTCATGGCGCCCGAGCTGCTGCGTGGAGACGCGGGGGATCGGCGCAGCGACATCTACTCCGCGGGTGCGACCCTGCGCGCCCTCTTCGACTCCGAGGGGCCCGCGCCGGCGGTCGTGGGTCGGCTGGTGGAGCGCGCCACGGCGACCGAGCCCAGCGCGCGCCCGGCCGACGCGCGTGAGCTGCTCGAGGCCCTCGGGCGTTCGGGGCATGTGTTCGCTCCTCCGGGCGGACGCAGCCCCCGACTCGTGGGCCGTGAGGCGGAGCTGCGGCGTTTCGAAGCCGAGCTCGACGCGCTGCTCCAGGGGCGATCCGGCGCGCGCGTGCTCGCGCTGGTCGGGCGTGATGGCGTGGGCAAGTCACGTCTGCTGCAGGAGATGAAGTGGCTGGCGCAGCTCCGCTGCCGCGTGGTGGTGGGTGAGGCCAGCCAGCCGAACGCGCTGGTGGGGATGCTCGGACGCGCCCTCGGCTCACCCGAGGCGCGAGGTCTCGACGCGCTGGTGAGCTGCCATGAGCAGCTGTCCCGCGGGCCGCCCGTGCTCGCCATCCTCGACGACCTCGACCTGTGCACGGACGAGGCGCGTGAGGCCACGGCGGCCCTGCTGCGTCTGCTCGAGCCGGGCGCCGCGCTGATGCTGCTGCTCAGCTCCAGCGCACCCGTCCCAGAGGTCGAGACTCTCGAGCTGACACCCCTCGACCTGTCGGCTGTCGGCGCGTGGGCGCAGATGGCGGGGCTGTCGCCGGAGCTGGTGCCGCCGCTGCAGCGGGTGACAGGTGGCTTCCCCGTCGACCTGGAGCGCGTGCTGGGCCGTCTCGTGTCGGGGCAGCTCGCCGAGTCGGAGCTGGCGACGCCGGGGCACTCGAGCAGCGCCACGTGCTTTCCCAGCTCGATCCGAGGCGACCCGGCCAGCGCGCTGTTGGCGGCCACGGGCGGCTCGCTGTCCATTCGGCGGCTCGAGCAGCTGGCCCTCGACCCGGAGCCGCTGCTGGCGCTCCAGAGCCTCGGGCTCGTGCGTCACCGGCGCGGCGCGTTGACGCTCACGCGCCCGGCGGATCTGCAGGCCCTCGCGCAGGTCGTGGGTGAGGATGCGCTCACGCGAGCCCACTCTCGTCTGGCGGACCACTTGGCGAAAAGGCCGGCGGACGAGTCGCCGGCCGCGCGCAGCCTGCGTGCCTCACGTCGCCTGCTGCAGCTCGCGGGCGCCGGCCGCAGGCGAGAGGCTCAGCAGCTGCTCCTGGCCGAGCGAAGCGCTCACGAGCTGGCGCCTGAGGGCTGGAGGCGCGCGGTCGTCGCGCTGGACGTGGTGCCTTCAGCCCATGAGCCGGAGCTGAGCCTGGCGGCCGCTGCCATCTTCGCCACCCGCGGCGCCCTCGACGACGCCCTCTCGCTGCTCGCGCGGCTGCTGCGTCGGCGTCCGCCTGCGCCCTGGTCCGGGCGCTGCCGATCGGCGATTGGATCGGCGTTGCTGCTACGTGGGGACGCACGACGCGCTGCGCGCTACCTCGAGCAGGCGCTGCCGGAGCTGGACTCGGGGCACGCGTCCCGGGCCCTCGATCAGCTGGCGCGCGCGCGGGTGCAGCTCGGGGACTACGCTGGCGCCCAGCGTCACGCGCGTCGCGGTCTGCCGGGCGCGCAGGGCGACGCCGCGCTTCGAGGGGCGCTGAACGAGACTCTGGGCGTAGCCTGCATGTATCTCGGTCAGCTCGATGAGGCTCGCGTGTGTCTCGATCGCGCCGCGCGGCAGGCGAGCTCACCGAGGTCCCGGGTTCGTGTGTCGAGCTATCGGGGCATCACGGAGTTTCGGGCGGGCGAGCTCGACGCGGCCATCACCCACTACCGCCTCGCCCTCGAGCTCGCCGAGCGACACGCCTTGGCGGATCAGCTGGCGTCCGCCACGCTGAACCTGGCCACGGCCCTTCAGCAGCGCGGTGATTGGGGCGGGGCCCTGCGACGCTACGAGCGCGCCTTGCGCCTCGCCGTCGCCCTCGGCAAACGCGGCACGCAGCTCACCGTGCGACACAACCTCGCCAACCTGTGGCTGATGGTCGGCCTGGTCGAGCGGGCGGAGCATACCTCCGTCGAGGTGCTCGAGGACGCCCGCCGGCAGGGACGCGTCTACTTCGAGGGCGCGGCCCGCGGGCTGCTCGCGGAGTGCGCCTCTCGGCGCGCAGACTGGCCGCGCGCGCGCCGGCTCTACGCAGAGGCCCGGGCGTCCTTCGCCGAGCAGGGCGCGAACCGCGAGCAGGCGGAGATGTGCCTGGGGCTCTACGCCGTGGCGTCGCGCAGCGGTGACGCGGCGGAAGCAGAGCGCTGGGCCGCAGCGGCGGAGGAGAAGATCGCGAGCGCGGACGCCGACGATCTGGCGACGCGGCTGATGCTTCAGCGCGGACGAGAGCAGGTCGCCGCGAGCA
>JAADHO010000226.1 GCA_013151775.1 Deltaproteobacteria bacterium | reverse complement strand
TCGAGCCCTCGGTTCGCGGCGCGGCGGCGGAGGCGGAGCGCACGCTGGACAAGCTCGGGGAGTCGGCCGAGCCGGTGCTCAAGCAGGTCACGGACGCCGCCGAGCCGGTATTCAAGCAGGTCGCGGACGCCGCCGAGCCCATGCTGCGACAGATCAGCGCCAGCGCCGAGCCGTTGGCGCGTCAGGTCGCCGACGAGCTCCGGAACCTGACCCGCCGGATCGTCGAGGCGACACGTGGGGCGCCCGACGACGACGCGGAAGATTGAACTCCGCGCGCGCAGCCGCCGCCGTCAGACGATGTAGTCCTTGAGCCGAGCGACGTCGTCGACCGCCTGCAGCTTGGCGAGGCCCGCCGTCTCCACTTGGCGCACGCGCTCGCGTGTCAGGTTCATGATCTCGCCGACCTCTTCGAGGGTGATGCCACCTCGATCCGCCACGTCGAGGGCGCAGGTCTCGGTCATCTCCCAGACCTCGACGTCGGGGAAGTTGAGCTTGATGGAGCCACGGATGGGGTGAACGTCCGTGTAGAGATGGTACTTGCACGAGACGTAGGGGCACGGCCTGTCCATGTCCTTGCACTCGGAGCGCAGCTTCGGCTTCCAGTAGTCCATCTCCGGGTAGAGCAAGCGGCCGCGCTGAAGCTCGGCCTTGCTCAGACGCCGGATGGAGATGGTCTTGGCGCGTGCGCGGCTCCGGCGCTTGCGTCGGCCGCCGGTGCGCTCCTTTTCTGGCTCACCCTCCGGGGTGATCGCCACGGCTAGGGATCCTTCGGTCCGAGGCTCGGTGAGCCCCTGCTCCTGTGATTCGTTCGCCCCCATCGTCTGCTCCTGCTCGTTCATCGTGTCTCTCCCGACGCGCTCGACTACCGTCATCATCTCAGACCACCGCCCGAGCCATGCGAGCGCGCATGGTCAGCCGCCGCTCCACATCCTCGAGTGTCTCCACCAAACGAGCGCCCAGCTCACGCGCCTCCGCGAGCTGCCGCTCCACCAGGGGATCCTGTCCCCTCTCGCGCCCACCCCGTGTGAGCGCTCCGTCCATCGCGTCGAACACCCGCTCGAGCTGACGCTCGAGGGACTCGACGTCTCCACGCACGAAGAGGAACTCCTTCTGGATCTCCTCCATCGTGAAGCCCTGGGCCATCAGCCGCCGGGCGTGATCGATCTGCCTCACGGCCGTCGCCGGATACAGCCCCTGGGAGCCCTTGCCGCGTCCCTTGCGCGCCACGCGCACGCTGCGAGGCAGGAGACCGAGCTGCACGTATTTGCGGAAGGTGGCCTCGGTGAGGCGG
The DNA here is from genome assembly GCA_013151775.1 of Deltaproteobacteria bacterium. GTDB lineage: Bacteria > Myxococcota_A > Polyangia > Polyangiales > Houyiibacteriaceae > JAADHO01. The sequence goes on along the minus strand of JAADHO010000226.1, from coordinate 13,799 downwards.
CCTCCGTGCTCCGTGAAGGCCCGCACGATTTCGTGGACGCTCATGCCCGCCGGGTGGCCGCGTTCGAGCTCCTCGAGCTGCTCCTCGGACCAGGTCACAGCGGCCGCCGCTTTGGCCTTTGTCGTCCGAGTATATCGCTTGGGAAGAGTCACTTGAATCGCCTAGCGGGAATGTATTCGCTTGAAGCGAAATACGTCAACAAAAATGTGCAGCATTGGGACAGTATTCCAATGAACTTTACAAGTTGCTGATTTTATGTCTGTTTTTGCGCCCACCCCGAGCAGCAAGGGAGGACAGACTGCGTCGAAACGGGGTGTTCGCTGGAAAAATCCCGATCTGGTTCAGATCGGATCGATCGCATCATCAGCGTCGACTAGGCGGATCCCCTGCTTCATGTTCGATCTTGATCCTGGCCTGCCCTCGGGTCAGCCTTGGGCATGCGACCCGCGGTCATTCCTCTCCTCCTCCTGCTCACGCTCTCCGTCGGCCTGCTGGCCCTGCCCGCCTGCGGCGGTCGTGGAGACGCCGCCTTCGGAGCGACCTGCGGGACCGACCAAGACTGCGCCCATGGCCTGTGCGTCGCCGGGGTTCACGCAGACGGCCCGGTCTGCACCAAGAGCTGCGGCGGCAACGCCGACTGCCCCGCCCACTGGTCCTGCAGCGGGGTGACCCAAGCCAACGTGCTCGTCTGCTCCCACGGCGCCGCCACTCCCTTTGGAGACGGCACGCGCTGAGCGTCCCGCGCTTCCCGTCACAGGCGGATTGACGCTGGGCGCGACCCTCGGGTAATCCCATGCGACTCGAGTTTGGGCGCGGACCCTCCGCGCCGCTTGTGGAGCATATGTGGATCCCAGAGCCTTCCGACGCTTCAAGAAGAACAAAGGCGCCCTTTTCGGCGCCTTTTTGGTCACCATCGTGCTGCTCGTGGCCTTCGTCGGTCCCTTCGTGTCGAGCCAGGACCCGAATGAACAGTATCGCACGCAGCTGCTGACGGACGAGGGCGTGCCGCGCGGGCCCATGGTCGTGCCGGGTCACCTGCTCGGCGGCGACACCATCGGCCGGGACGAGCTCGCGCGCCTGCTGCATGGGGGCGCCGTGTCCATGCAGGTCGCCATCTTCGCCACGGCCCTGACGGTGCTGATCGGCCTCTACGTGGGCGTCACCTCGGGCTTCTTCGGCGGCCTCTACGACAGCGTGCTGATGCGCTTGGTCGACGTGCTGCTCTCCATGCCCTTCTTGCTCGTCGCCATCGCCATCAACCGCGTGGTCGACAACCCCGCCCTCTCCGCCCTCTACGTCCTCTTGGGCTTGATCTCCTGGACCACCCTCGCCCGGGTGACCCGCGCCAAGACCATGCAGGTGCGCGAGATGGAGTATGTGCAGGCCGCCCGCGCTCTGGGCTTGAGCCGCACGCGCATCGTGTTTCGCCACGTGCTGCCCAACGTGCTCGGCCCCGCCATCGTGATCGGCACGACGCTGGTGGCGCAGATGATCATCGTCGAGTCGGCCATGAGCTACCTGGGGCTCGGCGTGCAACCGCCGCGCGCGAGCTGGGGCTCCATGCTGCGTGAGGGTCAGGAGATGATGGCCCACGCGCCGCGCCTGATGCTCTACCCCGCCGCCTTCATCGTGATGGCCGTGTTCGGCTTCAACCTGCTCGGGGAGGGGCTGCGCGATGCCTTCGACCCCAAGGACTGAAGCCCCGCTGAAGAAGCGCCTCGTCGGGCTCTCGATGCTGCTCGTCGTCGCCGGGCTTGGCTTCGGCGGCTACAGCTACTGGCCCGCCATGCCCGACGCGCCCCGCTGGATGGGCGCTGGCGACGACACACCGCGCAGCGGCGGCACCTTCGTGTTCCACCACGAGTCCAACGTGCGCAGCCTCGACCCCCACCTCGCCTACGACGAGCTGAGCGGCATGGCCGTGCGCCTGATCTACGACGGGCTGCTCGACTACGACTACGACTCCAACCTCGTGCCGAGCCTCGCGGAGGCGCTCCCGAGCATCACGGACGAGGGCAAGACCTTCCGCTTTCGGCTGCGTCGCGGCGTGCGTTTTCATCCCCTGCCGGGGCTACCGGAGGGACGCGAGCTGACGGCGGAGGACGTGCGCTGGAGCATGGAGCGCCTGCTCAGCCACACCACGGGCTCGCCCGGCTTTCCGCTCTACAAGGCCATCGAGGGCGCGGAGGAGTTTCACCGCGGCGACGCCGACCACGTCACGGGCATCCGCGTGCTCGACCGCTACGGCATCGAGTTTCATCTGACCGAGCCCGACCAGACCTTCCTCAACGCCATGGCCATGACCTTCGCCTACCCCGTGGCGCACGAGACCTACGAGCGCTGGGGCGACGAGGCGAACCTGCACCCGGCGGGCACGGGACCCTTCGTCTTCGACAGCTGGGAGCGCGGTGTGGACCTGCGCTTCAGCCGCAACCGGCACTACTGGCGCCCGCATCATCCGGGTCCCGACCACATGATCTTTCAAGAGAACCTGCAGCGGGCCGTGGCCTTCATGCGCTTCCTGAACGGCGACCTCGACGCCATCCACCGTCAGACCACGCCCGACTACCTCTTGATCAAGGGCGCCGAAGCCTGGGCGCCTTACCGCCTCGAGTTCCCCAAGGCGAGCGTCGCGGGCATCGGGATGAACTGCGAGATCCCTCCCTTCGACAACATCCACGTGCGGCGCGCCATCGCCTTCGCCATCGATCGCCGAGGCTGGGCGCGCGCCCGCGCGGGTCGCCTCGCGCCTGCGGGACAGCTCCTGCCTCCCATGATCCCGGGCTACGACGCGGAGCTGCCGAACCTGCAGGTCCTCGACCTCGAGCGAGCGCGCGAGGAGATGCGCTTAGCGGGCCACCCGGACGGTCTCGACGAGGAGATCGTCGTCTTGTTCGGCGAGGGCGAGACCAGCCGCTTCTATGGCGAGCTCTTGCAGCAGGACTTGGCGCGCATCGGCATCCGCGTGCGCATCCGCCAAGTGAACTTCGCGGTCTACCTCGACCAGACGGGCAAGCCCCACACGGTGGGCGCCTTCAACGCGGGTTGGAACATGGACTTCCCGGACCCATCCAACTTCCTCGACGTGTTGTTCAACAGCCGCTCGATTCACCCCGAGCACTCGGAGAACCGCTCCTTCTACCGCAACCCCGAGCTCGACCGAATCCTCGACACGGCCCGTTCGGAGACGGATCGCGAGCGACGCATCGCCATGTACCGCCACGCCAACGACATCGTGGCCCATGACGCCCCCTGGGCCTTCACCTACTACCCCATGAGCCTGGAGGCCTGGCAGCCCTACGTGAAGAACTACCGCCCCCACCCGATCTGGAGCCAGGACTACCGCGACGTCTGGCTCGACCTGCCGCGCCGGCGCGCGTCGCGCTCGCTCTTCGGCACGGGACGCCCACGCAACGTAGCCGCCACCCTCTTCCCCTTCGGAGGCCTGCGATGATCCAGTACGTGATCAAGCGTCTGGGCTGGGCGATCTTCGTCGTCGCTGTGGTCGCGGTGCTGGTCTTCCTGCTGATGAACCGGGTCGGCGCCCCCGCCGTGGCGACCCTCGGACCCAACGCCGGGCCGCAGCAGATTCAAGATTTCAAGAGAAAGAACGGCCTCGACCAACCTCTGGCCGTGCAGTTCGCGGCGTACCTCGGGGTCGTCCCCTGCGTGCGTCAGGGCTCCCGCGCCTTCAAGGACCACCCCGACGATCCGGGCTACTGCGGGCTGCTCCAAGGCGACCTCGGCGACTCCTTCACCCACAACGAGCCCGTCGCCCGCGTGATCGCCCACCGCCTCCCGCGCACGCTCTTGCTGGGCGTGCTCGCGATCTTCTTCGAGATCTTCCTCGGCGTCTCCGTGGGCATCTTGGCCGCCGTGAAGCGCAACACCTGGTTCGACACCGGCTTCATGGCCACGGCCTTCTTGGGCATCAGCCTGCCCACCTACGTCACGGGCCCGATCTTCCTGCTGGTCTTCGCCTTCTTCTTCGGCTGGTTTCCCGTGGGAGGCTACGGCGAGGGCTTCTGGGATCACGTCTACCACGGCATCCTGCCCGCCTTCACGCTGGCCATCGTGGGCGCCGCCACCTACGCGCGCATCACCCGCTCGGAGATGATCGAGACGCTGCGCAGCGACTACATTCGCACGGCCAAGGCCAAGGGGCTCGGGCCGAGCACCATCGTCGTGAAGCACGGCCTGCGCAACGCGCTCTTGCCCTTGGTCACCCTGCTCGGCCTCGACCTCTCGCTGCTGGTCGCGGGCGCGATCATCACCGAGAACATCTTCGCCTGGCCCGGCATGGGCGCCCTGGCCATTCAGTCGATCGTCGGCCTCGACGCCCCCACGGTGATGGGCGTGGTCTTGGTCTTCTCCGCCATGGTGCAGGTGGGCAACCTGCTCGCCGACCTCGCCATCGCCGCCCTCGACCCGCGCGTGCGCCTGGGCAACGAGCCGAGCTGAAGCAGCTCAGCTCTTCTTGCGCGGCGTCAGCGGGAAGACGTAGCGCTCCCCCTCCATGCGCGGCTCGCCGACCTGAAGGAAGGAGAGCTTGATGGTCTTGCGTCGCGCGCTCGGCAGCTTGATCGAGACGCTGTCGTCACCCGTGCGCCGCTCGATCTTGCACAGGCCGAACTTCGGGTGCCGTACCCAATCGCCGATCGAGGGCGTGAGCGGGTCGCCCCCGCGGCGAGGCTTGGGCGCAGGCTTCGAGAGCTCTTGGGAGGCCGCGGCCACGGCGGCCCAACCGCCAGCCCCCGCGTCGATCGGCGGCGCCTCCTCCTCGGGCTCCTCCACCGCGTCCTCGTCCTCCAGGCTCCAGAGCGCGAGCCCCGTGGGGGCGTCCGGCGCGCGCACGAGGGAGACGTCGTCGTAGCACTCGAGCTTCAGCTCGGCGGCGAAGAGCCGCGCGTCCACCAGGTGTCCGCCGACGACGCGGATGCGCTCGCCTCGCTCCTGGGAGAGCGTGACGTGCAGATGCGCCATGGGCGCGCCGTCCTTGATCGAGACATTGCCGGAGATGTGGAGGATCTCGGCGCCTCCCTTGATGCGCTGCGCCGGCCCGTAGCTCCGCGACTCCTGATCGTACTCGGCGACCTCCGCCCACTCCACGGCGCCGAGTCCGGAGACCCAGCCCGCGACCACGCCCTCCTTGGCGGCCAGCTCTTCCAGCGCGGAGGGCAGGCGCTCGCCGCGCTCGGCGCGGAGGATCAGGGTGCGGCTCGGGGTGGCGTCGAAGCTTTTCACGCGGGCTAGATAGCACGCGAGCGCCTCGGGCTCGACCCCGCGGCGCGGGACGCGTAGAAAGCCTGCCGGAGGATCGAGAGCATGACCCGAGACGTCTACATCGAAGACTTGGCATCCCACGTCGGAGAGCGTGTCCGCATCAAGGGCTGGCTCTACAACCGGCGCGGCAGCAAGCGCATTCAGTTCCTCGAGCTGCGCGACGGCAGCGGCATCGTGCAGGGCATCGTCTCCAAGGCGGACGCGCCCGCCGAGGTCTTCGAGCTCGCGAGCAGCCTCGAGCAGGAGTCGTCGCTGATCGCCGAGGGCGAGGTGCGCGCCCACCCCAAGCGCGAGGGCGTGTTCGAGCTGGGCGTGGAGGCGCTCACGCTAGTCGCCGCGCCGAGTCGGGAATACCCCATCTCCAACAAGGAGCATGGCGTGGAGTTCCTGATGGACCATCGCCACCTCTGGCTGCGCTCCAAGCGGCAGCACGCCATCGTGCGCGTGCGCTCCGAGATCGTCGCGGCCGTGCGCGCCTACTTCGACGACCACGGCTTCACCTTGGTCGACGCGCCCATCTTCACTCCGAGCGCCTGCGAGGGCACCTCGACCCTCTTCGAGACCGACTACCACGGCTCACCCGCCTACCTGACGCAGAGCGGGCAGCTCTACATGGAGGCGGCGGCGGCGGCCTTCGGGCGCGTCTACTGCTTCGGCCCCACCTTCCGGGCGGAGAAGAGCAAGACACGGCGCCACCTGGCCGAGTTCTGGATGGTGGAGCCCGAGGTCGCCTTCATGGACCTCGAGGGGGACATGGACCTCGCGCAGGACTTCCTGCAGAGCGTGGTGCGGCGCGTGCTCGAGCGACGTCAGAAGGAGCTCACCACCCTCGAGCGTGACGTGAGCAAGCTCGAGGTCTTGCTCGAGGGCGCCTTCCCGCGCATCCGCTACGACGAGGCCATCCGCATCCTCCAGGAGGCCGGCAAGGATGTGGAGATAGGCGACGACTTCGGCGCGGAGGACGAGACGCTGATCGCGTCGCACTTCGATCGGCCCGTGATGGTCACGCACTACCCCGTCGCGCTGAAGGCCTTCTACTTCAAGAAGGATCCCGAGGATCAGGCGCGAGCGCTCTGCATGGACGTGCTCGCCCCCGAGGGCTACGGCGAGATCATCGGCGGCGGACAGCGCGAGGAGGACCTCGCGACCCTCGACGCAGCCATCGAAGCGCACAAGCTGCCCATGGACGACTTCGAGTGGTACCGCGACATCCGGCGCTACGGCGGCTTCCCCCACGCCGGCTTCGGGCTCGGCATCGAGCGCATGGTCGCCTACATCTGCGGCATCCACCACGTGCGCGAGGCCATCCCCTTCCCGCGCATGCTCAGCCGGCTCTCGCCCTAGGACGCGGGCCTCGAGCCTAGAGCTCGCGCGGCTCTTCGGGCGAGGCCTCGTCGGCGTCCTCGCTCTCGTCCGCGAGCAGGCGCTTCTCCTTGGCCTCGACGGCGTCGACGAAGAGGGCGAAGTACTCTCCTCCGCTGGTGATGGCGAAGACCAGGCTGAGGTAGAGCACCACCACGCCCACCTGCGTCAGATCCGCCGAGACGGAGAAGAAGAAGAAGTCGATGGTGTAGCGGTGCTGCATGATCAGAAGCAGGATCGCCACCATCTGCAGCGCGGTCTTCTCCTTGCCGCCCTGTCGCGCCGCGATCACCACGCCCTCGCTCATGGCGATCGTCCGCAGCGCCGTCACCGTCAGCTCGCGGCCCAGGATCACGATCACCGCCACGGCGCCCCAGAGGGGCAGACGGTCGAGGTAGACCATGAACACCAGGGTGCCCATGACCAAGAGCTTGTCGGCCAGAGGATCGAGGAACTTCCCGAGGACGCTGATCACGCCGAGCTTGCGCGCGAGGTAGCCGTCGAGGAAATCGGTCACGGCGGAGACGATGTAGACGACCATCGCCCAGAAGTTGAAGCGTGGGGTCCCCAGAGCGAGAAAGTAGAGGACGAGCGGAATCAACACGATGCGCAGCATCGTGAGCATGTTGGGGAGGTTGAAGGCGTCCTCGCGGATGGACCGGGGACGGCGCGCTCGCGGCTTGGCGGCCACGGGCCTCCTTACCCCAGCAGCAGCAGGCCGTCACCCCGGAAGCAGAGGGGAGGCGCCCCCGCCGAGTAAGGCGCCGTGCCGCTCGCGACGCTCGGGAAGAGGCGCCCCGACCAACCGACCACGCGCGCCGGGTCCACGCGGGCCTCGCGATCGGCCTCGACGCGGAAACCGGTGAGGGGCCGCTCGAGCACGAGAGCGACGGCGCCCTCACCGCGCAGCTGTGTGACGATCAAGGGCTCGCGGCCGAGGGGCAACACGGCGCACTCGGAGCGCACGGAGTCGACGAAGGCGAAGAGCACGGACTCGCGCACGAAGAGCGGGTCGTTGGCGCTCAATTGGAAGAGCTCGAAGCTGGCGTTCTCCGGTGGTGAGAGCAGGGCCGAGACGGGACCGTGCCAGCGAAAGAGCGGAGTGGCGCCGCCCAGCCCACCGCGGATGCCCGGCCCGCGACCGCTGCGATCGACGGCCACCGTGCGCAGCTCTCCGGAGACGGCGACCAGTCCGTCGAGCCGAGAGCAGAGGCTGTCGTCCGTGGCGAGCAGGAGCTCCCCCGACGCGCTGAGGGTCAGCCCCAAGCGACGATCGGGCCAGGCCATCACGCCCTCCAGCGAGCGCGTCATGGAAACCGGCACGTCCGACTGCGGCGCGGAAGGCGGCGCAGAGGGCAGAACCTCGCGCGCCAACTCGACCGCATTCCAGCGACCCGTGGAGTGACGACCACGGCGTCCCCCCTCGACCTGTAGCGAGCCGGACTCCACCGCCTCGAGGGCGCCCGCTGCGGCCAAGCTGAGGTCGCGTCTGTCCTGCGAATCCGGAGCGCTAGGAGCGGCAAGCGCGCCCACGGAAGAGGCTCCGAGCTCCTCCTCCATGCGGTGGGCCATGCTGGCCTGGCCACCGCGCAGGAAGGCGTCGCGCGCCTGCTCGAAGTGACCGAGGCGCCACTCCACCAGACCGAGGTAGCCCCAGGCGCGCTCGTGATCGGACTCGAGCTTGAGCGCGGCCCGGAGCTGCTCCTTGGCCTCGTCCGCTTGCCCCGTCTTGAAGAGCGCCAGCCCCAGGTTGACGCGCAACGCCGCTTGGGTCGGGTAGGCCGCGACCAGCTGAGACCAGATCTCGATGGCCCGCGGATACACGCCGAGGCGGAAATACACGCCCGCCAACAGATCCTGCGAGCGCGCGTCCTGAGGCTTGTCACGGAGCGCCCGCTCGAGCTCCGCCTTGGCCTCCACGACGCGATCCTGCATCAGCAGCTCGCTGCCACGGTAGAGGTGGAAGAGAAAGTCCTCGGCCTCGGCCGGCGTGGGCTCGCGCTCAGACTCTGGTTGTGGGGTACGTTGCAGGGTCGGCCTCGTGCGGGAAGGTAGAGAGCCGCCGAGTCCGCGTCAAATATCGGTGAGTGACCGGGCGCTGTCATACGATGACTTGGCCCTGGCCTCCGTGCCCAAGGCGGCCCGAGAGTCCCTGATGAGCATCCAACCCGACGGCTACGAGTTTCAAAGCGACTTCGCCAAGGAGTGGTCCAAGCGCGTCGCGCAAGGGCGCCAGGAAGGCGAGGTGCGCGGAGCTGGTCGACGACTCGGCGCAGATGCGGCACCTTCTGTACTCGCATCTGAATCCGGTGGCGGCGGGGCTGGTAGCGAAGCCGGACCAGTGGACGTCAAGCGGCGGCCGGGCCCTGAGCGCTAGATCAGACAGTCCTCGTCGGCGGAATCCGTGCGTCCGTCGCAGTCGTCGTCGATGCCGTTGTCGCATATCTCCCGGTCGAGGCAGCCGCAGCCCTCGTCGACGGCACCGTCGCAGTCGTTGTCCAGGCCATCGTCACAGACCTCCGCCACGGGCATGCAGCAGTCCTCGTCGACGAGCCCGTCGCAGTCGTTGTCGATGCCGTCGCAAAGCTCCACCTCCGAGGGGCAAACCTCCTCCGTGTCGATGGCCCAGAAGGCGCGGTGGTTGCCCTCCTCCACCTGCTGGAAGGGCATCCAGAAGGCCGCGAAGCTGGGATCCCTCAGGCCGATTTCAGCCGGGTCGATGGCCACACCCCAGAGCTGATCGCGACCTCCATCGGGGATCACGGCGCCATAGGCGCGCACGGAGGAGAAGACGAGCCAGAAGATGCCCGGGCGGCCACTCGGCGCCCACGAGGGCATGGTGTTGCCCACGTCGACGACGCCGTCCAGGTCACGCACGCGCTCGTTCAGGCGCATCAACTCCACGGGCGCACCCGCGCCGTCGGCGGGCAGGAGATACATCACGGTGGCGTGGGAGTCCTTGGACTTGCCGATGGTGCGACCGAAGGCGATGTACCGGCTGTCCGGGGAGTAGCTCGGGAAGATCAACGTGTCCCTCGCGCCATCCGAGCTGGCCAAGAGCACCTCGGCGCTGCCGAAGCTTCCGTCGGCGTTGACCGGCATGCGCATCAGGCCCGTGCCCTCCACGCCCTTGTTCCCGAGGCGCCCCGCCTCGACGTAGCTCATGGCCACGTAGCGCCCATCGGGGCTCCAGTCGGGGAAGGAGACGGCCCAGCCATCGGGCAAGCTCGGCGCCGTCATCTCCTCGCCCGTGTCGGCGTTGTAGAGATGGAGTGCGCCCTTGTTGCTGAAGAGCAGGCGCGTGGCGCCGGGGTCGTAGGTGCCCCAGCCGTACTCGGGTCCTCGCGTCGCGGGATCGCTCGGAATCTGCAGCGCGCGATCAGGCACGGAGATCTGACGCAGACGCTCGCCGCCATAGCCCATGGACATGCGACGGCCGTTGCGCGCCACCGTGTGGCAGGCCACGCACTCGTTGTCTCCCGTGGTGGGATCAGAGTAGAATTTCGTGGCCACCGGCGAAGACACGGTCGCGCGCATCACGCCCTGCGCCCCCGTGGACCAGTAGTAGAGCGCCCCCTGAACGGCCGACTCCGAGTAGTAGACGGTGATCGTCTGCGATCGATGGACGACCCCCGGAGCGCGCGTGTCCACGCCACGGACGCTCAGGGAGAGGGAGGAGCCGGCGTGGGTCTCGGCCAGCCAACGCCAGCCGGCGACATCGGGCAGAAGGTGAAGGTCCGTCGTGTAGTAGCGCACGCGCCCACGAGCACTCTCGAAGCGTACCTCGAAGAGGTCCAGATTTCGCGCGCTCCATTGGTGATCGACGCGCTCGATGTTGCGCGGGAACATGGTCTCGTCGCTGGGATAGAGGATGCGTGGGCCATCGGGCGAGTCGAGCACATCCCCGCCCATGTCCTCGGGGAAGCGCGAGGCGGCGTCCGCGGGCGCGTCGGGCAGGACGACGTCGGCCATCAGGACGACGTTCAGTTCGGCAGTGGCCATGAGACCGGCGGTCTCGGCGATGACCAAGGTGCTGCCGCCGATACCCGCGCTCGTAAAGCCGCCGTCTACGACCGTGCCGAGGCGCGCGTCCTCGAGGCGCCAGCCGACGCTCCCCGAGACGTCCCTGTCACCGTCGTCGAAGGTACCGACCGCGCGGTAGGCGAAGGTCTCGCCCGGGTCGACCCCGTCGTCGACCACCGTGGCGGTCGCCGGATCGATGCGCAGAGCGCGCAGCCCCGGGATGCTCGGGACGGAGCCATCCCCCGTGGCCGCGTCCCCGGCGGGGGTGTCGCCGTCGCTCGTGGCCGCATCGGGGGCGGAGCCATCCGGGCCGGTCACGCCGACGTCGCCACCGTTGGAGCAGGCCACCAGGACCAACAAGAAGAGAATCCATCTCGCGCGCATCATCACCTCCGCACCTCCATGTCCCGAAGCCCCAAGAACCTTCACGGCGTCACCAGCCCGCGGATGCGCGGAGCGAAGGCGCTCTCCGGGTGACGGCGCAAGAAACGGGCGCCCAACCGGCGAGCGCGCCGCGTCTGATGCAGCTCGGCTAGCATCAAGACTCGCATCGCCTCTCGCTCTTCACCGAAGAGCCCTCCGCGAAAGCGACGACTGCCTTCGCGCACCATGCGCAGAGCCGCCACCGGATCGCGGGACGCCACGACCCGCAGGCGCGCCATGTGAGCGATCTCGTCTTGTGTGGTGAACGCAGCCGAGGCGTCCTGAGCGCGGCCACGCTCGGGCAGAGCGAGTTCGGATGGGACGGGCGCCGCGACCTCGCGTTCGCGGAGTTCGGGAGCAGGAGGCGCTGCCGGTGCGGCCGGCGGCTCGACCCGCGGAGACGTCTCGATCGGGTCGACCGCCGGGCGCTGAACCGCCGCGTCCGCCGGAGCGGAGGGGGCCGAGGGTTCGGACGCGAGCATCAGGCCGAGCCCCAAGGTCAACGCGAGGGGCAGGGCGAACCAGGGCCAGCTGCGGGCGAGATCGCTGAGCAGCGCGCGCCGACTCAGCGTCGCGAGCCCCGCGCTCGTGTCGAAGACGGCAGCGTTCTGGGCGAAGCGCTCGAGATCTCGGCGCAGGATCTCGGAGACGTCGGCGTCCTCGCGCAGCGGAGTCAGCTCATCCATGGGAGAGTTCCTGCGCATGTCGAGCCCGGAAGCGCCTGCGCGCGTTGTGCAGACGCGAGTGCACCGTCCCCTCTGGGATGTCCAAGGCCTCGGCCACCTCCTTGGCCTTGAAGCCCTCCACCTCGAAGAGCACGAAGACGGCGCGGTGGTCCCAATCGAGGGTCTCGAGGCAGCGCTGAACGCGCTCGAGGGACTCGCGCACCTCGGCGCGCACGAGGGGGGTCTCGTGCGTCACGCCTGCCTCGAAGGTCTCGGGCGCGAGCAGGGGACGCTTGCGCCGTCGGTGGGCCGAGGCGATGCGAAAGGCGATCGCGCCCACGTAGCTCCGAGGCTTGGCCGCCCCAGGTCGAAATCCGCCTTTTCGATGAATCACCAGAAAGACCTCCTGCACGAGATCGGGCACATCGCGCTCGGGGACACCGAGGCGATGTAAAAACGCCGCCGCGAACGCGGCGTGATCGCGGAAGAGCTGCTCCGCGTCGAGGGTCGAGTTCACGCTATCCTCAGGTCTTCATGTCCCGACGTGCCCAGATCCTTCACCGGCACGTCGTTCTCGCTCATCGCAGAGCCACCACCACGACCAGAACGCTCGAGAGGCCAACGCGCGCGAGCGTGCGCCGCTCGGTCACGTGACCCTCCGTGTCCACCACGCGCAGGACGGGGCGCAAGAGAGCCAGATGTCCGCCGATTCCGAGACGCAAGGACACGACCGAGTCCCGTGGATAGCGCGCATGGAGTCCAGCACCCAGAGCCAACCACCACAACTCGGTGCTGCGGGAGTCCGCGAAATCACGCCCCTGTGCGAAGAGGCGCCCGAGGCGGGGCCCAAGGCAGCCCGAGAGCTGCAGACGCGCCAGATCTCGGTCGACACAAACCTCCACCGCGCCCGCGGCTAGCTGTGTGACCACCCGCGCGTGAGCAAGAGGTGAAGCTGCGCGCCAGGTCGCACCCGCCAGCGCGCGCAAGGTCCAACCCGCGCCCGAGAGCGCAAAGGAGAATTCGCCCCAGGGGCTGCTCTGCGGCAAGAGCCCCACGCCGAGGCCCGCGCCGAGACCCGCACGCAGGTGGATTTCAGCAGCCCGCTCCGGCGACGCCGCGGAGGGCGGACCGGCGTCGGGCTCCGGCTCCGCTGCCTCCGAAGCCACTTGCTCCGGGTCCCGGTGCCTCGGCGGCTCCCCGGGCTCCGCCGGAGGCGTAGGCCCAGCGTCGGCTGTCCCCATCAAGCGCTCGAGCACGCTCGCGTCCAGCGCGATGGCCAACGCCAAGCTGAGAGCCGCGCGCCTGTCGGCACAGGCTTCGGGGAGACGCGCGAAGCGACGCCGCGACGCGACCTGCTCCCCGTCGAGGAGCACGAATCCCACACCAACACGCTCACCACGTCCGAGCTCGATCAAGATGGTCTGGCGTACGTCCACCGTGCCCGAGCCGAGCCAACTCGCGGTGTGCTCGACCAGAGCCGCGCGCGTCAGACAGGTCGCGCCCTCGGGCACGGAGAGGGCCGCGTCGAGGGGACGCGTCTGCGCCACCGCTGGCGCGACCCAGAAGAGGACAGCGAAGATGACGAGAACACGCACGCCCGAATCCTATCCTGTCTGCGATTCTGAGCACGAGCTGCCCAACCCGCTCGCCTGCGCTCCCTGATTGGTGAGTGAGGGCAGGCAGGTCGGGTTTGGGTCGGTGGCGTACGGGCCGTGTGCTGATGCTGGCGCGCGCGGCTACGGGCTACATTTTCGCACTTGGTGATTTTTCGTGGTCTTGGACGCGAAAATCGTCCGGAACGGTCGGGACGCGCTACAGCGCGACCGACGGCGCACCGGGGTACGGCGGCCTTGCACATGCGAGCGCTCGGCATGGGACCGTCCCGCGCGGGTGGCGAGATGGGCCCGCGATTAGGGATCGAGCTGCGGCCGAAGCCGTGATCCGATCTCGCCGGCTGTCGCCCCAGTACATCGTCCGCGGCTGAGCGTCCGGCCAGTAGCGCGCGTAGTCGAGGATCGTGTAGCTCGCCCCGCCAAGCGTCAC
>JAADHO010000354.1 GCA_013151775.1 Deltaproteobacteria bacterium | reverse complement strand
CGACGGCGCCCGAGTCGACGGCGCCCGAGTCGACGGCGCCCGAGTCGACGGCGCCCGTATCGGGCCGAGCCGAGTCGAGACGGCTCGAGTCGCGCGAGCCCGCGTCCATGATGGTGTCCGCGTCCCCGACGCCAGAGTCGAGGGGGAAACGCGGAGGGTTGGCGGCGCAGCCCAGACCGAGCGAGAAGACGAGAAGCGCGATGGCGGTGCGTAGGGTCATCCTGCCCAAGCATGACGTGTTCATGGCCCTTCCGTCCATGTGGGCCGGATCGGTGTGAATCTCGGTCACGATCTGTGGCGTCCAGACACGCGAGATCGCACCGACACGCAGAAACCGGCCAATCGGCCTCTAGATTTGACAGGCACGCCGAATGCATGACTGATGGTCGGAGGTCATCATGGCAAGAAGGTTGGGATGGATTGGGCTGTCCGGGGTGATTTGCGTCTTCGCAACGCACACCCAGGCGCAGACCACGGTCTGCGTCGAGGTCGAGATTCGAAGTTGGGCCGAGGAGTCCCAAGCTTCGGCCGGTGAAGACGTGGAGGCGTCGGCGCGCGACGAGGCCGTGGCGACATCGCCGGCGTCGACACCACCTCCGGAGGCCAATGCGGCCGCAGGAGCTGACGGGACAGCCGAGCCGCCCGAGGCGCAGGCGCCAACCCGATCAATTGAAGAGGGAGCGCTCCCGGACGGATCCGCCTTGGGCTTTCAAGACGACGAGCTCGCGTACTCTCCGCCCTCGACTCCGCGGCGCACGCCCCGCGCGACAACTCCCATCAACATCGGAGCTCTACGGCCTCAAACCCAACCGCCGCCGACCCGTGCCCCGGCTTGGCAGCCCGCGGAGCTCGATCCTGCCTCCTATTTGAGGCGTCTACTCGAGTATCAGGTCACGCATCGCGAGGGCTTCGAGACCGACCGACACACCTGCTCCGAGCACCTGATGGTGCAGCTCTATCCGCTCGAGCAGGGCTACACCGTCTTCGCTCGCTACACCGGAACCGCGCGCGAGGAGAAGGTCGACGAGGTCGAACTCGACGAATTCCGCGCTCTGGCGCAGCGCCTCGCGGCGGCTCTGCTCGGAGATGAACCCATCGAGTCGACCCTGACGCGGCGCACCGTGCTGCGCGCGGACAGCGAAGGGTCGATGCGCAGGATTCAGGGCCAGCGCCAGTTCCTCTTCGGCATCGGCACGCAGCTGCTCGTGGGCTATCTGCCCACCGCACGAGACGCCACCTCCCCGGCACGAAACCAGATTCGTCTGCTCGCGCCGCTAGCGATCAACATCGGCGCCCGACGCGCCTTTCGCGCCTGGGCCTTCGACGCCTACGCCGGGATGCTGATCGGCACCAGCCGCAAGGCCGCGAGCCGTGCACGCGGGGGCGGTCACGCCGACTACACCTTCGGCGTGGGCATGACGCTGCACTTCTTGCGCTATCTACACCCCGACGCCGTCAACTCCTTCTACGGCGGCGGCGGCGCAAGCTTCCAACTTCATCGCTACCGCATGCTGCCAGCCAGTGGCGGCGGGAGCCAAGGCCTGTGGAGCGGCGGCATGAACGTGGATCTGGTGGCGGGCTACGAGCTGATGCGCGCCAGCGCCCTGCACTTCTTCATCGAGGCCCAGGTCAACGCGCCGGCCTATGAGTTCGACTCGGAGAACAGCAACGGACAGATTCGAAGCTACATCCCAGGTGTGTTGGTACAAATCGGCATCTTGCGCTGAGGTGGGCAGGTGACTCGCTTCATCCGCGCCGGCTGCCTCGCGCTGGTCGCCTTGGTCGCGTGGCCCCCGAGTTGGGCGTCCGCGCAGCGCATCACCACCTGCGTGGAGGTGCGCGCCGCGTCACTCACGCCCGCGGACCGCGCCGCGCTCGACACGCTCGTGCGCTCCGAGGTGGACCGCCACCGAACACATATCAGCGCCGCCGACGCCACGTGCACGTCCCACCTCTTGGTGGAGCTGATCGTGCTCGAAGGTCACCGCTACCTGACGGGACGCATCGGCTGGCAGGTACCCGATCGGGTGGAGGTCGACGGCACGCTCGAGCAGGCCGCGGGGGAGCTGTTGACGACCGTGCTGCACAGCGATCCCGTTCGCCTGCGGCGCCCCGGACAAGACGCAGGCCTCGGAGGCGCCCTGCATCGTCTGCGGACCGAGGGCAACACCATCTGGGAGCTCGAGCTCTCGGAACTCTCCGGATGGCTCGATCATCGCGTCTTCGGGCTCGCCGCCGTGGCGATCCACTACCGACGGGAGCTCTCGCAGGTGTCCTTGGGGATGCGCGCAGCGGTGGCTTCGCGCACCAGCGCGCGGCCGGATCGCTTAGCCCCCATGGCCCTCTTCAGCGTCGCCTTCGAGATCCGCTATCACGCCAGCGCCGACGCCTCCACGAGCGCCTACATCGGAGGGCAGCTCGGCCTCGAACATCAATGGCTCTACGGTCCGCTGCGCTCGGATCCGAGCACGAGCGACTCTGCCAACAGTACGGGGCTCGCCCTCGGTCTGCGGCTCGGCGTCGAGCTGATGCGTACGACCAACACGCGGCTCGACCTCTTCGCCCTCGCGAGCGCGCCTCTGTTCCGTTCGCGCGACGCCATCGACGACGTCGTGAAGACGTGGCTCCCCACGCTCAGCGTCGGGATCGGGCTCGGGCTCTGAGCGCCCAGGTCTGTCGGATGAGGGCGCTCGTCAGTTGCAACACTGACAGGTCGAGAGGCGCGTCGCCGATGCACACCCCGCGCTGACCAGCGAGCAGCTCTTGAAGCTGCCCGTGCCGCCACATGAGGGCACGGACGTGGTCCAACCCTCCGCCGTGCAGCTGCCGCCACAGGCGCTGATCCTCCTCGTGCTGTAGGGCCGCTCCACGCCGTCACAGTCGTAGTCGTAGCTGCCATCACCTCGGTCGGGCGCGTCGCATCCGCCGATGATGAACCCGCGGGTGCAGACGCCCGATTGGTGCGGGTAGCCGGGCGCGCCCGGGTAGGCGTCGGAATTCAGATCGTAGCAATCGTCGCCGTTGTCCGCGTAGCCCGGAGGCGCCGCGCAGGCCGTGACCGTGGTCGTCGTGACGCCATAGCCGTCTCCGTCTGCGTCTAGATAGAAGGTGTTGGACGCCAGGCCGTTGTCGACCACGGCGTCGCAGTCGTCGTCGAGGCCGTTGCAGAGCTCCGTCGCTCCGAGGTAGGCCTCCGGTCGGGCGTCGTCGCAGTCGTCGGCGTTCGCCACCCAGCCTCCGCCCGGGCTGCAGCGAGCCGTGCTCGTCAGCGAGGGGTCGCCGTAGCCGTCTCCGTCCACGTCACGGTAGAGCGTCGGGCGCAGCATCTCGTCCACGCTGCCGTCGCAGTCGTCGTCCACGAGGTTGCAGACTTCGGTCGCGCCCGGGTGCACGTCCACTCGGGCGTCGTCGCAGTCACCCATGCTGAGCACGTAGCCATCCATGATCGCGCACAATCCCACGGGCGCGCCGCCGTAGCCGTCGCCATCGCCATCGACATAGAAGGTGGTCAGCAGCCCCTCGTCGACCTCGCCATCGCAGTCGTCGTCGACGCCGTTGCAGGTCTCGGTCGCGCCCGGGTTGACCGCCGAGAGCGCGTCGTCACAGTCGCCTCCGGCAGGCGCCCAGCCCGCGGGCGGTGCGCAGGTGAGCATGGCCGCGCCCGTGCCGTACCCGTCGCCGTCCCCGTCAGCGTACCAGGCGGCCACGATCTCCTCGTCGACCACGCCGTTGCAGTTGTTGTCGAGACCGTCGCACATCTCTGCCGCGCCGGGGTACACGCGCGCCTCGTCGTCGTCGCAGTCTCCGCCGCGGGGCACGTAGCCTTCGGGCGCTGAGCAGGTCTCCACGATGTCGAAGTTGACGCCGAAACCGTCTCCGTCCGCGTCGGTCCGTGAGGTCTTCGTCGACCCTCCCGTCGCAGTCGTCGTCGAGCCCGTTGCAGATCTCGGTCGCGCCAGGATAGACGCCGTCGTTGGAGTCGTCGCAGTCGTCGGAGGAGGCGACGAAGTCCGCGGGCGCGTCACAGCCTGCACGCGATATGCTCGGGTTCCCGTGACCGTCTCCGTCCGCGTCGGTGTAGAAGATCTCCGTGAGGTCTTCGTCGACCCTCCCGTCGCAGTCGTCGTCGAGCCCGTTGCAGCGCTCGGGCGCGCCAGGATGGACCGTCGCCGAGCCGTCGTCACAGTCGGGCCCGCCGCAGGCCGGAGACGAGACGCCGTCTCCGTCCTCATCACAGCGTCGCGCGTCGACTCCGCCCGCGTCGGGAGCGACGTTCGGGCCGCCTCCGCAGCCTAGCAGTGTGGACAGCAGAACAAGAGCGAGTTGTCGTCTCATCGGCACACCTCCTCTTCCCGCGAGGCGTCTACGACGACGCTGGGCTCTGGATCGGTCGAGCGCCCGTAGCCGAGATCGTCGGTCCAGGCGGGGAAGCCGCCGCTGCAGATCGTAGTCGTGTACATGCCCAGCGCCAGCGTGTGGTCGCCAGCCGTGACGGTCGCCTGGGCGCGACGCGGCACCAGCGCTCCGCCGGCGCCAGCGTGGGTCCCGATCACCGCGCCGTCCATCAGGATGCGGTGGCTGATGGTGCAGCCCGAGCAGCTGTTGGCCTGGGCGAAGTAGGCGAACATCCAGCTGCCCGCGTCCAGCGTGAGGGTCTTCGCGGACTGTGCGTAGAGGTTGCTCAAGCAGCTGCCGCGGTAGCTGAGCTGCGCGCGCAGCGAGCGTGGCGGCGAGAGGAACGTGCCCTCGTCCATCAGCTGGCTCGCCGACGACATGCGGTTGCTCTGCAGCGTCCAGTCGGCGAGCGCGCTGTCGTCGTCGAAGGTCTCGAAGGCGTCGAAGACGGCGCGCGCTGCGCTCACGGGGGCCGCGTCGCGACCGTAGTAGAGGTGCACGGTGGACGAGCCCATGGGCAGCGTGACCCGCAGCCACAAGGCCACGCCCGTGTCGGAGGCTTGCTCGATGTAGAGCGGCCAGCCGGTGTAAGGAACCTGCCAGGGATCGTCGACCTGCACGGGGTAGGCGCGCAGGGAGTCGGGCGAGCCCAGATGCGCGAGCACGCCCGGATCGTCGATCGCGATGTGCACGATGCCGTCGGTCAGATCCTCCGGCAGCGAGATCTCCACGGGTAGCCGGTAGTACGCCTCGGTGCCGATCGTCCCGTCGCAGTTCTCGTCCACGCTGTTGCCGCAACGTTCCAGTGCCTCGGGCCCGATGTTGGCGTCGAGGTCGTCGCAGTCGGCGGGCGGATAGGCTCCGTCACCGTCCACGTCGGGATCGCAGATGTCGGGCACGCCGTCCGCGTCGAGGTCACCGCTGGTGGCGCTCGGGATGGTCGGGCAGGCGTCCACGTCGTCGCAGATTCCGTCCCCATCGCGATCTCGACAGCTCGCGTCTGGGGTCGGCGTGAACGCGTCCACGCCTGCGTCCGAAGCTCCGTCTACGCCGGGGCTGGCATCGACGATGCGCCTGCGTCCCCTGCCTCCGCAGGCGCTCAGCGCCCCCGCGCATGCTACGGCTATGAACAACCACCCCCAGCGAAAGGTCATGAACCCACCTCTCCGGTAACACCTAGATGTCGCGCAGCTCGCCGACCATGTCAAGCTGCTCCGAGTCGAACGATCTGCGCGAGCCTCGTCGGTCGTCCACGATGCCGGATGGACCGCCCACCTGACCCGTCGCTGACCGGTCGACTCGGTCTCGCCGTTGAAGCATGAAGCCGCTATGATCCCCTCCATGGTGCTCGCTGAAGCAGCTCGGGCAGCGGTGTTGGACGCTCCAGAGGTCCGGTCACGACACGTCACGGCCATCTGGCTCTTCGGCTCGCGTGCGCGCGGTGATGCGGGGCCTACATCGGACGTGGATCTCGCCATTCTTTGCGATCCTCCCCTCGGCCTCGACCGAACGGTGGTGATGGATCGAGCCTCTCGTGCGATCTCGACCGCCGTAGACCTGGTGGACCTCGGCAGCGCACCACCTGAGTTGGTCTGGGAGGTCGTGACGACCGGGCGACTGATCCTCGAAGAGGACGAACTCGCTGTGGAGCGCTTCGTGCGAAGGGCCCGCCATGCGGCCGAAGACGCTGAGCAGCGTCACCGCATGATCCTGCTCGCGCAGGTGGGTCATGTCGGAAAGCTCGCACCATGACGGTCCGACCCGCGGTGATTCTCGCACGCTTGGCTCATCTCGGGCATGCCCTCGCTCAGCTTCAGCGGTTGCGTGACATGCCCCTCAGCGAGCGCGCCGATGCGATCAACCGCTTCGCCTTGGAGCGAGCCTTGCAGATCTCAGCCGAAGCCATCTTCGATGTCGGTCATCACGTGCTGGCCGGGCGTGGCCTCCCGGTCCCAAGGACGTACCGTGAGGTCATCCCGGCGCTGACCCGAGCTGGCGTGTGGTCGGTCGAGTTGGCGACACGGCTCGAGGGGCTCGCTGGATTGCGCAACATCCTGGTCCACGACTATGTGGAGATCGATGGCGCACAGCTCTGGGATCTCCTCGATCATAGGCTCGGCGATCTCGTAAGCGCTCAAACGGCGCTCGCGTCGATCGAGGAGCTGGGCGAGCACGGCGCCTGACCGGTGCAGGCTCGGTCGACTTCGCGACCGAACGGATGAGTGACCGCAGAAAGGCATGCCGCCGAACCAAAGTCGTGGCTGCACCGTACTCCACGCATGACTTGGCGCTCTTCGTGGCTCGTGTGGATCTGCGTCCTACCCCTCGCCTGCTGCCTTCAGACAAGCCCGTGCGTGCGCCTCTCCGGCCCGGGCTAGAGCGGCCCGACTCGAGGCACGCCGCATTCGGACCGAAGCGTAGAGAGAGCTGCTACCCTGGCGCTCGGTGTCGGGAATCAGGAGACGAGATGGAGTCAACGATCGTGGCGAAGCTGACCTGGGTATCGGCTGCTCTGTGCGTGCTCTGCTCTTGCGGCGGGAGCGGCGACGCGGGAAGAACGGACGGCTCACTAAGGGACGCTGCGAGGACGGACAGCGCGGCGCGTGATGGAGCGACGCGAGACGCGGCGACGGATGGGGGCGCGGTGGACGCCTCGATGGACGCGGGGACGCCTGTCGATCCCTTGGCGTGGGAGGACTGCGAGGGCAGCGGGCGCACGCTCGAGGCGGGACCCGACGACTACCGCGCCGTGCTCGACACGCTGATGCCCGGCGACACGCTGCGGCTGCGGCCCGGGGACTACGCGCGCGGGCTGCCACTGCGCATCTCGGGCGAACCGGGTCGCTGCATCGTCGTCGAGGCCCTCGACTCACGGAACCGCCCGCGCTTCCTCGGCAGCGACTCCTTCAACATCGTCGCCGTGCATGGCGCGAGCTGGCTGAAGGTGCGTCACCTCGACATCGACGGCATGGGTCGCGCCGGCTTCGGCGTGGCGTCCCAAGGCGGCACGGACTCGCCCACGCACCACGTCGTGATCGAAGATCTGACGATGGTCGGCCTCGGCGCGGATCAACAGATCGACGGCATCTCCACCAAGAGCCCCGCCTGGGATTGGGTGATCCGCGGCAACCACATCACGGGCGCCGGCACCGGGCTCTACCTCGGCAACTCAGACGGAAACCAGCCCTTCGTGCGCGGCCTGATCGAGCGGAACGTCGTGATCGACACGATCGGCTACTGCATGCAGATCAAACATCAGAATCCACGACCCGACCTGCCGGGCATGCCGACGAACGCCGTGACCATCATCCGCGACAACGTCTTCGCCAAGACGAGCGGCTTCTCGAGCGGCGGCATGGCGCGCCCCAACCTGCTGCTCGGACACTTCCCTACCAGCGGCGCTGGCCAAGACGATCGCTACTTGGTGTATCGCAACTTCTTCTTCGACAACCCCGTCGAGATGTTGATGCAGGCCGAGGGCAACCTCGCCATCTACGACAACCTCTTCGTGAACCCACACGGCGGCGCGCTGACCGTGCAGCCGCACAACGACGTGCCACGCCTGGTCGACGTCTTCTTCAACACCGTCGTGGCCATGGACCGGGGCGTGCGTGTGACGGGAGGTGATCCGGCGTTCGCGCAGCGCGTGCGCGCCAACGCGATCTTCGCGGGTCGGCCACTCTCCGCGGACGACGAGGCGGCGAACATCACGGGCAGCGTCGGGGAGGCGAGCGCCGCGCTGGTGGCACCCGCGGACGCGCCCGGCGGCGGGCTCGATCTGCACCCCATGGACGGCAGCGCTGCCCTCGACGTCACGCTCGACGCCGCGGAGATCCCGGACGTCCCGGAGTCCGACCTCGACTTCGACGCTCGCCCTCGTTCGGCGGGCGTCGCAGGCGCCTACTCCGGAGCCGGTCTCGCGGGCGCCTGGAGTCCCAACCTCGACGGGCCTCCGCGTTGAGACAGATGGAGACTGAAGGGCTTTTCCCAGTGCAGCAGCCACAGTATGCTGTGGTCATGGCGAGAGAGGGTCGAGGACGAATCAAGGGCGCCCCCGTGCGCGCCCTGCTCGAATACTGGGAGGAGACCCACGGCACGGACAGCATCCGCGCTCTGCGGCAGCGCCTGCCGGAGGACTTCGCCCGCGAGCTCGTGCTCGACCCCGGGCGTCCCGGCTTCGGTGTGCTGGTCGGTGGCTGGTACAGCAACGAGGCCTTGGGCGCGCTGCTCGAGGACCTGCTCGCCACGACCTCCCCGGGCCGACGCACGGACACCCTCGACGCGATCGCGGACGAGGTCATGGGTCGCACGCTGAACGGCGTCCACAAGGCGGTCTTCCGCATCGTTGGCTCGCCCGAATTGATGCGCAGGAAGGGTCAGTTCTTCTGGAATCAGCAGTTCGACACAGGCGACGTGGAGGTGCGCGCCGTCTCGTCGGGACATCAGATCCACTACTACCGAAACTGGCAGGGCCATCATCAGATGCTGTGCGCGCTCTCCTTCGGCTGCGTGCGGCCCATGTTCCACATGATGGGCGTTCAGAATTGTCGCGTAGAGCTCATCTCGTGCATCGATCGCGGCGGCAGCGAGTGCGCCGCTCACATCCGTTGGGACGCTTGACCCGCCGCTACCGCCTCTACGGTTCGAGCCTCTCGCCCTTCTCGCTGAAGGTGGAGGCGCTCCTGCGTCACGCGCGCCTGCCCTACGCGTTCTTGCCCGCCGACGGTCCGCGGCGCTTGGCGCTCTCGACGCAGGCGCTGCAGCAAGCCGTGGTGCGCGGGCTGCGAGCGCCGACCTATCCACCCATCGGACATCTGCGCGAGCTGCCCCTCGTGCCCTACGTCTTCACGCCCCGAGACGAGATCCTCTGGGACTCGACCAGCATCGGCTTCTGGCTCGATGAACACCCGCAGCGGCTGCCCGAGCCCGCGCGTCTCTTGCCCGACGACCCCGCCACACGCCTCGCCTGTGAGCTGCTCGACGAGCTCTTCGACGAGCTCGGGCTCTACGTGCTGCACCACGTGCGCTGGGTGCTGAGCGGAGCGACGACGCGAGCGGTGAGCGTGCTCGCTGAGGAATACGCGCCCGTCCTCACGCGGCCCATCGCGCGTCTAGCCGCCCAAGCCTTCGCTCGGCGTCAGGTGCGCCGGCTGCCTTACCTCTTCAGCGTGGCCCCGGCAGGACACCGAACGAGCGGCGTCTCGCGTGAACTTCAGCCGCCCTCGCGACCGGGCTTCCCGCCGACCCACGCGCTGCTCGAGCAGCTCTTCGACGCGCTGCTCGACGCCTCCGAGGCGGCCCTCTCGTCGACGCCCTACCTGCTGGGCGAGCGCTTCACGCTGGCCGACGCCTCGCTCTACGGCATGATGGAGAGCATCCGCAGAATCGATCCAGCGGGCGCGCAGCGTATGCGAGAGCGCGCGCCCACGCTCGCGACCTGGCTGGAGAAGATCGCGGATTCGACCGGCCGGCGTGGAGGCGCCCTGGGACTGCACGACGGACTGAGCCCGCTCTTGGACCTCGTGGTCACGGGTCTCGTGCCTCTGCTGAAGCAGAACGCCGAGGCGTGGGAGCGCGCCTCGAGCCGCGGAGAGGCCCGGCGACGCTCGCAGCGAGCCTTCGATCGAGGACGCGCCCTGTACGACGGAGAGCTCCAAGGCCACGCCTTCCGATCGGTGGCCAAGGGCTCTCGAGTGGACGTGTGGCAGCGCCTGAAGCGGCGCGCGCACGACCTACCGAGGCACGCCGGAGACGAACTCTGGACGGCGGCGCCCGGCCTCGCGACCGCCTTCGGGCGTGACGCCTAGCGGGCCGCGGACCTCGGCGTTGCAGCCGGTTCCAGTTGCCCCGGCGTTGCCGCACTCGGCCTCGGCTGAGTACGCTCCGGGTCATGACGCGACTCACGCCTGTGTGCTTGGTGCTCTTCCTGATCGTCGGCTGCGGCGATGACAGCTCCATGCCGGACGCGGGCGACGCGAGCGCAGACGATGCTGGACGCGCGGACGCCGCCACGGATGCCGGACGCACGGACGGCGCGACCGACGCCGGACGCATGGACGCCGCCACCGACGCGGGCCGACCGGACGCGAGCTTGCCACCTCTTCCGGACTGCGACATGGGCGCTCTCGGCGCCACGGGCGCGGTGCACTACGTGTGCGATTGCGGCGCGGGAGCCGACGCCGACTGCGTCCCCGGAGACGACGCCAACGACGGCAGCGACGCGGCGAACGCCCAGCGAAGCTACGACGCCGCGCGCACGGCCTTCGGCGCCCTCGCGGCCGGTGACACGGTCGCGCTCTGTCGAGGCGGCGCGTTCTCGGCGACCGGAGGAAACCGCTGGGTCAACATGAGCTGCCGCGCGGACACACCTTGCATCGTGCGGCCCTACGACGCGCCTTGGGCCAGCGGAGACGAAGCCAAGCCCGTGATTCGGCTCGACGGCAACGGCCGCGTGTTCGCCTTCGAGGACGGAGGAGATCCAGACCACGACGAAGGCTACGCATTGCTCGATCTCGATCTCGAGGGCAGCGGACAGGGCTGGGCGGTGTTCGTCTACAACGACGCGGACGACATCACGATGTGTGGATTGGTGCTCAACAATTTCTCCATCGGCGTGCACGTGGGAGGCTCGAACCCACCGGTCGGTGGCGCGAGCGATGGTCGCAACGCGCGCATCGTGTTGCGCAATTCGCGCGTCACGAACAACGAGGGACAGGGCTGGCTCGGAGGCTGCGACGGCTGCGCCGTGGAGGGCTCGCAATTCGAGAACAACGGCTTCGGGAAGGCCGTCTTCAACCACAACATCTACTTCTCGGGCTCGGACTCCGCCGGCACGACGGGCATGCGCGCGGTGGGCAACGACCTCTATCGCTCCGCCGTGATCGACGGCACCTGCCAGGGCGTGTCGCTGGTGGTTCATGGGGAGCACGACGGCCTGCTGATCGAAGGCAATCGAGTCCACGAGGACGTGGGCGCCGCGGGACCGGGCTGTTGGGGCATCGCCGTGGACACGGGCTACGGCGAAGCGGAGGGCTTCCGAAACCTGACAATTCGCGGCAACACGGTGGTGAACGTGGGCAATATCGGCATCGGCATCGACGCCTGCGAAGACTGCGTGATCGAGAACAACGTCGTCGTGAACGAGCAGGACTTCGGCTCGACGGCCATCGCCGTGCCCGACCGCGACAGAGACGCCGCGGACCTCGAGATGACGCGCGTGACCGTGAGGAACAACTCCATCTACAGCAGCTCGCGAGGCACGGGCATCCGTGTCGAAGGGGAAGGCGCCGGCCACGTCGTCGTGAGCAACGCCATCTACTACGCCGGCGCAGCGAGCTTTGCCTGCTTCGGCCTCGGGCTCGCGCAGAGTAGCTACCGAGTGGTGGACAACAACCTCTGCGCGGGGCCCACGGCGAGTGCATTCGAGTGGGTGCAGGGCGCGGGGGATCTCGCCGCGTGGCAGGGCGCCTCATCCTTCGACGTGAGCTCCGCCGAGGTCGACCCCGCCTTCTCGTCGCCGGCGGGCCCGAGCTATGATCTTCGCCCAGCCGACGCCAGCTCCCCCTGCGTCGGAGGCGGTCATCCCACGGAAAGCTCAGTCACCGACATCGACGGCGCCACACGGGACTCGGAGCCAGACGTCGGCGCCTACGAGTTTTGACGCACTCACGGGGCAGGCCCTAACGCCACCACGTCGAAGGACCATGTCTCGCGACCGAAGTCTGCGCATTGCGCCACCATCAGCCGAGTGCGGCTGGCGAGGATGCGGTCCGTCACGCGATAGCGCAGGCCGTCGCCCACGAACTCGAAGGACTCACCGGGCCCGAGACTGCGCACGTCGGCGCCCACCGAGACGTCCAGAGCGTAGACGTCCTGCAACCAGCAGGGAGGCGTCCACTTGCGGCACAGCGCCTCCGTCGGCGCGACGCGCACGCTGAGGAGGAAGGGCAAGAAGCCCGTGCCGGCGCCCACCGTAACCGGCACGACGTCGGCCGCGCTGAAGTCATCGTACCTGGGCACCTGCCAGACCAGCAGCCTGCCGGAGGCGTCATGGAGGACGAGGTTCCTGTCGTCCTCGCCGGTCGCCAAGTACACCGTCTGCCCCACCAACCAGGACACGTCCTCGACCGGCAGTGAAGACTCGATTCGCGTGCTGGAGCCATCGTCCATGGTGAGGGACCAGGACGACCGACACTGGTAGCTGCCGCCCGTCGCCGGGTCTCCGACACAGGTCGCGCGACGGGTCGCGTCCGACGCCGCCGCCTCGACGGAGTCGAGCACGCCCACACCGGCCCCACCGCTGACGGTCGCGGTCGAGACCTCCGCGTGGAACACGGGCCCGGGCGGGACCTCGCTCACCAGATCCTCACCACAGCAGGGCGTGCCGCCGTCGGTTCCGCAGGACGTCGGATCGACCTCGTCCCCAACCGACGTGTCGCCCAGCGACGTGTCGCCCAGCGACGTGTCGCCCAGCGACGCATCGCTGTCTGCGGATGACCCCCCGCCGCAGCACGCCATCGTCGCCAGGACGCACAGCCCCAATGCTACCTGCCATCCGCTGTGATTCATGCTCATCACTCCCTCCATGCTGGCATAGCTTGGATCAGCGTGCGAAGGCGCGCTACGCGAAGGCGGACTCTTGGCTCGAGTCGCGCACGAAGAGGCAGCTGGCGTCGAGGCGCTCGACCATCTGGCACAGCCTGTCGGGATCGAGCGGCGAGGGCAGTCCGAAGAGGTGGAGATCCGCGCGCGGAGCGTCCGCAAGGACTTGCTCGAAGTCTCCCACGATCACCTTGCGCAGCGTGGCCCGCGGCAAGCGCGCCTCGGCACGCAGCGCCTCGAGCAACGCACGCGCAGCCTCTTCGCGACCGGGTGAGGTGATGGTCGCGAGCGTGACCTCGGCCTGCCAGCAGCGCCCGAGGAGCAGGGAGAAGAGCAGCAGCAGGTCGAGGTTGCTCTTGCCCACGGCGGTTGCGAGGCCCGCCTCCTGATCGCGAATCCAGACCGTGACGCGCTTCTCACGACCGAGGCCGGCGTCCGGGTGACGGCAGAAGACGGCGAGGCCCACGTCCTCGCGACGCGCCACGCCCTCGAGTCCGAGCAGCGTGTCCCGATCCGTGGTCGAGGCGTCGACATAGAGCAGGTTGGGCCGCACGATGGCGCCTTGCAGGAACGACAGCCCCTCATCCACGGCGGTGACCAGGTTCGACACCCCGACCTCCGCGTGATCGGCGACCAGCCCGCGGCTGCGCAGGTCAAGCACGGCGTCCTCGAGATCGGCGGCGATCTTTTGGCGACCTTCGGGCGGTACGACGGCGACCAGGCGCACGGAGCCTCCCGCGTGAGCCAGGCCTTCGACCAGCCGGAACTGTCCCTCGAGCTTGGCCGCGTCGGTCACGGGCACGAGCAGGTCCGGACGCCACGCGCGATATTGCGGGCCCTCGGTCTGCTGCACGGCGCGGGCGACCCAGCGGGCGAGCGCCACGACCATGCCACTGCGGACCGTCTCCCAGGGCGTCTCCACGTCGCGCTTCACGTAGAAGATGTAGGCGGTGACGACGCCGACCAGCGAGGTCATGGCCAGCGTGGGCTCGGCGTGGATCATGATGCCGAGGGTGGCCGCGGCACCGACGATGGGCACCACCACGGGCACGCGCAGAGTCGGCCGAAAGGAGATCATCCCGAGCAGCTGTTCGACCAACACCACGATGTCGATCACGGCGTAGGTCAAGAGGAAGAACACGGTGATGATGCGCGCGACGCCGTTGAGATCCACGCACGCCAAGGCGACGCCCGCGATGGCGGCCGTCACCACCAAGGCGTTGCGGGGCGTGCCGGAGCGGCTCTGTTTCTTCAACCAGCCCGAGGCGGGCACCAAGCGATTCTGTGCGAGGGCGATCAACACGTTGGGCGCTGCCACCAGGGAGCCCATCATGGCGGAGAAGCAGGAGGCCATCAGGCCCACGAGCACGACGGGTCCGAAGTAGGCGGCGCCCACGGCGGCGAGGTGGTCGTTGCGCAACGTCTCCGGAGAGATCGACGTGGAGTACCAGATGGCGGCGATCGCGTAGACGACGAAGGCCACGGCCCAGGCGCCCAGCACGCCGAGGGGAATGGAGCGGCGCGGGTTCTTCAGCTTCCCGCTCATGCTCACGCCCACCATGATGCCGGTGCCCGCGGGGAAGAAGACCCCGAAGACCTCCCAGAAGTCCGCCTGCTGGAACTCTCCCACGAGCTGTGGTGCGTGCAGGGGCGCAGGGTTCAGCACGCCCGCGCCCATGCTCGCGAGGGCCACGACGACCGCGATCAGCACGATGAAATGCGAGCGCAGCGCGAGCTTCTCGCTGACCAGGCTGAGCCCCGTGCCCAGCGTGAAGACGCCGAGCAAGACCAAGGCGTGTGAGTGGTGCGGGAAGAGGTAGATCCACGCCTCGGCGAAGCCGTGCATGTAGAAGGCGACGCTCAGCGCCTGCGCGAGGTAGAGCGGCAGGCCGATGGCGCCGCCGGCCTCGAGCCCCAGCGCGCTCGAGACCAGAGCGAAGGCGCCGCCCGCGCCCATGCGCGTGTTGGTGGCGACGGAGCCCAGGGACAGAGCCGTCGCGCCCGTGATCAGGAAGGTGAGGGTGATGATCGCCAGGCCACCGAGCAGCCCGGCGTTGCCGATCACCCAGCCCTCACGCAGGTAGAGGACGATGCCGAGGATCGTGAGCAACGTCGGGCGGAACACCCCCAAGTAGGTGCCTAGCGTACGTTGGGGATCTGCTTCTGCGCCGACCATGCGCGAGGAACATGGGCGACAGCCGCGCGAGCGTCAACGACGCCGCGAGGGGCGCGCACGGGCTGACTACTTGGGCTTCTGTGGCTGCAGCCCTCGGACGCCCGTCTGGGGGAGGGGCGCTCGGCTGTTCAGCTGCTCCATGGTGATCTCACCCTGGAGCAGAGCGTCGAGCTTCGCCGGCGCGAAGAGGCTGGCCATCGTCAAGGGGTAGAGCAGGGCCAAGGCCAGAAACACGATGGCCGCGGGTCGGGCTTCGCCACGCGTGAGACGCACCGCCGCGTAGCTGCTGGTGCTGGTGTTGTTGGTGGTGATGGTCGACGAGCCGAACTTGCCTCGGAAGAGGATCAGCGCGCGGACCAGCGCCATGAGCTGACCCACCCCCGGCATGCCGAGGGCGAAGGGCAGCCAGAACCAGATGCAGAAGAGCATCCAATCGCCGTCGTAGCCGGTCGCCCGTTTGATCGGGCGGGCGGCGAACGCGAGAGCGATGATCAGCAGCACGCCGCAGGCCAGCAGCACCAACACCGTCGTGATCGTCGAGACCGTGCCCTCGAGGTCGCCCGAACCGAGATCCAGCGACCCGCTGTATTGCAGCCACGCGAGCGCGCAGACGGAGACGAGGCTGAGGACGAAGAGCAGGCTCGCGACGTAGGCGAAGGCCTT
This sequence comes from Deltaproteobacteria bacterium, assembly GCA_013151775.1. GTDB lineage: Bacteria > Myxococcota_A > Polyangia > Polyangiales > Houyiibacteriaceae > JAADHO01. The sequence continues at coordinate 3,171 of JAADHO010000354.1, read as the reverse complement.
CATACGGGTGATTTCTCGCTCCTCCGCGAGCTGACGTTGCTGTCGTGCGGCTTGGGCGTCTAGCTGCGTTTGGCGCTCCTTCTCGCTGCGCAGCCGCTGCTTCTCTTGGCTGCGCCGGTTTCGCTTGGCCTGTCGAGCGGCCTGCTTCTCCTCCGCGAGCTGTGCGCGGGTCTGGCCCTCGAAGCGGATGAACCACTCCTTGACGGTCGCCACGGGGTGCAACCGGCGCCACACGTCATCCGGAAGGTAGACGTCCGTGTGACAGAAGCGGCAGGCCATGATCCGCTCGCTCTCGGTCGTGGCGGCGAGGGAGCCTCCACACGCGGGGCACGCCATGGCGACCGGCTTGATGCTCTGCGCTGACTCGAGGGAGAGCGCGCTCGCGCCTCCCGCGCCAGGCTCGGTCGAGTAGAACTGCCGCGCAGTGGGGACCAAGCGCCGCAGCCATTGTGGAACCGGGTGAGTGCTCGCGGGATCGCCACATTGGGTGCAGGCAAAGTTCGTGTCCGTACCCACCGGCAGCTGGTTCACCCCAAAGGGTGCTCCGCATTTCTCGCATGAGGGCACATGCTTCTTGTGCTCGTGACGTATGTTGGAGGCGTCGACCATCATCACCGACACGGCGCCTTGGCCCTCGGACAAGCTCTCGTGCTGCTCGTCGAAGTCCTCGAGGATCGTCTTCCACACCTCCGCTGGGATCTGCGCCTCCTCTAGGCAATGGGGGCACGGCGCGGTGAGCAGCGGCCCGTGAAGAGGTAGCGGATTGCCACAGTGGTTGCACTCGGTGCGCACCGTGAAGCCCCCGTAACGCGTAGCCTCGTCCATCGCGGCGACGATAGCAGAAGCGGCGGAAGGGCACCCGGCGCTGGCGGGGACGTCAGGCTGACGTAAGCTCCCACCGATGTGCCGCTTCGTCGCCTACGTCGGGCCGAGCATTCGACTGGACTCGCTCGTGACCCAGCCGGTCCACGGGCTCGTGCATCAGAGCTTCGACGCACGCGAGAGCCGCCTACCGCTGAACGGTGATGGTTTCGGCCTCGGCTGGTACGCCAAGGACGTCAGCCCCGAGCCCGCCGTGTTCCGCTCCATCACGCCCGCGTGGAACGATCCCAACCTGCGCGAGCTCTGCCGCGTCACGCGCAGCGACTGCGTCTTCGCCCACGTGCGCGCGGCCTCCGGCGATCTGCCGGTGACGCGCACCAACTGCCACCCCTTCCGCGTCGACCGTTTCCTCTTCATGCACAACGGGCAAGTCCCCGGCTTCCACTGCCTCAGGCGCCAGATGATGGCCGGGCTCTCCGATCGGGGCTTCTCCGAGGTCGCAGGCAGCACGGACTCCGAGGTGCTCTTCGCCATGTTCCGAGACGAATACGAGCAGACCGTCGGCGCCGCGAGCGGGCGCATGCTCGAGGCGCTCGAGCGCACGATCGCGTGGGTGCGTGGACTCTACTGCGATCACGATTCCAGCGAGCCTCTGCTGCTCAACCTGGCCGTCACGGATGGCGAGGTGATGGTCGCCACGCGCTACATCACGGGTGATGAAGAGCGCGCCGTATCCTTGCATGTGCACGAAGGCTGCCGCTACGAGTGCGTCGACGGCGACTGCCACATGGTCGACTCCGTGGACGACGAGGATTGTCCCACGGCGGTGGTGATCGCCTCCGAACCTCTGAGCCACGACAGCCGCTGGCGCGATGTACCGATCAACCACGCCGTCGTGGTCGATGAAGAGCGCCGCGTACGCTTCTCGCCTCTGAGCATATGACGCCATCTGAGACCAGGGCATTTGGATTTTCGGTAGGAACATAGTAGGACTCAGGTATGCCTTCCGCAAAGCGAAAGATCTCTGTCTCGCTGGACGCCGAGCTCGTGGACGAACTCGAAGTTGGACAGGAGGGCCTCTCCAAGCAGGTCAATGACGCGATCCGCGACACGCTCATGCGTCGTCGCAGACAGCGTCTGCTTGGCGAGCTGCTCGCGGAGCTAGACATCCGACATGGCGAGGTCTCGTCGAAGTTGATCGACAAGTACCAAGCTATCCTCGAATGACCTGCGTCGTCCTCGACTCCGAGGCCTTGTCCGCGTTGGCCGGGCGGAATTCCAAGAGGCAGCGCGAAGTGCGAGCGGCGCTCGCTGTGGCGCTGCGCTTGGGACGCGAGGTCATCGTGCCCGCTGTCGTGCTGGCGGAACTCTATCGCGGGCGCGGGCGCTCTGCGCTGATCGACGCCTGCCTCTCCCGTGAGACAGGGCTCGCCGTTCGCGACACGGACCGCGCGTTCGCCCGGCTCGTGGGAGGCATCCTCGCGACGGCAAGCATTGGCTCCGAGATGATGGTCGACGCGCACGTGGTGGCCGCTGCCGTGGAACGAGGCGCAGGCCTACTGCTCACGGGAGACCCGGGCGACCTCGAGAAACTCGCGGCTCCCTACCGGAATCTGACCGTCGTCTCCATCGCGTAAAAGCGCTCAGCGCAGGACCATCGCGGTTGCGACCAACGCGACGAGCAGCGCCACGGCCGTGAGGGCCCAGGGGCCGACACGCGCGACCGGGAACATGCCCTTCTGCAGGTGCTCCGTGACGTGGCGATAGCGCGTCAGCGAATAGCCGAGCCCGACGACGCCGAGGACGATGAAGAGCAGCCCGGCGATCTCCGTCAGCTCGGGCTCAGCGACCAACTTCGCGAGCACGACGCCGAGCCCGACGACGCCTAGGGAGGTGCGCACCCACGCGAGGAAGGTGCGCTCGTTGGCGAGATGATCGCGCGCCGTGCTGCCCTGATTCGCGAGGGCGCCGGATTCTTCGTGGGGCTCGCTCACGGCGAAGGACTGCGCACCAATGTCCGCCGCGGGCTCACAGGCAGAGCCAGCAGCATCCGGGGAAGGTCGGCATGTCCGTGCAGAACCCCTCCGTCCCGGCACTCGGCTGCTCGCAGTGAGAGCGCGAAGGATCGGTGCAGTCGGCGTCGCTGGTGCAGGTCGTGGTGCAGACGCACTCCTCTGCGGGCCCACCCGCCGCGCAACACTCGCAGGTCAGACCGCTCGCGCTGCAGCTGCCTCGGACGCTGCCGCCGCAGGCCGGACCCGCGTCGCCGCTGCCCGAGTCCGCACTGCCGGAGTCCGCGCTGCCCGAGTCCGCGCTGCCCGAGTCCGCGCTGCCCGAGTCCGCGCTGCC
>JAADHO010000083.1 GCA_013151775.1 Deltaproteobacteria bacterium | reverse complement strand
GCTCGTCTCGTCCGCGCTGCTGGCGCGTCGCCTCGGCGCCGAAGAAGGCCGCGCGCAGCTGCCGCGCCACGTCGGTCTCGGTCAGCCCGCGCGCGAGCGCCTCGGGGCGCAGCTCGAGGTCGAGCTGCTCCTTGCCCAGGCTGACGCCGCTGTCGATGTCCGTGACCCCAGCGTACTCGTGAAGCTCCGTCGCGAGCCGCGTGGCCGCGGCCTCGAGCGTGGCGGGATCCGGGTGCATCAGGCGCAGGTCGATGGGCTTGCCCGAGGAGGCGCCGGTGGAGAAGTTGAAGGTGAGGGTCTCGGCGCCGGCCACCTCGCCCACGCGTTCGCGCCAGCGCTGCGCGAAGTCTCGTGCGGAGAAGCTGCGGTCGTCGATGGGCAAGAGGTAGACGACCACGCTCGCGAGGTGTCCGCCGACGCGCGTGCCGCCCGCCACGGGACCGCCGCCGAGGGAGGTGGAGGAGCCGAGCTCGACGAAGGTGCCGCGGGTCGGGTCCGAGTCGGGTGAGAGCTCGTGCAGGATCTCGGCGGCCTCGCGCTGAAGCCGCTCCTCGATGCGCCGCGTCACGGCCACGGGCGTGCCCACGGGCATGCGCAGGGACGCGGACACCACGTCGCTCTCGATCTTCGGCATGAAGGTGAACTGCAAGCGCCCGCCGGCGACCACTCCGAGCGTGCCCACCAGAGTCGCGACGGCCACCGCGATGGTCGCGTAGCGCCAGCGCAGCGCCAGCTCCAGGCTCTTGCCGTAGACCGTGTGGATGAACCACTCGATGCCCCGGTCGAGGCGCTCTCCGTGCAACAAGCCCAAGGGCAGGAGCAGAGGCGAGAGCAGGATGGCGAGCCAGCGCGGCATGGGGCGCGAGAGATGGGCCGGTAGCACCGCCAGGCTCTCGACCAGGGAGATCAGCAGTACGGAGATCACCACGATGGGGATCACGCGGAAGAATTTCCCCATCACGCCCGGCACGAAGAGCAAGGGCATGAAGGCCACGCAGGTGGTGAGCACGGAGAAGATCACCGGGATGGACACCTCGCGCACACCGGCGATGGCGGCGTGCAGGCGCGACTCGCCCTCCATTCGATGGTGGTGCACGGCTTCGCCCACGACGATGGCGTCGTCCACCACCATGCCCAAGGTCACGATGAACGCGAAGAGCGAGATCATGTTGATCGACACGTCCGCGGCGGGCAGGAAGAGCAGGGAGCCGGCGAAGGAGATGGGGATGCCGAGCGTGACCCAGAACGCGAGCTTCGGCTCGAGGAAGAGCCCGAGTACCAGCAGCACGAGCGTGAGGCCCAGGATCGCGTTGCGGCGCAGCAGGTCCACACGCTCGCGGAACATGTCCGAGCGGTCGTGCCAGATGGTGGCATCGAGGCCCTCGGGAAGATCCGCGCGGTGTTCCCTCAGATAGCTCTTCACCGCCGCGGACACGCCGGTGGGCGTCTCGTCTCCCACGCGAAAGATGTTGATCAAGGCGGCGCGCTCGCCGTTGAAGTACGCCTCTTGGTCGGTCTCTGCGAAGCCGTCGAGCACCTGCCCGAGGTCGCGGACACGCAGCAGGCTGCCGTCGGGCTCCGCACGCAGCACGATGTCACCGAATTCCGAGCCACGGTCTCGGCGCTCCGTGGTGCGCAGCAGAACTTCTCCCGCCGCCGTGCGCACGGTTCCCCCCGGGACGTCCACCGACGCTTGCCGGATGCGGGCCGCCACCTGCTCCAGCGTGAGCCCGTGTTCGCGCAGGTTTCGCTGCGGGATCTCCACGTCGATCTCGAGCGGGCGAATGGCCGAGAGCTCCACGTAGGTGATGTCGTGCTGCTGCAGCAGGCCTTGGCGCAGCTCCTCGGCGACGGCGCGCAGCTCCGCCTCGCTGCGATCTCCGTGGACGACCAAGCTCATCACCTGCCGGCGGTTGCTCGCCAGGCTGATCACGGGCTTCTCCACGTCCTCTGGAAAAGACGTGATGCGGTCGACCGCGCTCTTCACGTCCGAGAGCGCCCGATCGCTGTTGGTGTCGAGCAGCAGCTCCACGGTGACCACGCCCTGGCCCTCGCTGGCCGTGCCCCGCACCTCCTTCACGCCGTCGATGCCGCGCACGGACTCCTCTACGGAGAGCAGCACGCCCTGCTCCACCTCGGAGGGGCTCGCGCCAGGGTAGGGCACGTTGATCACGACCATCCCCATCTCGACCTCGGGGAAGACCTCCTGCTTGATGCGACCGGCGAGCACCAGGCCCCCGACCAGCAGCACCAACATCAAGACGTTCGCCGCCACGTGGTTGTTGGCCATCCAGGAGAGCGGTCCCTTGGCCTGGGGCGATTCGTCGGTCTCCCGGGCATCGGTCTCCTGCGCGGAGCGGCGCTCGGCTTCGGACTCGGCCTGCTCCGAGCTCACGGCTGCGCAGCTTCCGCCGGCACCTGCGGGCCCGTGGCCAGACGCAGGAGGGTCCCGGTCACCGGGGTCGCCAGGCGGCTGGTCACGATGCGCTCCCCGGGCTCGAGCCCCTCGCCGATCAGCACCTCGTTCTGTTCGCGCCAGTCGATGCGCACGTGGCGAATGTCGAGGCGGCTGTTGGCGTCGAGGACATAGACGTGGTCGCCCTCGTGGATCTGCTCTCGTGGCACCGGGATGACCTGCGACAGGCTGCCCGCGGCGATGCGCACCTCCACGTAGGATCCGAGCAAGAGGGGCAGCTCTCCGGGCGCCTGCTCGCGTCCGAGGGGCTCGTCGATCTGAATCAGGAGGCGCGCCAGGCTGCCCGTGGGCGCCACGTCGGGCAACACGGAGAGCACGCGTCCGCGACGTTCGATGCGCGTCTCTCCGGCCTGGAGCAGGATGTCGGCCGAGGCTCCGGGCTGACCGCCTCTGGGCAGCTGGATGCGCGCGAGGGCCTCGAGGGGCACGGCCACCTGCACGCGGAAGCTCTCGCTCGAGACCGCCGTGATCAGCGGCGCGCTGGGGCCCACGAGCTGTCCCAGGTCGACCTCTTCGGTGAGCACGAGCAGGTCGAAGGGCGCACGAATCGTGGTGCGTGAGAGTTCGAGTCGGGCGCGCCGCAGCCCGCTCCGCGCGGCCATCAGATTCAAATCGGCGGCGCGCTCCTGCGGCTGCCTCAGCGCGAGCTCGGTGCCCGCGTCCGTGCCCGCGTCGGCGGGGCCGAAGCTCTGCCACTCACGCGTCGCGATGTCGCGCCGGCTGCGTTCGAGATCAACCTCGACGCTGGCGCGCTCCACGTCGGCGCGCTGGGACTCGAGGGCGAGCTGGTAGTCCCGTGGATCCACTCGCAGCATGGGCTCGCCACGGTTGAAGCGGCCGCCCGCCGAGAGCCGCTGATCCTGCCACACGACGCGACCGCCGACCTGGCTCGAGAGCCTGACCTGACGTGTGGGGATGACCCGGCCGTGGGCGCGTAGCGTGACGTCTCGATCCTCGGCGGACACCGACGTCACTTCTACCAAGGCGCCAGCGGGAGGCGGCGCCGCCCGGGGCGCCTCCGCCTTGGTCACGACCAGAAAGCGGAACACGCCGAAGCCCACCACGAGCACCAGGATGGGGACGACCGCCTTGGCCGCGAGGATCGCGCGATTCATGGCTCTTGCTCCGGGTTGGGGGGAGAAGCGGAGTCGGGGAGCGGGCCGCCCACGGCCCGATGAAGCGTGACGCGCAGCGCGAGCAGGCGGCGGTCCGAGGCGAGCAGAGCGAGGCGCGCCGTCGTGCGTCCGCGGAGCGCTCCGAGCACGGGCAAGAAGTCGCTGAGGCCCAGGCGGAAGCGATCTTGCGCTGCTGAGAGCAGGCGCCCCGCGACGTCGACCGAGCGCCGCAGGGCCTGGTGATGGGCGCGCTCGTCCCGCTCGAGGGCCAGCGTCGACTCCACCTCCACCAGGGCCCCGATCAGCGTGCGCTCGTAGTTCGCCTCGGCCTCGAGCAGTCTGGCGCGCTGTTCATCCACGCGGCCTCGTCCCAAGAAACCGTCGAAGAGCGGCGCGTTGAGGCTGACAGCCGCGGCGTAGGAGGTGCCTGCGGCGCTGCCGCTGCCGAAGGAGGACTGGCTGTGGAGGGCGCTGTAGCCCGGGGTGAAGGTGAGCTGAATCGTGGGCAGGCGCGCAGCTATGGCGGCGCCCACGGAGCTGTCGACCGAGGAGACACGTAGCCGGGCCGCGCGCACGTCGGGACGGCCCGTCAGCATGTTCGCGCGGATCTCGCTGGCGAAGCTCGAGGGCGCCTGGGGCAGCGCCTGCTCCCTCGCGGTCGGCAGCAGGCTGGGCCTCAGCCCGAGCAGGGCCGCGAGACGCAGCCGCGCGCTGGTCTCAGCGCTGCCGAGCAGGCTGAGCTGCGCGTCGTCTGCGACCTCCTGCTGCCGCGCCTCCTCCACGTCGACGGCGGTGGAGAGGCCGCGGGTGAAGCGCAGGCTGACCAGCTCTCGCGTGCGCCGGTCGGCGTCGCGGTCTTCTTCGAGCAGCACGCGTTGGCTCCTCACCTCGAGCAGATCGAAGTAGGCGTCCGCCACCTCCGCCGAGAGTGAGAGCGCCAAGGCGTCGCGATCGGCCTCGCTGGCGCGGGCCCCGAGACGCGCCGCGTGGGCCTCGTTGGCCCGGCGCGCGAAGAGGTCGAGCTCCCAGGAGATGGGCAGCGAGACGCTAGCGATGCGTGAGTCCACCGCGCCGCCGACGGGGCTGATGGAGCGGTTCCGGCTGGCGCTGGCCCCCAGACCGATGCTCGGGTAGCGCGCCGCCTGGGCTTGGGTCGCCAGGGCGCGGGACCTGAGCACACGGGCCTCTGCGGCTCGCAGGTCGAGGGCGCCGTCGACGGCCATCCGCTCGAGCCGGTCGAGTTCGGCGTTGCCAAAGACGCGCCACCAAGGGGAGCCGGTGTCGAGGCTCGCGGAGGGCCCGGCTGTTGGGGCTGCGCTCGCCTCGCCGCCGTGGCTCCACTCCAGCTCGGTGTCGAAGGGCTCCTCGGCCCGATGGCCGCGCCCGTACACGCAGCCGCCGAGCACCAACGACAAGACGAGGACGCGCTTCATGGCGACTCCGCGAGCGTGGTCGAGGCGTCGAGGGACGCGATGGCGCGCAGCTCGAGTTCGATGTGGGTGGCCACGAGCACACGCGAGTCCACGGGGAGTGGGCTGCGGTGGCAGTGCTCCTCGCAGTCGTAGTGCATCAAGAAGACGCCCAGGAAGCTCGCCCAGAGGTGCTTGGCCAGCACCCGCGTGTCGAGATCCGTGCGGATGGTCCCATCGAGCTTCCCCCGCTCGATGGCCTGCGTCACCAGACCGACGTTCTCGCCGAGCTTCGCCCTGAACTCGGAGAAGGCCTGCTCGTCCGTGGCGACGTGACGGCGATGCAGCAGCCCCGCGAGCATGAAGGCGAAGTGCTGTGGGTGCGCCTCATAGAAGGCGAAGTGGGCGTTCAGCAGCGCACGGATGGCGGTGAGGCCCGTGGCGGCTTGACCGAGGGCGTCTCGCAGCACGGGCGTCATGTGGGTGGCGTTGCGCAGCAAAATCGCCGCGACCAGAGCCGCCCTGCTGTCGAAGTAGAGGTACAAGGCCGCCTTGGATACGCCCGCCTCCGCGGCCACCGCGCTCATGGACAGGGCGTGAAAGCCGCGCTCCACGGCCACGCGCTGCGCCGCCGCGAGGATCGCTCCGCGCTTCGCCTCCCGCTCCAGCTCGCGGCTCTCTTTGTGCGTGCTCTTGGCCATGTGTCCTGACCGATGGTCAGCGTCCGTGCATGGCTAGATAGCGCCGAATCGTGCGTCGTCAAGCGTGTCCCTGACCGACGGTCAGAGAAAATGTCAGCATATTCGGTGGGCGGGACAGGGGTCGAACCTGCGACGTCCGGCTTGTAAGGCCAGCGCTCTACCGCTGAGCTACCCGCCCCGGGGCTGGCGAGTTATAGGGTGGGTCGAGCGCTCGCGCCAGCCACGAAGCTCGCAAATCCGATTGACGAAGAGCGGCGCCGCCACTATCTGTTCGCGGCGAAGGATGCAGCCATGGCGGACTACCCCGAGATCAACGTTCCTGTCACCGAGGCCGAGGCCAAGCAGCTCGAAGAGCGCGATCTGTGGTGGACGGGTCCCCGCCTCGTCGCGCTGCTGCTGGTGACCATGAGCATCGTGCTCACGGTGCTCTACCTGGCCGCCTCGGCCTCCTTCGATCCCTCCATGGGACAGTAGCTCGAGTCATCCACCGATGACGCCTGCGACGCTGGCGCAGGGTCGCGTCGCCTCAGGGGTGTTTCGCTTCGGCGCTCCCTTGGCCATCGGCATGCTGCTGCACGGCAGCTTCAACCTGATCGACATGTTCATGGTCGCCCGCCTGCCCGAGGGCATGTCGGCGCTGGCGGCGTTGGGCCTCTGCGACATGTTGGCGGCGCTCGCGACCATCGTGAGTCAGGGCGTGTCCACCGCCAGCGTCGCCATCGTCTCTCGGCACCACGGCGCGGGAGAGCGGACGGCCCTGAGACGCGTGACCTGGCAGTCCCTCGTGCTCGTCGGGCTGCTCAGCGTGGGCTTCGGGCTCGTGGGCCTCTTCGGCAGCGGCCTGATGGTCCGGGACATGATGGGCGCCAAGGGGCAAGTGGCGACCTTGGCCGTCGCCTACCTCGAGGTGATGCTCGGTGGCTGCTTCTCCATTTTCTTCTTGCTGCAGGTGACGGCGCTGCTGCGCGCCCTCGGTCACGCCAAGACCGCGGCGGCGCTCTTGGTGGGCGGCAACGCGCTGAACCTCGTGCTCGACGTCTTCTTCGTCTTCGGCTCCGGGCCCGCGCCTGCGCCCTTCGGTTTCGGTCCGCCGATCGCTGCGGCGCTGCACATCCCGCGGCTCGGCGTGGTGGGCGCCGCCTGGGCCACGCTGATCGCGCGCAGCGTGCCCGTGGTGATCGGCCTCGTGCTGATCGCGCGCCGGCGCGGAGGGCCGCGCTTTCACCGCGTCTATCTCAGGCCTCGCTGGCGTGAGATCTCCGCCATCCTGCACATCGCCTGGCCCTCGAGTCTCGAGCTGATGCTGCGGGTGGCGGCCGTCCTGGCCTTCCTGGCGTTGGTCGCCTCTCGCTTCACCACGACGAGCGATCCGAGCGTGCTCTCGGCCTACTCGATCTGCCTGCGGCTCGAGATGATGGTGCTCTTCGTGGGCCTCGGCTGGGGCGCCGCCGCGTCGAGCTACGTGGGCACGAATGTCGGCGCGAGTCAGCTTGAGCGGGCGAAGCGTGCCGGCTATTGGGCCGCGCTCTTCGGCGCGCTGAGCGCCCTGATCATGGTCGGCCTCTACGTGGGCTACGCGGACTCTATCTTGGCCTTCTTCGACGCCGATGCGCGCGTCGCGAGCGTGGGGCGCGAATACCTGATGCGCGTGGGGCCGAGTTACGTGCTGCTCGCCGTGGCTGTGGTGTTCTCGCAGGCCATGGCGGGCGCCGGCGCGACGCGGCTCAGCCTGTGGCTCGACGCGGGCGTGCTCTGGCTCTTGGTGGTGCCGGCGGCGCTGCTGGGCGCGCTGGTCTTTCACATCACCTACGCCACGCTCTTCAGCGTCATGGCTCTGGGCAACCTGCTGGGCGCGATGGTCTTCTTCGTAGCCTATCGAGAGGGGTCGTTTCTACGAAGCTGAGACTCGTGTGCTTGCTCCGAGGCGCCGCGTTGAGTAGGTGAGCGCTTCGGAGGCCATGTGGGCAAGGTCGAAATCATGACACCGGCGATGCGCGAGGAGATGCGGGCCTCGTGCGCGCTGGCCGCGCAGACGCTGGTCGAGGTCGGAAAACGCATCCGCGTGGGCATGACCACGCAGGAGATCGACGACTTCGTGCATGCCTTCATCGTGGAGCGAGGCGCCTACCCGTCGCCCCTCAACTACAAGGGCTTCCCCAAGAGCGTCTGCACCAGCAAGAACGAGGTGATCTGCCACGGCATCCCGAGCGCGAAGGACACGCTCGAGGACGGCGACATCGTGAACGTCGACGTGACCACCTACCTGCCCAAGGAGCACGGCTACCACGGCGACACCTCGGCCACCTTCTATGTCGGTGAGCCAGGCGAAGACGCGCGACACGTGACCGAGGTCGCGCGGCGTTGCCTCGAGCTCGGCATCGCGGAGGTAGCCCATGGCAAGCGTCTAGGCGACATCGGCGCGGCCATCCAAGAGTACGCCGAGGCGCAGGGCTGCGCCGTGGTGCGCGACTACGTGGGCCACGGCGTGGGCCGCAAGTTTCACATGCCGCCGCAGGTCGCCCACTTCGGCAGGCGCGGCAAGGGCAAGCGCCTCACGCGCGGCATGATCTTCACCATCGAGCCCATGATCAACCTCGGCGCGGCCGACGCGGATCTGATGGACGACGACTGGACGGTGAAGACGGCGGATCGCAGCCTGTCGGCGCAATTCGAGCACACCGTGCTCGTCACGCGGGACGGCGTCGAGGTGCTGACGGATCGCGGAGAGACCCTGCAAAACTCCGAGGACAAGCGCTGGGTCGAGCCCCTGCCCCTGTCTGCGCCCAAGGCGGGCCTGGGAGCCTGAGCCTCTCAGTCCACCTGCAGGCGCGCGCCCTCGAAGACGAGCCACAGCCCGTCCGCGTCTCGCGCCACTTCCACGGGCAGCAGGGCGTCGCCTTGGCATGGTCCCCAGGTGCAGTAGCCGTCGAGCACGCGGAAGCGCGCGCCATGCGTGTGACAGATCAGCTCGCCGCGCCTCGGGGCGAAACCCGGGCTGCCGGCATCGAGGGGCACGTCGAGGTGGGGGCAGCGGTTGAGGTAGGCACGCGGTGGCGCGTCGGGCGCGAGCACCAGCAGGGCCTCCCGCGGGCGACCCGCTTCGTCTGGCGGCAGGGCGATGCGTCGTAGCTCACCGGCCGGCTCGCTCACGTGACGTCCACATAGGCGCGGCGCGCGGGGATTTGAATCAGCTCGTCTTCAGGCAGGAGCAGCGCCGAGAGCGTGCCTCCATAGACGCAGCCCGTGTCGAGGCCCAGGGCGTGGGGATGACGCTGAAGGCCGCGCAGGGCGTCATGGCCGAAGACGGCGCGCTCGGGTCCGCGCCACAGGCTCGCCCAGGGCACGCCGTGCTCGACGCATTTGCTCGGTTCACCCGCAGGGGTGATCGAGCGCAGCGTCATGGCGTGCTCGGGCTGTTGGGCGTCGAGGGCGACGTCCGGGACCAACCCACCGTGCACCACCACCACCCCGTCCCGTGGCAATCGGAGCCAGAAGGGCAGGGCGTCGAGCCAGCGAAAGGCGTCGTCGTCCAACGTCGCGAGCACCTGTCGATGGGCCGGCCCTAGCTTTCGGGGGTGGGGCTCGCCGCGTCGATCCGCGCGCCACGCCCTCAGGCAATGCTCGTCGTGGTTCCCGCGTACGGCGCGCGCAGCCCGCTCTCGACACAGGGCCACGACCCCGGCGGAGTCGGGACCTTTGGCCACCAGGTCTCCGACCAGCAGGAGCTCTGCATCGGAGGGCGCCACGGCGAGTAGATCACGAAGCTCGTCCAGGCAGCCGTGGACGTCACCGACGATCAGCCGGTGTGGTGTGCTCAGGGGACGCAGCTCGACCAAGCCGTGCCGCAGTCGCCCGTCGTGATGGCGCTGGTGCAGGTGTTGTAGGCGTCGTCCTGAGGCCCGCAGTTGGCCGTGACGCAGTCCCGCGGCACGGTCGCCGAGGAGCAGTCGAACGCCACCGCGCACTGGGAGAAGCAGTTCCACTCGGCCTGGCATCCATTGCTGTTGAAGCAGGAGATGATGTTCTGATTCGCGCAGCCGCCGCAGTCCGGGCTCAGGTCCGCGTCGAGGCAGCCCGAGATGCACGCGCCGTCCGTGCAGGCGTCTATGCAGCTGCGAGTGGAGCTCGAACAGGCTGTGCCGCTGAAGAGCGGGACGAGGTCCTCGGCGCACGTCCCTCCCGCGTCGCGTGGCAGCACGCTCGAGTCCCCGCTCGGCAGACTCGAGTCGAAGATGACCCTGCCCGAGTCGCGCGCGACGCCCCCATCGCCTCGGCCACGTCGGCCTCCACGGCGGGAGTCCGTGGTGCAGCCCAGGGAGAGCATCATGGAGACCATCAGTAAGCCTAAGAAAATGCGCATAGTGTCCTCGCGCCGCAGTCTACGCGTCGTCTCGCGGGCGTGCCAGTCCCGGTTTGACGTGCCGCAGACGAGGTTCCGGCTGACGACATGGGGTTGCGAGAACTGCACCCACGCTCAGGACGTCGGCGTTCGTTGCTGGTAGGGCATGACACTTCCCCGGCCTACAGCGGGAGACGGAAACGACGAGGGTCCAGCCGCTTCGCAGCCGGACCCTCGGTGGTTTCATGTGTCCGGGCGATCAGGCGCCGAAGCACATTCCGATGCGCGATTGAGCGCAGGGTTGGAAGGTGGAGGAGGCGCTGATGCAGGTATTCAGAGCGGTGTTCTCCGCCGTGCAGGCGCCGCCGCCCTGGGAGCACGTCGCCCACGTGCTGAACTCAGTCGGGCAAGATTCCGCTGCACACGAGTTCTGCTGAAGCGCGTAGCACTGGAGGCACTTCACCTCGACGGCAGCGCTTCCGGGAGGCGTGACCATGATGCCGGGCGTGGTGTCCGCGCCGAGCGCGGTCTGGAGGCAGGTGGTGTCTGCGCAGGCGTTCACGGCCGTAAGCGTCGCCATGGCGCAGCGTGGGAAGCAGCCAGCGCCGGTGAGGCCAGTCGCACCGACGTCACACGTTCCTCCGCTCCCGCTGTCGGTGGTCGTGCCGCTGTCTGTGCCGGTGCTGCTGTCCGTGGCGGTGCTGCCGCTGTCCATCAGCATGATGCCGGCGTCGTCGCTTCCGCGTCCGCCGCCTCCGCCACAGCCGGCGAGGGAGAGCGCCATGATGGCGCCGAGTAGGGTGGCTCTCTTGATCATCGTTCTCATCCTTTGGGCTGCTCGCCCGGTTCCAACTCCATTCAAACCGGCCCCCGGGCACCCCTGAGGGTGTCCCCAATACGTGCGCTTCTTAGCGCGTGTCAGCGCGCCCGTCGATGCCCTCGAAGCACAGGGCGATGGCCTTGGCCGCCTCGTCGATCTCGGCCTCCGCGCCGCCGAGGTAGAGCCGGCCGAAGGCGCCGAAGGTGCGCACCTCGAGCAGACGAATCGGTGACGCCTTCTCGGCCTCGTTGGCGGCGATGGCGGCGTAGGCTGCGGGCCAGGTCTCGAGCAGGTAGAGGGTCTCACCCTCGCGGATCATGTCGCCGTGGCGCATGCGGTTCACCAGCATCTCGTGGTAGGGCTCGATGCTGCGGATCTTCTGCTCACTGACGATCTTGGGGCGATAGCGATCCAACTCGGACACACCCATGGCGCCGAGGATCGCAGCGCCCGCTTCGCGCACCTCTCCTTGATCGTCGTGGTGAAGCTCGAGCAGGCCGAAGGCGCGCTCCACGATCTGCATGCCCGGCCGGCAGCGCGTGCGCTTGAGAGCGGCGTCGGTCAGCTGATTGATGGCGATGCCCGGGGCGATCTCCACGAAGAGCGAGGCTTGACGCTCGAGGGGCTGAAAGCCCGGCGCGACCGTTTGAAGGAAACCCGTGAGCTGAGGCTGCAGCGAGTCGATGAAGGTGTATGTCCGTAGCTCCATGGCCGGCCGGAAGCTAAACGAAGGGCCCAATTGCTGCAACAACCCCGGCGAGCGCGAGTTGATCGGGCGCTAGTGCCTCGGAACGAACTTCGGGGAGGAGGCGCTAGGGCATCACCACCGTGAGGGAGTCTCCCGCCGGAGACAGGCCGAAGGCCGCGAGCAGCACGGGGCCCGAGTCGACCACGCTCATGAAGCGCAGGCTGGCCGAGCGGGGCTGGCGCTGTCCCACCAGATGGCTCAGGCCCTCGGTGTCGAAGTGCAGGCCCGCGTCACCGCGCACGCGCGGCAGAGAGACCGTCCCGCCTGTGCTCGACGCCACGGCGTAGCCCCCGAGGCGCACGTGCACGCGCAGGTCCGTGGCCGGAGGGCGCTCTCCGGCGAGTATCCCGTGGAAGGCCATGGCGCGCAGGCTGCCGTCACCCGCGCTGGCGAGCAGCACGCTCGGCTCGAGGCCCCGGGCGCGGGCCGAGAGGAAGACTCGGCTCATCACGTGGGCGGGCACATCGGGGGCGACGCCCAGAGCGACGCGCGTGCCCTCGGACGCTTGGGGCAGGGCGCGCACCAGACCCGGGATCGCGCGCACGACGGGGCGATAGCCCGTGGGCAGGCGGAAGCTCCGGGTCTCGGGCAGGAGTGGCCTGTCGCTGGGCTCGAGCGCCACCTCCCCGTCGGCTTGGACGTGGGCGTGGGCCGCGTAGCCGAGGCGCAGCTCGCGTCCAGCGATCAGCAGCACGGCGTCGAAGTCGGCCTCCGCTCGGGCGTGGCTCACTTGCGGCAAGCGCACATCTCCGGGCAGCCTCGGCGTAGGTGTGAGCACTAGCGCGTCGAGCGCGGCCACGATCGCAGGCAGCTTCGGCGCCGCCGCTCGGGCGAAGGGGTCGCCTCCCGTGGCGGCCTCTCCGAGATGTCCCACGCAGGCTCGTGCGTCTCTCAGAGCCGAGATGGCGCGGCGGCCAGCGGCGCTGAAGTGGCTGTAGGGAGACGCACACGCCGCGTCCGCGTCTGCGCAGGGGTCCGTGCCCAAGGCCGCGAGGGCCTCCACCACGTTGGCCTCCTCGAGGGCCTGGGCCACGGCGCTCAGCAGCAAGGCGTCGCGCCTCGGCCCGCGACCGTGGGCGTAGTCGGGTGAGGTCGCCGCGCGCAGCCTGAGGGCGTCGAGTCCTTGGTGAGCCGCGGGGGCGTAGGGCCCGACAGCGGCTCGCCGCAGGTCCGCTTGCAGCCAGGCCAACACCTGCGCCGTGGGCACCCCGAGGGCCGCGCTGACCCGCGTCCGCATGGCCGAAGTCGGCACGAGCACCAGCAGGTCCGCGGACGCCATGTCGCGTAGGAAGGTCGCCTCTCGCGCCTCACGCAGGCCCGGAGGATGTTCGAGCAGGCGGCCCAGACCTCGGATCACGTCCAGGGTCCGTTCCCCCTCGAGATCGTAGGTGGCGAGCCCGCGACGGGCAGCGTCGAGGCTGGTCACGGGCGCTTGGCCCCGGGCGAGCGAGGGCACGCTCGCGAGCGTCAGGATGGAGAGCAGCAGGGCGGAGGCAATGGGGTATCGGCTGGGCATGGTTCGACTCCTGGGACTCGGGTCCCAACCACGGTAACGGACGCCTCGCCAGGGCCTGTAGGGTTGGAGCAACTCGGAGGATCATTGACAGAGCGCCGCGCTCGCCCGAGAAGGGGCCCATGGAGACAGAAGCATGCTCGCAGTAGGTAAGAAGGCGCCCGCGTTTTGGCTCGAGTCATCGCGGGGAGGCAAGCTCAGGCTCTCGGAATTGTTGGGGAAATGGGTCGTTCTCTACGCCTACCCACGGGACAACACGCCCGGCTGTACGCGCGAGGCGGAGGGTTTCCGCGACGCGGCGGCAGAGCTCGACGCCCTCGGCGCGGTGGTGCTCGGAGTGAGCAAGGACTCGATCGCCTCCCACCTGCGCTTCGGCGAGAAGCTCGGGCTCGACTTCATTCTGCTCAGCGACCCCGAGGCCAAGATGCTGGAGAAATATGGCGCCTGGGGCGAGAAGACCATGTACGGAAAGAAGCGCATGGGGATCCTGCGCTCGACCTTCCTGATCGACCCCAAGGGCAAGCTCGTGCACGTCTGGCCGAAGGTCCGCGTGAAGGGGCATGTCGCCGAAGTGATGGGCGTCTTGCGAGAACTAGCGGGGTGAGTTGACGCACGCCCGGGCCTTTCACTCCCTGCGGAATGTCCCGGCCTGCGTTGACAGCATGCGTGCACCCCCGCTAGCTTGGGTGCGCGTACGGAAACTGCGCACCTTGGAGGACATGGGTATGACATCGCTTCGTTGGGCTGCATTGATGAGTCTGGGTTTGGCCCTCGGTTGTTCGGGCGCCGGAACCCGAGGCGGAGACGGTGGCGTGACCCCTCCCGGTAGCTGCTCGCCCGCCTGCACCTCGGGGCAGAATTGCTGCTCTGCGGGCGCCAGCTTCGTCTGCGCCAGCTTCGATTCGGACCCCAACAACTGCGGTTCCTGTGGCGTCAGCTGCGGCGGCGGGAGGTGTGTTGGTGGCGCGTGCACCGGAGTTCCGGACGGAGGCGGCAGGGACACTTCCGTGGGTCCAGGCATGTGCAGCCCGAGCTGCAGCTCCTCCCAGCGCTGCTGCGGCACGAGCTGTTCCAATCGTCAGGCTCCGGCGGGCATGCTCGATGGTCGCGGCGACACCTCCTTCTCCAACTGCAACGGCTGCGGCCTCGCCTGCGACGTGGAGCGCGCCAGCGTGTGCGGGCAGCAGCTCGGCGGCAGCGGGCCGCCCCAATGCCTGTGCGGCAACTTCGGCCAATGCCCCGTGGGTCAGCGCTGCGTGAGCAACGGCGGCAGCTTCACCTGCGCGGATCTCTCGAGCGATCCCAACAACTGCGGCGAGGTGGGCACCGCGTGCGCCGAGGGCGAGAGCTGCGTCGGCGGCGTGTGTGGCTGCGGCGGCACGGGCGCGGCCTGTGTGGACGGCCAGGCCTGCTGCGGCGGAGCCTGTGTGGACGTGACCAGCGACGCGGCCAACTGCGGCGCCTGCGGCACGGCCTGCTCCACCGGTGAGACCTGTGCGGCGAGCAGCTGCGGCTGCGGCGACACGGGAGTGGCCTGTCAGGCGCCCGCGGCCGGTGGCTTGGGCGGTGGCGGCGATCCCGGCGAGAGCTGTTGCGGTGGCGCCTGCGTGGCAAACAGCGACACCAGCTGCGCCTGCGAGGCTTGCAGCGGGAGCGACAGCTGCCAGGTGGGCGGCGGCGGTCTCCTCCCCGGAGGAGGAGGCGGCGGCCCTCAGGTCTGCTGCGGCGACAGCCTAGTCGCGATCCTCGGCTGCGGCGGCGGCGGTCTGCCCGGCGGAGACGGCGGCCTGCCCTTCCCCTGACGGGTTCAGCGCAGTATCGCCACCAGCAAGGCTGCGAGTATGAGGACGGCGCCCGCTCCCAGGATGGCGGCGCCACGTCGAAAGGCGTCGGGGTCGAAGCTCTTCTCCGCCTCCGCGAGCATCTCTTGTTCACGTCGGGCGGACGTCCAGGCGTCTCGGGCGGCTGCGCACGCGCTGGCTTGGGAGGCGGCGAGCTCGCCCAGGTCTGCGCTCAGCGCCGCGTCCGTGAGCTGGACGAGGGCCGGCTCGAGTTCGGTCGAGGCCTGGACGCGC
>JAADHO010000121.1 GCA_013151775.1 Deltaproteobacteria bacterium | reverse complement strand
CGGGCTGGGTCTGCTCACTGCCCGCGAGCTACCAGGCCACGGAGACGCTCTGCGACGGGCTCGACAACGACTGCGACGGCACCACGGACGAGGGCTGCCTCACGCCCACCACGCCCTCTGATCTGCGAGTCGACCGAGGCGACACCCTCGGCTCCAACAACTCCGTGCAGCCGGTGATCGAGGGCAACGGGGGCGCTCGCGCCTTCGCCGCCTGGATGGACCAACGCGGCACCGGCGGCGCCCACATCTACTACTCGCGCTATAGCGACGCGACGGATACCTTCGCCACCCCCATCCGCCTCGACAGCAGCAACGGGCCCGCCATCGGGCCGCGCATCGCCGTCAGCAGCGCGAGCGTCCTGACGGGCGTGTGGGCGGACTTCCGCGGCGGCACCAACTACCGCGAGATCTACAGCACGCGCTCCACCAACACCGGCGCGTCCTTCGGGGGCAACGTCCGCCTCAACCCCGGCCAGAACCGCGACTCCTTCAACGTCGAGGTCGCCCAGAGCGGCAGCCGCGTCTACGTGGTGTACGAGGTCTTCACCTCGGCACGAAACCGCCACATCTACCTGGCGCGCTCCAGCAACTCGGGTGCGAGCTTCAGCGCCCCCGTGCGCATCGACCACGGCGACGACGTCGCAGTCCCTGGCTTCGTCGCGGCCACTCCCGTGGTCGCCGCCAGCGGCTCGCGCGTCTACGTCGTGTGGCGTGACAACAGGAACGGCGGGCTCGACATCTACCTCTCCCGCTCGGTCAACTCCGGCGCCTCCTTCGGCGCCGCGGACCAACGCGTCGATCTCGGTGACGCGCCGGGCGCCTCGAGCGGCTTCTCCCCGACCGTGGCAGCGGAGGGAGACAACGTCTACGTCGCCTGGGTGGACGATCGCTCGGGCTCCTCCTTCGACGTCTACTTCAACCGCAGCACAGACGCGGGCTCGAGCTTCCTCGCCAGCGCCGTGAACGTCGACGGCGACAGCCTGCCCCACGACACCGTGGAGCCGACGCTGCTCGCCCCCTCTCCCGGCGTGGTCTTGGTGGGCTTCGTCGACTACCGCTTCGGCTTCCCCGACGTGTTCGCCCGACGCAGCCCGAACGCGGGCATGACCTTCGCACCGGCGGCGCGCCTCGACACGGGCACGTTGGAGGGCGCGAGCGGCAGCTTCGAGCTGCGCCTGGCCGCCGAGGGGCCGCTGATCGGCGCCGTCTTCAGCGACGAGCGCGACGGCATGCTCGACATCTACGCCAACTACTCCCTCGACGGCGGCCAGAACTGGCAGCCGAGCGACGTGCGCCTCGACTCCACGGCCATCCCGGGTTCGAGCGACAGCGTCGAGCCCGACGTGGCGGTCAGCGGCGGGGCCTTGCGCGCGGTCTGGGTGGATCACCGCAGCGGCGCCAACGGCGACATCTACGGTCGCGTCCTGCGCTGACGGGCCGAGGGCAGAGCGCTCAGCGCAGGGACATGGGCGCGCGGATCGTCTCTTCGAGGCCGTGGGCGGCCCGAAAGCCGAGCACCTCGCGGGCGCGCGTGTCGTCGACCATGCAGATGTAGCGGATGTGATCCAGCTCGGGCGTGGGGAAGGACGTCAGCCGATAGCGCCAGAGCCTGTCGAGGGCGGCTACGGCGAGGGGACCGGGCACGGGCCGCGGGCGTCGGCCGAGCTTGCGCAGGATGCGCGAGAGGGGCAGCTCACCGCGACCCTTGAGGTTGAAGATGCCGCTCACCCCCGGCGCCAACGCCAAGCGGATGGCCTGCACCACGTCGCGCTCGTGGATCAGCTGGACCATGGGATCGAAGCCGAAAATCGTCATGGGGCGCTCGAGGCGCAGGTAGTTGCTGGCGGCGTTGTGGACGCGACCGAGGATATGCACCGGGCGTAGCACCACCGTCTCGGTGGACGGATGACGCCAGAAGAAGCTCTGGGCGAGCATCTCCATCTCCACCAGGTCGCGGATGCCGCCGAAGGCTTGGGAGCCGAGGAGGGGCGACTCTTCCGTGAGGAACTGGGGGTTGTCGGGCTGAGGGCCATAGACGTTCGCGCTCGACAGCACGACCAGCTTCGGCACCTCGTATCGCTCCACGTAGTCGAGCAGCTTCTGAAACGCGACAACGTTCCAGTGGTGGCGCTCCTTCACGCTCTTGCGCGGATCGTGCAGCACGCCGAGGTGCACGACGGCGCGAATCCGGCCGCCCCGGAAGATGTCTCGCACCTTCTTGCGTCGAAGGTCGAAGGGGTGATGGACGATGTCCTTGGGACAGTCGGGGAAGGGCCGCCGGTCCACGCCCTCCACCGAGGTCTCCCGGTGCAGGGTGCGCGCGAGCAGCTTGCCCAAGCGCCCGCAGATGCCGGTGACGAGCACGACGCCGTGGGCGTCCGCGGCGGGCGAGCTCGAGCGAGTCGCCGCCGGGCGAGCCGGGGACCTCTTGGCCGATGGGCGGGCCGCGGGCTTCTTCGCGTCAGACTTCTTCGCGTCAGACTTCTTCGCGTCGCTGCGCCTCGCCCCCGGGCGGCGGACCTCCCCTGGGGTCGTTGGCTGAGCGCGGCGCCTACGAGCCGTGGGGCGAGCGTCGGCGGGCGTGGCCTCGGGTCGTTCTGCCGCCTCGTCCGGAGTAGCCCGGCGCGCACGCTTCGCGGACGTCTCGCCCCGGCTCCGTCGAGCCTTGGGCGCCCCCCCCCTTCCCCGCTCCTCGTCGTCCGCCACGAGGGGATTATCGACGCATTCGGGACCGAAACGCAACGCGTGTCATTCGGCGCTCGCCGAATCGGCCTCCGAGGCCGTGATGGTGAACTGAGCCTCGAAGATCTCGCCACCCGCGAGGGTGAAGGTGTTGCGCGCACGGAAGGGCTGCTCGAGCCTCGGATCCATGTACTGGAATTCCGCGATGCGCTGCCCCTCGACGGTGCCGGGCTCGAGGGAATCGACCGAGAGGGCGAGCCAGGGCGTGTTGCCAAAGGCCTCCGCGTACCAGCCCTCGACGGCGTCTCTTCCCTCGAGACGGGTGGGACCTCCCTCGGGTGTGAGATCGAAGGGCTCCACCAGGGATCCCGACTCTGCGAACAAGCCGGCCACGGCCACGGCGTCTCGGCGCTCGAAATGCGCCAGGTAGTGTCGCACCACCTCCGCGTCGGTCAGGGGCGCGGGCGCGGCGGGCGCCCAGATCATCTTGACCTCGAGCCCGTTGCACCACTGGGAGCGCTGCACGGACACCTCGAGGAACTCACCGCGCATGCGCACGTCTCCAGGACGGTCCTCCTCGGCGCGCCCGGCGCAGGCGGCCGTCGCCGGCTCGGCGATCCGCGCCACCTCAGTGATGGCCCACGTCGCGTCCCGTCCCTGGCCGGGCACGGCCCGCTGCATCACGGTCTGTGCGCAGCTGTCGCCCAGCTGATGATCGTACGCCAAGAGCAGGCCACGGTCGTCGGCCTTCACCCGCAGGCGCGAACGAAAGCCACGTGAGGCCAAGTCCAGCGGCCCCTCCGTGCACGAGGCCTCCACCCAGGTCCACTCGCTGCCGGAGACGCGCGCGTCCACGGCCCGGGTGCCGCTGATGTCACGCTGAGCCGCGCTCCCCACGCTCAAGTCTCGACTCTCGTCGGGCAGCCCGTGGGCGGCCGCGGCGCCGCATGCGCCCGCTAGGCAGAGCAGGAGGACGACGCCGAGGGGGCGAAGAAGAAGGACGGCGCGGGGGGATCGCATGAGCCTCATGAGCGAAAGGCACCGCAAACCGGCGCGAAGGTCAAGCGCCCCGTGTCCGCGGAGGCTCGCTCGGCTACGCGATCGGCTACGCCAGCGCTCACGCGAGCCACGGATGGCGCACTCGCAGGAGATCCGGGAGATCGCCTCGACTCAGCGGAAGATGCCCTCGCGGCTGGCGAGTCCGTCGTTGACCATCGCCTGCACGCGCGCCTTCACCTGCCACACCATGTCCCCGACGATGGCGTCGTCGTCGTCTGGATCGCCCTCGAAGCGCAGGGGCTCACCGAAGCGGATATGGTAGCGGGTGGGCAGCGGCGCGAGCATGCCGAAGAAGAGCTGCGGGATGATCGGGAAGGCGGGCATGCCGAGCAGCTTCGCCAGAGGCGCGATGTTCCCGAGGGAGACGTACTGCTCTTCCGCGCCGACCACGGAGATGGGCACGATGGGGGTGTTCGTCTCCAGAGCGAGGCGCATGAAGCCGAGGCCGAACTCCGAGAGCTGATAGCGCTTATCGAAGGTCTTCGATATGCCGCGGGAGCCCTCGGGGAAGACCAAGAGCGCCTCGCCCTGCTCGAGCAGGCGGCGGGCGTTGGCGGGAGATCCGAGCACCTGCCCCACGCGAGGGAAGAAGACCGAGATCAAGGGCAGCTCGGCGGTCCACTTCTCCACCATGCTGCGCGGGAAGCGTGGCGGCTCCGCGTCGAGCATCATGGCCGCGCCGATCACCACGCCGTCGAGGGGGATCTGCCCCGAGTGGTTGGAGACCAACATCACCCGACCGTCGGGGATGTTCTCGGCGCCCCTGACCTTCGTGCGAAAGTAGCGCCGATGCAGCAAGGCGGCGACGGCCAGAGCGTAGCGCGTGGCGGCGGGGTCGAAGCCGAAGGGATCGAAGCCCACCTCGTTGGGGTGCAGGCGGATCGCACGAATGCGGGTGTCGAGGTCTTCTCCCGCCAGGTCCTCCGCCAGCCGCACGAAGGCGTCGCCCACTCCCGCCAAGACGGAGCGGAGCGGACCCAGCCCCGTCGGTGTCGGCGGGCGAGAGGCCAGCGGCACCATGGGCGCGTGCTCTTCCACCGCGCCATGGTGCGAGACGAGCGCCCCCGGGGTCAAACCCCAATGCGCGACGACGTCTGCCGAGAAGTTGACCAACGCACCGGGAACGCGCGATGGCAATGGAGTGTCCCGATCCCACGGAGTGACGCTCAGCCTGGTCTTGGTCGGCCTGACGCTCTGCACCTCGGCGCGAGCCGACGACGGTGTCCGCCGTGCGTCCCCGAGCCACAGGCGCGCTGCACGCGCCGAGGCGCGGCGCCACTACGACTACTCGCGCTACAGCAACGGACCACGCCGCGTGCCTCGACCCCGTGGGGCATCGAGGCGTCGGGCCGAGGCGCTCGGTCTGGGAACGGAGCGGGTCGGTCACCGGCTGCTGATCGCCCCGCCCGAGGCGCGCTGGGTCGAGGCCGCGGGCGGCGCCGAGGCTCCCCACGAGCTGGTCTGGCCGGTCGAGAACGGGCGCTTTGGTCGCGGCTTCGGCTTCGTCCGGCGCACGCGCCCGGACCTGCGCCACGACGGCGTGGACATCGTCGCCGAGGAGGGCTCGGTGGTGCGCG
>JAADHO010000425.1 GCA_013151775.1 Deltaproteobacteria bacterium | reverse complement strand
CGGGGCGCCTGCGCGGGCGCGATGAGGCGGACCGCGCCCCGGCGCGAGGGCGACGCATGAGGCGCCATCGCCGACGCAACCAGCCCGCCAGGGGGCCATCAGGCTCGTCCATGACCGCCGGAGCGGTCGAGGCTCGCAGTCGCCACGCCGCCGCGAACACTGGCGCGACGGCTGTCCTCGACTCTCGCGGATCCATCACGGCCAGCCTGCAGACGGGCTGGGACGCTCTGGACTTGGACAGCACGACCGTCAGCATCACCACCGTCCGCGTGGCCCATTGGTCGACCGTGTCCCATGTCGTGCGCCGCTGCTCCGCGGGGGCGAACCTCCTGCTCGATGGTCGCCGTGCCCTGTGGCGCGAGCGCTTGATGCGCGCCTCGGGACCCAGCGCGTGGGTCGAGGCCTTCCGCACAGCCCGACGCGACTGCGAGCTGCCACGCAGGCGCGACCGACGCGCCTTCCTCTCGCTGATGCTGAGCCGCGCGGGCGGCATCCCCAGCATGATTCGGCTCTATCATCTACTCGATGGCGGCGCCGATCGTGCTTTCTTGCGCCGCTCCATCCTGCGCCGCGTACGCACGCCCCAACAGCTGCGCTTGGTGCGCAACGCCTTCGGCTCGAGCAGCGATTCGGCCCTGATTCAGCAGGTGCTCGCCCGCGCCGGTGAAGGCCGCGGCAAGCTACGCGCCCTGCGGCGTCTCTCCCGCATGTTCCCGCGCGACTTCGATCTCTTGCTGCAGCTGCTCGAGGCCCTCGAGGCGCAGCACGATCTAGCCGGCGCACGTCGTCTGGCCGACAGGCTGCGCGCGGATCCGATGATCGACGCGGGCATCCGCACGGCGATCGGCGAGATGTTCCTGCGCATGGACGACGAACCCGAGGCGCGCCGCGTGTTCAGCGAGATCGTGGAGTTCGCTCCCGACGATGCCCTGGCTCGCCGCCGCCTCGGTGATCTCTACCGCGCCCACGGCTGGTTCCAAGAGGCCTATCGCCAGTACGAGACCCTGGCCAAGATCCAGCCCGACGATCCCTCCGTGTTGCTCCTGCTCGCGCAGGCTGCGGCCGGCGCAGGGCGCCTCGACGAGGCGCTCAGCCTCGAGCAGCGTGTGGCGCAGACGGCCGAGCCCGGCGCCGCGGAGGGCTTGGCGCGCACGGCCTTGCTCTGGTCCAGCGTTCACTTCGCGCTGCTGCGCAAGGCGGCCAAGGAGGCTCACGACGACGACCGCCTGCGAGCCCTCGACTCGCGCATGCGGCGCGCGGGGGTGCTGCGTGAGTCGGGCGACCTGCGCGTCTCCTTGGTTTGGTCCCATCCCGACGCGGGGCTCTCCCTCTGGGCTTCGTATCCGGGATTGCGCCTGAGTCGCCCCGACGACATCGACCCGGAGATGGGCATCGAGGCCTTCAACGTGGAGGAGCAAGAGGATGGTCGCTACGGCATCGAGGTGCGCAGACCACCGGGACGACACCTGACCACTGTCGAGGCCAAGCTCGTGATGGTGTGGAAGGAGGGCACACCGGAAGAGCGCATCGAGATTCGCCCGCTGCGCTTCGAAGGCACGACCCGCGCTTATGCCTTCGCGCTCACCCGTGAGGGTGTCTCCGAGGCGCCCCTGAGCCGCGCGGTCACGGCTACTCGCGCCAATCGTGGAGGTGTGCAGTGAGGAACATCAGCGTTCGAAGCTCGATCGCGGCTCTCTTGGCCGTTGGCCTCGTCGGCTGCCCGGAGCCGCCTCCACCCGCGCCCACCGTCGCCTCCGCGGAGCTCTTGCGCGGAAGCGCCGTCGTGAGTCGTGAGGGTCACGACGAGACCGAGGACGACTCCTTCCGTATCGAGCAGGGCAGCACGCTGCGCGCCTCGGAGGACGGACGGCTCTTGGTGCGTCATGACAGCGGCAGTCGACTGCTGCTCGATCGCGCCAGCGCCGCCAACTTCACTCTGGAGTTGGTGCGCTTCGAGGCGGGACGCATCTGGGTCGAAGGCGCCGAGGGCGGAGGCGAGCGCTACGAAGTGCGCGGCACGACCTTGAACGCCGAGGGCGCCACCTTCGCCGTCGAGCTCAGCGACGATGGAGCGAAGGTCCACTGCCTCACGGGCGAACTCGGCTATCAGGGTGAATCCGGCGAAGGCCAAGTGGCCCAAGGGGAGACCCTCAGCCTCGGCGGACAGCAGGCAGACGTGGCTCCCACGGAGGTCTGGGACGACTTCACGGGCGGGCTCTCGGATCCGGCCCCCGCGTTCATCGGCGCGCCGGGCTATGTGGGCGTCCTCTCGGGGCGCACCCCTCTCGAGCTGGGTCGCGCGCGGGCGCCCTTGTCTCTACGCGCTCATCGAGTGAACGTCACCTTACGGGGTGATCTCGCTGTCACCGAGGTGGTGCAGACCTTCTTCAACGCGCGCAGCGATCTGCTCGAGGCGGACTATCGCGTGCGCCTGCCGCGCGGCGCCATCGTCGAGTCATTCGGCATCGACCAAGGTCAAGGCTTCATCGATGGCGTCGTGAACACCATGCAGACGGACAGCGCCTACGGCCTCTCGTGGGCGGAGGTGGGGATGCCCATGGGCCGACTCTCCTACGACGGCCCGGACCGAGTGCGCGCTCGGATCTTCCCCGTTCAAGCGGGCGGGACCGTGCGCGTGCGCCTGCGCTACACGGAGTGGCTCGACCGCCGTGGGGACCGACGCACCTACGTCTACCCCATGCACACCGAGGGTCAGGCACCGTTGATCGGCGAGCTCTTGCTCACGGTGGACTTGGGTGATGGACAGGTGGGCGCCTTGCGCGCCGGCATGGGCGCGCGCATCGACGGTGGGCTCGTCAATCTGCGACGGAGCGACTTTCGACCACGCAGCGACTTCGTCCTCGACGTCTTCGATGGAGAAGACGTGGAGCGCCCAGACGGCGCCATCGCGTATGAGGTGGACGCGCCGCGTGTCGACGAAGATGTGACGGGCGACGAGAGCTACGTGCTCTTCGACATCCCCACGGAGGGTCTCGAGCTCGAGCAAGAGGATCGGCAGCCCGCGACGCCCGCCATCGTGATCCTGCTCGACGTCTCCGGGGCGACCGAGCCCGAGGATCTGGAGCTCGCGCGCGGCACCCTCGAGGCCGTGCTGCGACAGCTCTCGCCCACGGATCGCGTCACCATTCGCCTCGCGGATCTGACCGCCCATCTGCCCGAGGGCGCTCCAGAAGAGCCCACGGCCGCCAGCGACGAGGTGCGCCGCGCCATCCTCGACTCCATCGCGCGCGTGCACCTCGGGGGCGCCACGGATCTCGGTCGCAGTCTGCGTGACGCCGCCGCCGTGCTCCAGGGCGAGGCGCGTGGCGCCGTGCTCTACATCGGCGACGGAGTGCCCACGACGGGCGCCCTCGACGTCACACAGATCGCCCGCGGTCTCGCCTCTCTCGAGGATCCGCCGCGCTTCTTCGCCTTCGCCATGGGCGACGACGCGAACCTCGATCTCCTGCAGCGGCTCTTCGGCGAGGGTGCCGTGCGCGTCACCGACAGGCGCGACGTGGTGAACGCCGTGCTCGCCCTCTCCTCGGAGCTCACTCGGCCCACGCTACGCGGAGTTCGAGTCGACCTCGGGCCCGGCGTGGAGCGCGTGTATCCCGCGGGCGCCGTCACGCTTCCGCGCGGCGCACATCTGCGCGTGGTGGGGCGGCTCGCGGACGACATGCCCCAGTCGATCACGCTGCGCGGTCGCTACCGCGGGCAGACGTTTCGTCAAGAGTTGAACGTTACACCCAAGGAGGTTCAGGACGATGGCGACGTGCGGCGCCGCTGGGCCAGCAACCGCGTGCTCGAGCTGGTGGACGCGGACGCCGGGCGCGAGGCGCTGGCGGAGCTGGGCATGCGCTTCGGCATCCTGACCCCGTGGACGTCCCTGGTCGTCGGCGCGTCACGCGGCCAGACCTACCAGCCCTTGCGCGGCTTCGATCCCGACCCCTTCACCACGCGCCGAGGTCTCTCGGGCGGTGGCGCGCTGCTCGACTCCCAGTCTCTGGGCTGGCGAGCGCGACGACCGAGCGCGGCCGCCGAGATCGCCACAGCGCCCGAATCGACCTGGGTCGATCACGTGGCTCGGGCGCGAATCGCGAGCGCGGGAACGTCGGCGGGCCAAGACAGCCGACGCGGCGATGGTGGCCTCGGGCGCGTGGTCGTCCAGCGCGCGCTGGCGGGAGGCATGCGCGGTCCGCAGGCCTGCTACGACCGAGCGCTCTCGGCGCGTCCAGACCTCGGCGGCGTCGTCCGGCTGCGCTTGAAGGTGTCGGGCACGGGCGAGCTGAAGGAGAGCAGCCTGCTCTCGTCCACCTTGGGCGCCACGGACGTCACCACCTGCATCCTGGCGGAGGTGCGCGGGATCCGCTTCCCGAGCACGGGCAGCTCGGAGACGGTGGAGGTCATTCACACCTACCGCTTCGCCATGCCCACGCGCATCCTCGGCGCGCGCCGACGTTGCTCCGACGCGTCTCGTCAGGCCCTGGCGTCGCGACGTGATCTGTGGCGCGAGCGTTTGGCTGCCAACGGCGGCGTGCCCGGCGCCATCAGCGTCTGGCGTGAGGCGCTCCAGGGTTGTGAGCTCGGCAGCTGGCACAGCAAGAAGGCCTTGCTCGACATGATGCTTCGCCACGTGGGCGGCGTGCGGAGTCAGCTTCAGCTCTACCGCGCTTTCGTCGCCCGCGGCGGCGCCAAGGGCTACCTGCGTCGCGCCATCCTGCGACACGTGCGCACGCCCCAAGACGTGGCGGCGGTGCGCGCAATGCTCGGTCTCGACGCCAACGTGGACTGGAGCTACTTCGGTCGCCTGTATCGTGCCGCGTCGACGCCCGCGGCGCGCCTGCGGCTCGTGAACCGCTGGCTCTCGGCCATGCCCGAAGACATCAGCCTGCGCCTCCGCAAGCTCGCCTTGCTCGAAGAGACCAACGCCATGCCACAGGCCCGCAGGGTCGCGCGGGAGCTGTCGAGCGATCCGCTGGCTGACGCCAAGGTGCGCACGGCCGTGGGCGAGTTCTGGTTGCGCCAAGACGACACGGGCGAGGCGAGGCGCGTCTTCAGCGAGATCGTCGAGTTCGCGCCACTCGATCCCTGGGCACGCCGTCGACTCGGAGACGTGTACCGCGCCAACGGCTGGGCCGATGACGCCACGCGCGAGTACCAAGCCTTGGCGCGCCTGAGGCCCGACGACTCCGACGTGCTGCTGCTGCTCGCGCGCAGCGCCGCCGACGCGGGACGCACGGATGAGGCCTTGCGCCTCGAGGCGCGCTTGGCCGAGACCGACAGCCCCGACGTCATGGCGGGGTCCTCGGCGGTGGCTCGACTGTGGAGCCTGATCCGCCTCGCGCGCATGAAGCTCGCGGCCGAAGGCGACGCGGCGAAGCTCGCGGAGATCGCACGTCGAGAGCGCAGCACGGGCGTGCTCCGCGATCTGCCCGCGGTGTTCATCGCCCTCACCTGGAAGCACCCCGACGACGCGCCCGAGCTCTACGTGCATCTGCCGAGCACACCCGAGGACACGCCCTTCGAGCGCGCTCCTCTGCGAGCCGACGCCTTCGGTGTGGAGGCCGCGCGGGTGCGAGATTGGAACGACGAGGCGCTGAAGATTTCCATTCGGCGTAGCGAACGCGACGCACTGCGGGACCTCGACGCGGAGCTGCTGATCGTCGTAGCGCCGGGCACGCCGGAGGAGCAGATCGTGCGACGCGACCTCTCCCTGACACGCAGCGCGCGGCGCTTCGACTTCCAGCTCGCCACGGACGGCACGCTCAGCACGGCCCCCATTCCGCGCGCGCGAGCGAACACTTCGCCCTGAGACGCTGGCATTGAACGCTGGCGTCGCACCGCCCGCGACACTAGATTGCGCCGCCATGAGTGACGCCACCCAATTCATCCAACAGACCCTCCCCGAGCTCTTTCGTCGAGGCCTCGCGCTGCTCGACTCGCGCGGAGAAGCCGGAGACACGGCGTCCGCCGCCTTCGCCGAGGACGTCCGCGCCGCCTCGGGCGCGAGCTTGGTGCACATCGAGGGGACCGGCTCCTACTACGTCTCGGTCGACTCCGGCGAGATGAAGGTCACGCAGGAGCCGCTGCCGGACGTGCCCGTGCGCATGGCCGTGGCCGGCTCCGTCGAGGGCCTCGAGCTCTTCTTGCGCGAATCGGGCGACGAGGCCGTGGCCGACGATCGCACCGCCCTGGGCGTCGCGCGCATGGCGAGCAAGCGGGCGGAGGATCTCGTGGCAGGCCAACGCATCGCCATGCACGTAGTGATCGAAGATGTGCCCGAGCTAGGTGAGCTCACGCTGCGTGTCGGCGTGGGCATGGACGAGCCGCCGGCCGAGCCCGACTTCACGGCCACGGTCAGCTACGACGCCCTCGAAGAGATGCGCGAGAAGGGCCAGAACGCGCAGCAGGCCTTCATGGCGGGCAAGATCCGCCTCGCCGGCAACTACGCTCCCGCTCTCAGCCTCGCGATGCAGCTCGCCCAGCCTGCGCGCTGACGCTGGCCACACCGACGGCCGCGTGCAGGGCGGCCACGCCGACCGAGAGCAGCGCGAAGCCGCCGAGCTGATGCGCGACAGCGAGCCAGGTGGGGACGTGAAAGACCACGGTCAGCGCGCCCAAGGTGAACTGGAGCAGCGTCGTGAGCAGCATGGCGTGCAGGGCGAAGCGCAGCCGCGGAGGTAGCGCACGCCGACGCGCCCACAGCGCGAAGCCGATCACGGCGAGGGCCACGACGAAGCCCAAGAAGCGGTGCACGTAGTGGATCGCCATGGGACCGTTCAGCGCCTCGTGGAGCACGTTTGCGCTGTGGAAGAACGGCCCCGGCAGGTAGTGACCGTTCATGTCGGGGAAGCTCGCCGAGAGCCAGCCCGCGCGCTTGCCCGCCATGAAGGCGCCGAAGGCGAGCTGAACTACGACCAACGCCAGCAGCGCGCCCAGGCCACGGCGCGTGCCCTTGTCGACGGGAGCAGACTCGGGCCGAGCAGGCGCGAGATCGAGGATCAACCACAGGATGTACTGCGCGACGAAGAAGGCGAGCAGGAGATGCGCGGCGAGGCGAAAATGACTCACGGCCGGCTCGTTCACCAGGCCGCTCTTCACCATCAACCAGCCCATCAGCCCTTGGGCGCCGCCCAGCGCGAGCGCTCCGAAGACGCGCCACGCCAGCCGACCTTTCAGACGACGGCGCGCCATGAAGTAGAGCCAAGGAACGAACACGAGTAGGCCGATCAGCCGGCCGAAGAGCCGATGGAAATACTCCCAGAAGAAGATGCGCTGAAAGTCTGCGAGCTGCATCCAGGAGTTCACCTGCGCGTACTGCGGCGAGCGTTGATAGCGCGCGAAGACGCGCAGCCACTCGGCGTGATCCAGTGGCGGCAGCGTGCCCATCAAGGGTCGCCACTCGACCATGGAGAGCCCCGAGCCCGTCAGCCGCGTGATGCCGCCGAGGGCGACCATCACCGCGATGGCGAAGAACACGACCCAGAGCCAGCGCCGGATGGCGCGATGGGGATCTGCAGGGTTCGGCGCGTCTTCAGCCATGGGCGGCGAGTCCTACCGCAACTCCGGCGCCAGGCCAGTCGAGTCACTCAGTCGTCTTCGCCCACGCGGCGGCGGCCCTGCTTCTTCTCGCTGGTGCGCTGCTTGGCCTCGAGGCGTCGGCGCTTGGCGCCTCGGCTCGGCTTGGTGGGACGGCGCCTCTTGGGGCGCTCGAGGGCGGCGCGGACAAGCTCCACCAAGCGCTCGCGTGCGTCTTCGACGTTGCGTCCGAGCTTGCGCGTCTTCTGGCTCACGATCACCACGCGACCGTCGGCGTCGAGGCGCGAGCCCGCGAGCCGTCTCAGCCTCGCCTTGGTGGTCTCGTCGAGCGCCGTCGTCCCCGCGAGGTCGAAGCGCAGGTCGACCTTGGTCGCGACCTTGTTCACGTTCTGCCCGCCGGGTCCCGACGCCGTCACGTTGGTGAAGCTCAGATCGCTCGCCGGGATCGTAACGCGCCCGCTGACGAAGAGGTCCTTCATGACGCGGCCTCGGGCAGGTCGATCACCGCGGGCTCGCGGCGGATCGTCGACAGGTCTGCGCCGAGCAGCTCGTCGAGGCTCGTGGGCGCCTCGCTCGCCGTGAGCCCAAGGGAGAACGCCAAGCGTCCGAGCAGCTGCTCCCGCGTCACGCCCGCCTCGCGCAGCGTCGCGATACCCATGGCGCCGTCACGTTTTGCCAAGCGCGCGCCCG
This sequence comes from Deltaproteobacteria bacterium, assembly GCA_013151775.1. Classification (GTDB taxonomy): domain Bacteria; phylum Myxococcota_A; class Polyangia; order Polyangiales; family Houyiibacteriaceae; genus JAADHO01. The sequence continues at coordinate 7,033 of JAADHO010000425.1, read as the reverse complement.
TCGGCCCGAGCACCAGCGGCACGTGGGCGAAGCTCGGCGCCGTGAGCCCCAGAGCGGCGTAGAGCGCGAGCTGACGCGGCGTGCTGCTGAGTAGATCGTCCGCGCGCACGACCTCCGTGACGCCTTGCTCGGCGTCGTCCACCACCACCGCGAGCTGGTAGGCGAAGAGCTCGTCCGAGCGGCGCACGATGAAGTCGCCACGTACGCGCCCCGGCTCGAACACTCCAGCGTAGATGTCCGTGAAGCCAGGCGAGGTGTCGGGCATGCGAAAGCGCGTCGCCGTCTTGCGCTCCGGGTGACGCGGACCCGAGCGACAGGTGCCCGGGTAGACCGGCTCGTCCTCGTGGGGCGCGCTGACCGCCGCCACCTCGCGCCGTGTGCAGCTGCACGCATACACCAGGCCCAGGTCGCGCAGCTCAGAGAGCGCGGAAGCGTAGAAGTCCGTACGCTGCGACTGCCGCACGGGTCCCTCGTCCCACTCGAGCCCGAGCCACTCGTGGTCGCGCAGGAGCGCCTCCTCGGCTCCAGCACGCGTGCGCTGTCGATCCAGATCCTCGATCCGCATCAGCACGCGCCCGCCTAGCTGACGCGCCCTCAGCCACGCCAACAGATGCGTGCGAGCGTGCCCGAGGTGCATCGCCCCAGTGGGCGAAGGCGCGAAGCGCGTGCGATGGATAGGCGACATGAGGAACCCGACGCGCCCAGCGTAGCCCATCTGACTCACGTGCGCGGAGAGGTGGGGACGGTCCTAAGGAATCCACTTGTTGGATGGACACAATAAGTGGATTCCTTAGGACCGTCCCCAATCACAGTTCATGGCCAGCCTGCGCCGACGACTGGCACAGGACGCTTCGTGCTCAGCAGGTCGCCGGTGCCGAGCTCACCGGACGTGTTCACGCCCCAGCACAGCACGCCTTGGGAGGCGCTGATGGCGCAGCTATGCCAATGGCCCGCGGCGATGGCGGTGGCGTCACCGAGGCCCAACACGTCTACCGCTGTCGCGCTGCCGCCCAGCGTGTTGTTGCCGAGCACGCCGGGCGCCGGCGCAGCGAATCCGCCGCGGTTTCCCCAACAGACAGCTTGCCCCGAAGCGCGTATCGCGCAGCTGTGGAAGCGCCCAGCCGATGCTGAGACGGCCGGCAACCCGGACACGGCCACAGGTGTGGAGCTATTTGCGCTCGACCCGTTTCCCAATTGCTGCTCCAGATTCCGTCCCCAGCACAGCGTGGGTCCCGCGGCGCTGATGACGCAGGCGTGACCCGCGCCGACCGTCAGGCTGGTGGCGCCCGAGAGCCCCGCGACCGTGACGGGGAGCGCGGAGCAATCCGTCCCTCCCGGGCAGGTGTCGTGCGTCGTCCCGTCGCCGAGCTGACCGTTGATGTTGCTCCCCCAGCACGCGACATGTCCCGAAGCGCGTCGAGCGCAGGTCAGGTAGCGGGTCAGGTTTCCGCCGCCCGCGCCAATCTCTACGGCGTCGTCGATCCCGATCACGGTCACGGGCGTCAGTCGCTCCACGGTGGTTCCGTCGCCGAGCTGACCGTAGTCGTTCCTCCCCCAGCACGAGATACTTCCGTCCAGATGAATCGCGCAGGTGTGGCCAAAACCGACCGCGATGTGGACGGCGTCCGTCAGCCCCGGCACGGCGATGGGCGACAGGCTGTCTGTGGTCGTGCCGTCACCGAGTTGCCCGTGATCGCCGAGGCCCCAGCACAGGACCCCCCCCGTGGCGCGCAAAGCGCAGCTGTGACCGAGACCGGCGCGTCCAGACCCGTCTACGTCGAGCTCGATGGCGTCGACGATTCCAGGGACCTCGGCCAGCGTGCTGTGGTTTGCGCGCGTGCCATCGCCGAGCTGCCCGTGATCGTTGCGTCCCCAACAGGCGACGCGCCCGGACGCGCGCAGGGCGCAGGTGAAGCCGGCGCCGGCGGCCACGTCGATGGCGTCGTCACAAGAGCCCGAGACGCACTCCCAGAGGCAGCGGTTGTCACAACTGCCGCAGTGCAGGCGGCCCGTCGCGCCGTCGGTCTCGCAGTCTGGGGTGGCGTCACAGCTCAGGAAAGGCCCCACGCACGATCCAGCGTCGGGCGTGCACGCGCCCGCGGAGCATGTGGAGGACGCGGCGTGAGCCGCGGCGAGCTGTGCCGGATCGTTGCACCACGCCTCGGCTACGGATCCATCGATCGCGCCATCGCAGTCGTTGTCGATGCCGTCGCAGATCTCGGTGGCGGTCGGGTGGGCGTCTGCATCGGCGTCGTCACAGTCGCCGTCGGCCGCCGCCCAAGAGACGACGCTGCAGGTCGACGGTGGATCTGCCGGCGGGCTGCAGCCCATGGTGGCTTCACCTACACCCCAGCCGTCGCCGTCGCAGTCTGCAAAGTAGGACTGAATGACTCCTTCGTCGGTCATTCCGTTGCAGTCGTCGTCGAAGCCATTGCAGACCTCGGAGGCGCTCGGATGAACGGTCGCGTCGCCGTCGTCGCAGTCGTCGCCGCACACGCTGCTGCCCGCGGCGTCGAGGTTGCAGCAGGCAGAGTCGATGTAGCCATCGTCATCGCCGTCCCGCTCACCGAAAGTCGCGGGGTCGCAGTCTTCGTCGTGGTCGGCATCGCAGACCTCCGCGTTGCCCGGGAAGCGGTTCGCGTCAGCGTCGTCGCAGTCGTCGCCGCCACAGTCGATGGAGTCGTGGCCATCTCCGTCCGCGTCCCCGTTGCGGTCGCAGGCGGTCAGGCAGCGATCGGCGTCTTCGTCGCAGGTCTGTCCCGCGAGGCACGCCGCCTCCGCCGGTGCGCAGCCATCGACGGCGGCAGTCGGGTCGTCGGGCGCGCAGGTCTCGGCGCCGTTGCAGAAGAGCCCGTCGTCGCACTCCGCGTTGGCGCTGCAGATCCCCGCACCCGTGTCCGCTCGCGATGAGTCCATCGCGGCGTCGTTTAGCCCCGCGTCTTCCGGGCCACCGCCGCCGCCGCAGGCCATCAAGATAAGGGTCCCGAGGACCCACCCCCAGCGTGTCTTCATAGGGGCGAGTTTACCCGCCAAGCCGCGGGCGGTCACTCACCAGATGGTGGTGCTTCGTGAAAAATCTGCTCTCACGGCGTCATGCAAGAGTGCGGCTGACTCGGCTTGGCCAGACGCTAGGACCTCGTCTGACCCCGCAACCCAGGGATCTTTCCAGGTCACTGACGTTCACGGCAACGGCAGCACATTTACCGGCGTCGTGCGAAGGCTGGCAGTTCCATCGAGGCCCGATCCGTCTCCTAGCTGCCCAGTCATTGGATCTCCCCAGCACACCAAGCGGCCCGTAGGTCCGGTTCCGCGCAGCGCACAGGAATGCACGCCTCCAGCCGTGATTCTCAGTCCATCGGTGAGGCCGACAACGTTGACGGGGGCCCGCCGTCCCATCGTCGTTCCGTCGCCGCTCTGACCACTATCATTCCTGCCCCAACACACCACCTGACCCGAGGCGCGAACCGCGCAGCTGTGCTCGAAGCCCGCAGCGACGTCCACGGCGTCGGTCAGCCCACTGACGTTCACCGGCGTCCTCCGGTCGCTGATGGTTCCGTCACCGAGCTGACCAAACACGTTCAAACCCCAGCAGACGACTTGTCCCGAGGCGCGGACCGCGCAGCTGTGAGAGCCGTTCAGACTCAGCGCGACAGCATTCGCCAGCCCGCTCACGTTCACGGGCACCATCGAGCGCCACCTCATGCCGTCACCCAGTTGGCCGAGGCCTCCCGCTCCCCAACACGAAACCTGGCCACTGAAGCGCACGGCGCAATTGTGATCGAGCCCAGCGACCAGGTCCGTGGCGTCGCTCAAACCGGAAACGGCAACCGGCGCCAGTCGGTCCACCAACGTCCCGTCGCCAAGCTGTCCGGTCCAGTTGCTACCCCAGCACACGACCTGATTCGAGGCGCGGATCGCGCAGGTGTGGTCGTAACCCGCGGCAATTCGCTTTGCGTCCGTCAGCCCGCTGACCGGAGTGGGCGTCAGACGGTTCGTGAGGCTCCCATCCCCGAGCTGACCACTGCGGTTCCAACCCCAGCAAACCACCTGCCCCGACGCGCGCCGAGCGCACGCATGAGACGCTCCCGTGCTGATCTCCACGGCGTCGGTCAGGCCGACTACTCGCACCGGACGGCTGGTCGTCGTCGTCGTTCCGTCGCCCAGGCTACCCTCCTCATTCGTACCCCAACAGGTGACGCGACCCGACGCCAAGAGCGCGCAGCTGAACGCGCCACCAGCCTCAACGTCGACAGCCTCGTCGCAGCTCGATGAGAGGCAGCTCAGGAGGCAAGCGCTTCCGCAACCGCCGCAGTTCAACGTGTCTGTTCGCGAGTCGCTCTCACAGCTCGCGCCGGGCGTCACACCTGGCGCACCATCGCAGTCATTGAATCCTGCTGGGCAGGTCGCTGTCTCCGCGCAGGCCCCGGACACGCAGCTCACGCTCGAGCTGAAGCTCGCGACGCAGGCTGCGCTGGCTTCTGGCTCCTCGTCCGTCATCGTGTCGCAGTCGTTGTCCAGACCGTCGCAGACCTCGGCTAGGCCGCCACTCACGGCCGGGTTGGCGTCGTCGCAGTCATCCTTCGGGAAGGGACCGCCCACGCAGGTGGCGGTGACCGCAGCGTGAAGATCTCCGTCGACATCTTCGCTAGGGTCGCTGGGATGCGCCGCACCGACGCCAGGAAGGGAGCAGTCGTTGTCCTTGCCGTCGCAGAGCTCGGGCGCGCCGGGATAGATCGTGGCGTCTCCATCGTCGCAGTCCGTGCCGGCGCAGCTGAGTTTGCCGAATCCGTCGCGGTCCACGTCCTCGATCTCCGAGAGCGTGCCGTCGCAGTTGTCGTCGATGCCGTTGCAGACCTCGGGCGCCGTCGGGTGCACGTTGGGCGCGTCGTCGTCACAGTCGTCGCCGCAGATATCGACGCCGGCGGAGTCGGTGTTGCAGCAGTCGGCGTCGAAGTAGCTGTCCGAGTCGCTGTCCTTGTCGCCGAAGGTCGCGGGGTCGCAGTCCTCGTCGTGGTTCGCTGCGTCGCAGACTTCAGCGTTGCCCGGGAAGCGGTTTGGATCCGAGTCGTCGCAGTCGTCGCCGCTGCAGTCGACGGAGTCGTGCCCGTCGCCGTCGGCGTCGCCGCTGATGTCGCACTCGGTCAGGCAGCGATCCATCGACTCGTCGCAGGTCTGGCCGGCGAGGCAAGGATCCACGGCGGCAACACATCCATCCACGCCAGCCGCAGCATCACCCGGCGCGCAGGTCTCCGCGCCGTTGCAGAAGAGCCCGTCGTCGCATTCGGCGTCGGCCGCGCACACGGCAGGGCCCGTGTCGGCCGGGGACGAGTCCCTCGCGGCGTCGCTCGGCCCCGCGTCGCCTGAGCCGCCCCCACCGCCGCAAGCCACCAAGGTCAGGGTCCCGAGGACCCACCCCCATTGAGTTTTCATACTGGCGAGCCTACCCGCCAAGCCGCGGGCGGTCACTCACCAGATGGTGGTGGCTGGTAAAAAATCTGTTCCGACGAGGCGACGCAAGAGCGCGCAGACAGCTGGGGGGGACGCTTGAACGTTGTCTGTGGTGGTGGCCACCAACGCCTCGCCGATTTGAATTCGCCCCCACAACCGACTATGCCGCCTCACCCCTTCTGGAGCGCCATGGAACTCGACGCCAAAAAGCTCACTCATCTCCGCCAGCTCGAAGCGGAGAGCATCCACATCCTGCGGGAAGCCGCCGCCGAATTCGACAATCCGGTGATGCTCTACTCCATCGGCAAGGACTCCTCCGTGATGCTGCGGCTCGCGGAGAAGGCCTTCGCGCCGGGCAAGCTGCCCTTCCCGCTGATGCACGTGGACACCACCTGGAAGTTCCGCGAGATGATCACGTTCCGCGACGATATCGTGAAGCGGCTCGGCTTCGATCTGATCGTCCACACGAACGCCGAAGGTAAAGCCGCCAACATCAACCCCTTCGACCACGGCTCTGCCAAGTACACGAACGTGATGAAGACGCAGGGGTTGAAGCAGGCGATGACCAAGTACGGCTTCGACTGCGCCTTCGGTGGCGCGCGTCGAGACGAGGAGCGCAGCCGCGCCAAGGAGCGCATCTACTCCTTCCGGGACAAGCATCAGCAGTGGGATCCGAAGAACCAGCGCCCGGAGCTCTGGAACCTCTTCAACGCCAACATCACCAAGGGCGAGGGCGTGCGCGTCTTCCCCCTCTCCAACTGGACCGAGCTCGACGTCTGGCTCTACGTCTGGCTCGAGAAGATCCCCGTCGTGCCCCTCTACTTCGCCAAGGAGCGCCCCGTCGTGGAACGCAACGGCACGCTGATCATGGTGGACGACGAGCGCATGCGCTTCGAGCCCGGTGAGGAGCCGCAGATGCGCATGGTCCGCTTCCGCACGCTCGGCTGCTACCCCCTCTCGGGCGCCGTCGAGTCCGAGGCTGACACGGTGCCGAAGGTGATCCGCGAGATGCTGATGACGCGCTACTCCGAGCGACAGGGTCGACTGATCGACTTCGACTCGGATGGCTCCATGGAGCTGAAGAAGCGCGAGGGATACTTCTGATGACGAGCGACAAGACTGCTCTCGACGCCGAGCGCGTCGACGAAGACGCGATGATCGACACGGATATCGAGGCCTACCTCGCCCGATATCAAGACAAGGAGCTCTTGCGCTTCGTGGCCGTGGGCTCGGTCGACGACGGCAAGTCGACCCTGATCGGCCGCCTGCTGCACGACACGGGCATGGTCTATCAAGACCAACTCGACGCCGCGCAGCGCGCGAGCAAGCTCGAGGGAGGCAAGCTCGACTTCTCGCTCCTCACCGACGGCCTGAAGGCCGAGCGCGAGCAGGGCATCACCATCGACGTGGCCTACCGCTACTTCGCGACGGAGAAGCGCAAGTTCATCATCGCGGACACGCCCGGGCACATTCAATACACGCGCAACATGGTCACGGGCGCCTCCACCGCGAACGTGGCCTTGATCCTGATCGACGCGCGCCTCGGTGTGCTTCAGCAGTCGCGCCGCCACGCCTACATCGCCAA
>JAADHO010000152.1 GCA_013151775.1 Deltaproteobacteria bacterium | reverse complement strand
CGGCGGCAGTGCCGGCGGCGGTGGCGGCGGCAGTGCCGGTGGCGGCGGCGACGACTTCGCTGACGACGACATCCCCTTCTGAGTCATCTCGGTGGCGAAGATCCGCGCCGACGTCCTGCTCGTGTCCCGGGGCCTCGCGCCCTCTCGCGAGCGGGCGCGCGCGTACATCTTGGCCGGCAAGGTCTTCCGTGGAGAGCAGCGCGTCGACAAGGCGGGTGAGAAGCTCGCGGAGGACACCGTGCTCACGGTGCGCGGCGTGGATCACCCCTACGTCTCGCGCGGTGGCGTGAAGCTCGAGGGCGCCCTCGACAGCTTCGGCTGGCAGGTCGACGACGTCGTGGCAGCGGACTTCGGAGCCTCCACGGGCGGCTTCACGGACTGCCTCCTGCAGCGAGGCGCGGCGCGCGTCTTCGCCATCGACGTGGGCTACGGACAGCTCCACCCCCGGCTGCGCTCGGATCCACGCGTGGTGGTCATGGAGCGCACGAACGCGCGCTACGTGAAGCTCGAAGACCTCGGCGCGCCGGTGAACCTCGTCGTGATCGACGCCTCCTTCATCGGCCTCGAGAAGCTGCTGCCCGCGGTGCGCGCCATCCTCGCGCCCGGGGGACGCGTCCTCGCCATGGTGAAACCGCAGTTTCAGGTGGGAAAAGGCGAAGTGGGCAAGGGCGGCGTGGTGCGCGACCCGGAGAAGCGCAGGGGCGCCATCCAAGCGGTGGCGGACGCCGCCAAGGCCCTCGGCTTCGACATCGAGGGACAGGCGGACGCCGCGATCAAAGGCCCCAAGGGCAACCACGAGGCCTTCCTCGCCCTGCGCCTGCCGGCGTAGCTCGAGCGCGCCTGGTTCCGGAGGGAGGAATTGAACCACCATTCGCGGATTCAAAGTCCGCTGTCCTACCTTTGGACGACTCCGGATCGCGCCCCTCACGGGTCGCGACGCCTAGATAGCACGGGATGCGGCCTCGGGCAGCCGAGAATTGGCATGGAGGGGAGCCTCTTCCAAAGAGCGCGCGGACCGAGGACAGGCCGGCACGGATTCGGTAGCCTGCGGACGTGACGAGCACGAACGCAGAGCTGACGACAGCGCCCGAAGAACCGCGGGTGTTCACGGTGGCGGGCGTCAACCGGGCGGTGAAGCGGCTCTTGGGACGCAAGTGCGCGGACCTGTTGATCGAAGGCGAGGTCGGAGGCGTGACCCACGCGCGCTCGGGGCACCTCTACTTCACGCTCAACGACGAGCGCGAGGCGGCGCAGCTGAAGTGCGTGATGTTCCGCGGTGACGTGCGACGCGCGAGCGCACAGATCGAAGAGGGCGCACGCCTGAGGCTGCGCGGAGACCTCTCGCTCTTCGAGTCACGCGGCGTGTTCCAGATGATCGTACGCGGCGCCACGACCATGGGCGAGGGCGAGCTGCGGGCGCGCTTCGAGAAGATTCGCAAGACGCTCGAGGCGGAGGGGCTGCTCGATCCCGAACGCAAGCGCAGCATCCCGCGCATGCCGCGCGTGGTCGGCGTCGTCACGAGCGAGGCCGGTGCCGCTCTGCGAGACGTGATCCGCGTGGCCCACCACCGCTGTCCCACGCGCCTCGTGGTGGCCGACTGCCGTGTGCAGGGAGACGCTGCGCCCTCGAGCGTCGTGGCGGCCATCGAGGCGATTCAACGCCTGCCCGGCCTCGACGTGGTGATCGTCACGCGCGGCGGAGGCTCGGCGGAGGATCTCTGGGCCTTCAACGAGGAGGCCGTTGCGCGGGCCATCGCCGCCTGTCGCGTGCCGACCGTGGTGGGCATCGGCCACGAGACGGACGTGACCATCGCCGAGCTGGTCGCCGACGCGCGCGCGGCCACACCCTCGAACGCCGCCGAGCTCGTGATCCCCGAGCGGGAGGCGCTCACGGCGGAGCTCGAGGCCCTGCGCCGGCGGCTGGATCGCGCCATGGAGACGCGCATCGATCAGGGACGCCTGCGCATGGAGCGCCTGCGCCGCTGGGTGGTCGATCCGCGCCATCACCTGGCCAAGAGCCGCGGTCGCCTCGACGCGTTGAGCACGCGCGCGCGTGACGCCATGGAGGCGCAGCTGCTCGGCGAGCGCCGACGCCTGAACCGTCTACTCGAACGTCTGCGCGAGCGTGACGCGCGAACCCGACTCGGCTCGAGCCGACGGCGACTCGACGCCTTGGCCTCGCGGCTGCGCGTGGTCGGTCCCGAGATCACCAGAACACGCCGTCTCGAGCTCGCGCGGGCGGGCGCCAAGCTCGATTCGCTATCACCCCTCAGGGTGCTCGAACGTGGCTATGCCATCGCGCTGCACGACGAGACGGGGCGCGCCTTGATGCGGGCGGCGGACGCGGCGCCGGGAGACGCTTTGACGCTGCGCCTCGCCGAAGGGAGCCTGCGCGCAGAGGTGGTGGAGATCACGCGGCCGAGCTCTCGAGACGAGTCATGATGCTGCTCGGCGTGATCGGCTGGCCCATCGCCCACTCGCGCTCTCCGGCCATGCACGACGCGGCGATTCGCGCCCTCGGACTCGACGCGAGCTACCTGCCCATGGCCGTGCCTCCCGAGGCGCTGCCCGACGCCATCCTCGGTCTCCGAGCGCTGGGCTTTCGCGGAGTCAACGTCACGCTGCCGCACAAGCGCGCGTGCCTCGACCTGCTCGACGAAGTGGACGACGCCGCGCGCGCCATCGGCGCAGTGAACACGCTGGTCTTCGAGCAGGGCCGCAGCCGCGGCTCCAACACGGACGCCGCGGGCATGGTCGCCGCGCTCAGGGACGCGGGCATCGCGCTGAAGGACGCACGCGTCGTCGTGCTCGGCGCGGGCGGCGCTGCGCGGGCGGCGGTCTACGCTGCGGCAACATCCGGGGCGACCGGTGTGCACGTGGCCGCACGACGCGAGGCGCAGGCGCATGTCTTGGTCGATTCGCTGCGCGATCAGCTCCCGGGCGACCTGCTCAGCGCCGGCGACCTCACGATCGACCTACGCGCGCGCTTCGAACACGCGGACCTGCTGATCCAAGCCACGAGCGCGACGCTGGGTGAGAGCCAAGCCGCGCAGGCGTTCGCGGCGACGCTGCCCATGGACGCGCTACCTCGAGACGCGAGCGTCTTCGACATGGTCTACGAGCCACGCGTGACGAGCGTGCTCGCGCGCGCCGAGGCGCGAGGGCTCCGATGCGTCGGCGGCCTCGGCATGCTGCTTCACCAAGGCGCGCTCGCCTTCGAAGCCTTCACGGGTCAGACGGCGGATATCGAGGCCATGCGCGCCGCACTCGCATCCCATTGAAGGTGGCGATTTCGCGCCAGAGCGCGCGTCAGGGGACAGGGCGGCCGAGCGCGCGCAGGATTCCGTCGATCATGGTGTAAGGATGAGGAGGGCAGCCGGGGATGAAGAGGTCGATGGGCAGCGTGGACGCGGCGCCGGCTTCGACCTGTGGAGACTCGGCGTAGGGTCCACCCGAGATGGCGCAGGCGCCCACGGCGATCACGAATTTGGGCGCGGGGATCGCGCGGTAGGTGGCCTCGAGCGCGCCCAACATGTGCTGGCTCACGGGGCCCGTCACGATAAGCGCGTCAGCGTGGCGCGGAGACGCGACCACATGCACGCCGAAGCGGCTGATGTCGAAGACGATGTTCGAGAGCGCGTTCACCTCGGCCTCGCAGCCCGCGCAGCCTCCGGCGCTGACCACGCGAATGCCGAGCGAGCGCCCGAAGCGCTTGGCGATATCAGCCGAGAGGCTCTGCGCGAGTTCGAGTGGCTCGCCGGAGAGCGTCAACGCTTCGCGCGACGTGGTCGCGAGTCGGTAATCCGGTGTGGAGGTCAGCGCATCCGTCGGACATCTGTCCACGCACTCCGAACAGAAGAGGCAGCGCCCGAGATCGAGCGCGAGGCCGTTCTTCTTCGCGATGGCATTTGTGGGACAAACGTCGACGCAACCGCAACAGCCTTCGTCGCACAAGGATGGATCGAGTGCGAGCCGACCACGGAATCGCGGAGGCAGCTCAGGCGCTGACGCCGGAAACGCCGTCGTGCGTTGGCCCTGAAGAAGTCGAGTTCGAAGAATATTCCACATGACGGGCCTAGAGGTCGTGTCCGGCGTAGGAGAGATTGAAGCTCTTGTTGCAGAGCGGGAAGTCGGAGATCTCCATGCCGCGCAGCGCCATCTCCATTCCGATCCAATTGTGGAACGAAGGGTCGACGATCTCATAGCTCGCGAGCTGTCCATGGGCGTCGGTCACGGCGAGATGGACGACCTCTCCGCGCCAACCTTCGACAATGCCCACGGCGAGCGAGTCAGCTGCGACCTCGGCCTCAGCGATGCGCAGTTCGCCTTCGGGAAGACGCTCGAGCACTTGTTCGAGAAAATCGAAGGAGGCTTCGATCTCGCGCCAACGCATGCGCCCGCGCGCGTAGACGTCTCCGTGCTGCTTCAGCCACGGACGCACGGGGTGCATGCGATAGGCGGCCGTCGGAAAATCGCGACGAGCATCCACGTCCACGCCGCTCGCGCGCCCGGCCATGCCGACGAGTCCGAAGGTGCGCGCGACGTCCGTCGGCACTGTGCCGGTGCCTTCGAAACGACCCATGGCAGAGGGCGAGGCCCACAAGAGGGTGTTGGCTCGCGCCGCTGCCGTACGGATGGCGGCGAGCTTCTCGCGCATGGTCGAGGCCAGCTCATCTTCGATGTCGAAGCCGACGCCGCCCACACGAATCACGCCGTGCCCGAGCCGACTGCCGCAGATGGCTGCGGAGAGGTTCAGCACGTCACCGCGGAGTCCGCCGCAGTAGGAAGCCGTGGGCAAGAAACCCACATCGCCGGCCATGGCGCCGAGGTCGCCGATATGATTCGCGAGGCGCTCGAGCTCTAGACCACAGGCACGAATGGCCTCGGCGCGCGGACTCGGCGTGACGTCACTGAGTGCTTCGATCGTCTGCGCATAGGCCCAAGAGTGTCCCACGCAGGTGTCGCCGGCGACGGTCTCCATTCGGTGAATCGTGCGCTTGTGCGGAGCGCCCACCATATCGGCGAGCAGACCACGGTGTTGATAGCCAAGCGCTATCTCCAGCCGAAAGACGCGCTCGCCATGACACTGAAAACGAAAATGACCGGGCTCGATCACGCCGGCGTGGACAGGTCCGACTCGCACCTCGTGGACTTCATCGCCTTCGAGCGCGTGCATCGGCCAAGGCACCTCTTGCTCAGCCCACTGACGCACGGGGCGCAACCACGGATGACCCTCCGGGGTGATTCCATGGCGCTCGAAGATATCGCGCTCGAAGAGGTGGGCCGCAGGCAGGGCGGGTGTCAGCGCGGGATAGCCGTCTGTGACCTGAGTGCATAGGATGCCGAGAGCGAAGGCGTGTTCGCCCCCGTTCAGGGTCGTGCGGCTGTGGTCACTCGCCTCGGTGTCCGTGCCGGTCCGTCGCGCCAAGAGCGCGTAGAGCAGGTTTTCGGAATCCGCACCGGGTCGTGCGAAGAGGCTGAGCAAGCGCCCACCCGCTTCGACCATGTCCTCCAGAGTCGATGAGAACTGTGAGAACGCGACCGGCTCGAGCGACGCCAGCGGAACACTGCCGCCGAGTGAGAGAGGGTGGAGCCCCGTAGGCGTGTGCTTCATGGTTGGCTCCAGACGATCTGCGCGGCGGACTCGATGGCGTGTCGCAGGGGAGGCGGCATCCACACACCGAGCAGAACCAACGCGCCGAGGAAGCTGAAGCTGAGCAGCTTGCTGCCGGGGTGAGGCTCGATGGGCTCGATGTCGTCGGGTCGCTCGCCGAAGACCATGCCCGTGACGTGTCGCAGCATGGAGATGAAGATGACGCTGACGCCGAGCAGGAAGAGCGCGAGCAGCCACCACTGCGTTTGCGCGACCATCGCGCGCACCGTCTGGAACTCGCTGGCGAAGATGGCAAAGGGCGCGACACCGATGAGCGCGAGCACACTTCCGAGTAGCGCCGGGCCGTAGACGGGATGTGCGCCGATGGCGCCGCGGATTCGGCCCATGTCATTGGAGCCGTAAATCTGTCCGAGGCGACCGATGGAGAAGAAGGCGAGAGACTTGGCGAGCGAGTGATTGAGCGTGTGAAAGAGCGCGGCGAAGGCGCCGAGTGGTCCGAGGCCATAGCCAATCGCGATGATTCCCAGGTGCTCCACGGAGCAGTAGGCGAGCATGCGCTTGGCGTCGCGCTGAAAGATGATGAACGCAGCGGGCACCAGAACCGAGAAGAGGCCAAAGCCGATCATCGCCTTGTGTCCGAAACCGGGAGACGTCGCTTCGACGATGGGCAGGTAGCGCACGACGCAGTAGAGCGCCGCGTTGAGCATGAAGCCCGAGAACATCGCGGACACGGGCGCCGGCGCTTGGCTATGAGCGTCGGGGAGCCACGTGTGCATGGGCGCGAGGCCCGCCTTGGTGCCGTAGCCCACGATCAGGAAGACGAAGGCGGCCTTCATCAGTTGGGGATTCAGATTTGCGCGCTGATCCATCAGATGGGTCCACAGCAGCGTGTCGGCGCCATCGGCCTGCGGCGCGGACGCGGCGCTGAGCAGCGTGCCCATGAACGCGAAGGCGATGCCCACCGAACACACGATGAGGTACTTCCACATCGCCTCGATGGCGGGCGCGTCACCGTGCATGGCGACGAGATAGGCCGTCACGAGGGTCGTCGTCTCCATGCCAACCCACATCAGGCCGAGGTTGTTGGAGACGAGCACGAGCAGCATAGCGGAGAGGCCCGCGAGCCACAGGGCGCCATAGCGTCGCGCCAGCGTGATGCCGAAATGACCCGAGGCGATCTCGTGACGAAAGTAGGCCAGCGCGAATAGGGATCCGCCAAAATAGGTCAACGCCAGGGCGAGGATGTGAAAAACGGAGAAGGCATCGACGCGCAATGTGCGATCTGCGGATAGCAACACCTCGGGGGAGGCGAAGACCTGCACCGTCAGTAGGACGGATGCGCCGAAGAAGAGGCCCGTCACCAGTGCAGCGAGGCGCAGGATGTTCATCGGGCTCTTCAAAGCGAAGCCGGCGATGCCCGCGATCAGAGGCGCGGCGAGCATGCAGAATGCGAGGTTCGAACTGTTCACCCCGAAAGCTCGCTGAGTTTAGTGGCGTCGTCGCTGGAGAACTGGGCGTGAATCTGGCGCAGCGCGGCGCCCATGACGAAGATGGCGGCGAAGACATCGAGCAGGACGCCGAACTCGAGCAAGAAGGGCACGCCAATCACTGCGCAGCTACCGAAGAGGTAGATCCCGTTCTCGAGCGTCAGATAACCCATCACCTGCATCACGGCGCGACGACGCACGATGATCAGCAAGAGCCCTGTGAGGATCAGAAAGAAGGCAACGATGTAGACGCCTGCAGGATGAGAAGGCAGGGATGCGCCGACCATCGTGCCCAGCCACGCGGCGATGCCCAAGCAAAGCACGCCAACCAGCACGGCGGCGCCGGTGCCAATGAAGGCGCCCGGATCACGACGCACGCTCACGTCACGGCATACGCGCAGCAAGAGCCACGGAAAGACGACGGCCTTCAGCACGATGTTGCCAACCATCAAGACGACGATCCGAATCGTGAACTGTTCGTCCGACATCAACGCGGGCAAGAGCCCGACGGCCAAACCCTGTCCCGCGAGCACGCGCGCGCAAGTCCGTAGTCGAGTGGTGCCGAGCAGAGCCAATGCGGACACCATGGAGGTGCCGAGCAGGATGTTCAGAATCGCGAGTGTGTGCGAATCCATCAGCGCACGCTGTCCATCAATGCACCATGCCCGTGAGCAGGAACGCGACGACGCTTGCCGCGCCGGCGCCCAGAATCAGACCGGGCACGTTGAGCAATCGAAGGCGAGCCATGCTCGATTCGACGACGCCGACGGCCACAGTGACCACGGCGATGCCCGCCACACCCACCGCTACGGAAGCCCACACGGGGACGCTGGCGATGGGCAAGACCACTCCGACTAGGAGCGCAGCAAAGAGCCACTGTTTTAGCGCGGCCGCGTACTCGATGAAAGCGAGATCAGGACCGCAATGATCGAGGATCATCACCTCGTGGATCATCGTCAGTTCCAGATGCGTCGTCGGATCGTCGACGGGCATGCGCGAGTTCTCGACCAGATAGGCTACGCCGAGCGCAGCGACGAGCGGCACGACGACAGGCAACGTGCTCGCCGCGTCCATGCGGTGGAGCGCCTGCATCATGTCGGTGAGACTGCTCGCGCCCGTCAGCCGCGCGAGGGCCAGCAAGCTGATCAAGAAGACGGGTTCGAGCAAGGCGCCAAAGTGTGCCTCGCGACTCGCACCCATGCCTTCAAAAGGTGAGCCTGTGTCGAGCGCGGCGAGCATCGTGATGAAGCGCCCGAGGGCGAGCAGACCCGCGACGACGAAGAGGTCTCCGTCGAAGTGGACGGCAGCCTCCACCTCCCCGAGCGGCACCATGGAGAGCGCGACCAAGGTCGTAGCGAGCGCGACGATGGGCGAGGCCTTGAAGATGGCCGAGGTCGTGCGACTGTAGACAGCGCCTTTGCCGAGCAGCTTGAAGACGTCTCGATAGCGCTGCATCAGTGGCGCACCCGCGCGCCCAGCGAAGCGGGCCTTGGTGCGCGCCAACAGGCCCAGCATCCACAGCGCGAGGCCCAGAGCGAGCGCAAGCGAGACCAGGCTCGGCAGCAGCGTTGTGAGAACCTCGCTCATCGCAGCCACATCAGCATGAAGACCAACGCCAGGGCGATGTAGAGCACGTAGAGATGCACGGTGCCCTGCTGCAGGACTCGCACGCGCTCAGCGAGGCGAGCGACGCGTCGGAAGAGCGGAGTCAGCCACAGGTCGAGGACGAAGTCCGGTGCGTGCGAGTGAAAGTGCCCACGTTTGGGGAAGAGGCTCTCCAGATCCACGGACGATTCCTTCGTCCGCAGCACGCTCGACAGATCGCGCGTGATTGGATGGGCGAAGGACGAAGCCGTGTATTGCACGCGAGGCGTGGTCTCCGGGTAGCCGCAGCCCCACGTCTCGACCTCCACCGCAGGCTGCTTCTTCGCGAGCAAGCTGCGCACACCGAAGAGAGCGAGTAGGACGACGAAGAGTGCAGCGAAGACGGTCAACGCCACGCCGAGGGAGTCGGCTGCGTGAAGCAGTGGCGGAAGGATGAGGGCGGCGTCCTGATGGACGATCACGGTGAGCGGCGCCGCGAGAAGAGGAACGACGAAGCAACCGCCGAGGCCCACGAGCACGCAGGCGATGGCGAAGACCATCATGCCGAAGCGCATGCCTACCGCTACCTCGTGTGCTTCTGCTGCTGAATCGCTGCGCGCCGTGCCGAGGAACACCGTGCCGTGCGCCTTCACGAAGCACGCCCCGGCGAGGCCACCGATCAGACCGAGCGAGGCCACGACCACCATCGCCGAGACGATCACACTCGCGGATTGCGTGCCGACACCTGCGACCCCCGCCATGAAGATCAGGAACTCCGAAATGAAGCCATTGAGAGGCGGCAGGCCCACGATAGCAGCAGCACCGACGAGGAAGGTTCCTGCGGTCACAGGCATGCGCTTGCTCAGGCCGCCCATCTTCTCGAGCTCGAGCGTCCCGGTGGAGTGAAGCACGGAGCCCGCGCCCAAGAAGAGCAGCGACTTGAACAGGCTGTGGTTGATGACGTGCAGCAGCCCGCCCGCGAATCCGAGCACCATCAGTTCTGTCTCGCCGCGTGCCCAGCCGACCACACCGAGGCCGAGGCCGAGCGTGATGATGCCGATGTTCTCCACGCTGTGATACGCCAGCAGGCGCTTCAAATCGTGCTGCGCGAGGGCGAACACAACACCGAGAATGCCACTCGAAGCGCCGATGGCGACCAGCGCCCAACCCCACGACTCCTCGGGCGTTCCGAGCAGAGCGAGCACGCGGACGATGCCGTAGATGCCCATCTTGATCATCACGCCGGACATCAGCGCGGAGGCGTGACTCGGTGCCGCGGGGTGAGCCTCGGGCAGCCACACGTGCAGAGGTACGAAGCCCGCCTTGGATCCGAAGCCGAGCACGGCGAGGGCGAAGAGCAGCGTGGGTGAAACTGTGCGCGCGTCTACGGAGGTGGCATAGGTGGAGAAGTCGAGCGAGGCTTGGTCCGGGGAGAGCAGTAGGAAGAGTACGAGCAGACACGCCGCGCCGAGGTGACTCGCGACCATGTAGATCCATGCCGCACGGCGGCTGTCGGGGCGCTCGTGTTCGAAGAGCACGAGGAAGAGAGGGCTGAGGGCCATCACTTCCCAGGCGATCAGAAAGACGAGCCCGTCGCGCGCGATGGTCACGAGGCCCATGGACGCGGCGAGCAGGAAGTAGAAGAACCAAGTGCGACCGATGCGTCGCTTGGCTTGGTCGTGCTTCAGGTAGGAGACGCCGTAGAGGGTGGCGACGCCGGCTCCGAAGAACACGGGCAAGAGAAAGAACGCGCTCAGGGAGTCGAGCCCCAGGTGGAGCGTGCTGCCAGGCATGCTGCCGGGGAGCTGAAGGTCGTAGGTTGCGCGAGTGACAAGTGCGGCGCCGGCGCCCCACAGCCCAATGAGCGCGCCCGCGACACCACCGACGCCGGCCGCAGCTTGAGCCAGCGCGCCGTGATTGCGCAGCGCCCAGCTCAGCACACCCGCGAGCAGGAAGAGGCCGATGCCTATGAGCACGAGGGTCAACGGAGACATGAAGCCTCTGTGAAATGCGCTCTTCGCTGCTCATGGGCGTCGCCCACGATGAAACTGTCGGTGCTCGCGATCATCAGCCAACCTGCCAGCGGCGGATCGGGCGAGGCCCAAAGTCGGAGGTCTATTCTCCGGGGTCGACGGGCCCGACGGGCGTGCATATGGGGCGGGGTGATCAGGCTGTCAAGCGTCGGCGCAGCGCGGGCGCGTGGCGCTCGAGGCTACATCTCGGCGACGCCGATGATATGCGCAGCGTGGACGATCACCAGGTTCGCCGCCTGCATGCTCGGTCCGTCGCCCGCCTCACTCGCCGTGCCCGAGGCGCCGCTGTCGACCCCGAGGGTGCAGTGGTTCATCAGCAAGAAGCCGCGCGCGGCCATCAACTCGTCCGAGACGCGCACCTGCTCAGGCAGCGCCAAGGTGCCCATCAGGAGCCCGCCCTCGAAGAGGCAGGAGATCTGATGAAGCTCCGACCGGATCGAGCTGCGCTCCTCGTCCATGACTAGCTCGTCGTCCGCCGGCACGACGATCACGGCCGAGCTGCGGGCGAGGGCGAAGAAGGAGAGGGGCTTGGACTGACCCGGCAGAGTGACCTCTGTGAGCGTGAGGAAATGCCCCGCGCCGTTGAGGAAATCGATCAGCGTCTGTTCCTCGGCGACGTGGAGCGTGCCCGTGAGGAAGCCCGCAGGCGTGAAGATGCGACAAGGGACCTGACGCTGCGCCGGTCGAGTGGGTTCGGCCATGGGGCGATCATACCATTGGATCGTGGGCGTCTGCTGCCAGCTTGTCCGAGGGCGGCACCGAAGACTTGCCAGAGTGGCACTCGAGCGGGCGAGTTTTCGGGGAAATCGCCCAAAATCTAGCGTGCACAGCGCGAAGTGAATCTGGCACGCGCGATGCAATATCCCGGGACATGCTTCGACGATTCACCATCTACGCATTCATCCTCGCCACCGCCGTCGGCGGCATCGCCATCGCAGCGGACGCCCTCGTGCTGACCGACGAGGAGCGCCTCGAGGCCTTCACGGACACCCTCACGGGTGACGTGACGGATCAGCGCATCGATCTGGCCCTCGACTTCGCGGATCCAGATCGCGAGCCCGTCGAGCTCATCTCTGGACACACCCGATCCTTCTACGACGACGGTCAAGGTGCGGAGCTGGCCGAGCGTGCCCATCACGAGCTAGCGCCGCTCGCCGGCTCCGAAGCCACGCTGCTTCAACGCACCATCCAGATCAACGGTGACGAGGCGTTGGTCGCGGTGCGCGTGCGAACGCGAGAGGGCGTGATCGACGCGAGCTTCAACCTCACACGCCACGGCGACGGCTGGCTGATCCGAAAGGTGCGCGTCCAGTCCTGATCTCCATTCACGCTCCGGGGGCGCCGCCAGATCTCGCGCCGTCCTCCCCCAACCATCCTCCCTCCCTCCAACGAGCGAGAAGACGGTGTCCTCGGAGCTTCCTTTTTCCCCAGCGGGCCAGCGGTCTCGAATCAGGACTTCTTGCCCTTGCGCTTCTTCTTCTTGTTCTTGCGCTTCGCCTCGGGCCGCGCGGGCTCGTCGGGCGCAGGCTCGCCGGTCAGGCTGACGCGATGCTCCGCCAGACGCGCGATCTCGTCCGCGGGCAGCCTCGGGTAGCGCAGCTTCAACGACTCTAACGTCTCGCGGATCAGACGCGCGACCTCGAGACGCATGAAGCTCTTGTCATCGGCCGGGATCGCGTACCACGGCGCCCAAGGTCGCGACGTAGCGTTCAGTGTGTTCTCGAAGGCCGCCATGTACTTCGGCCACAGCGCGCGCTCCTTCAAATCCTGTCCCTCGAACTTCCAGTTGCGCTCCGGATCGTCGATGCGCTGCACCAGCCGATGCTCCTGCTCTCGCTTGGACACGTTCAGGAAGAACTTGAGGATCAGCGTGCCGTTGCGGGCGAGGTGTCGCTCGAGATCTCGGATCGAGTCGAAGCGCTCCTGCCAGATGTCGCGTGTCCTGCGGGGCAGATTCTGAGCGCTGAGGTACTCCGGGTGAACCCGCACCGCGAGCGTCTCCTCGTAGTGGCTGCGGTTGAACACTCCGATGCGCCCCCGCTCCGGCAGCGCGCGCTGAATGCGCCACAGGAAGTCGTGGTCGAGCTCCTCCGAGGACGGCCTCTTGAAGCTGTGCACCTGACAGCCCGCGGGGTTCACGCCCGTCAGCACTGCGCGAATCGTGCCGTCCTTGCCGGCGGCGTCCATGGCCTGAAACACCAACAGAAGCGAGTAGCTGTTGTCCGCGTAGAGCTTACGCTGCTGCTCGGCGATGGCCTCGACCTGCTCCGCGAGGCTCGCCTTCAGCGCGTCCTTCTCCGGCGCGTCCTTCGGCTTGTCCGTGGGACTCTTGGAGACACGGAAGCTCCCATCGTAGGGCACGAGGTATTCACTCTTGGGAGGCGCAAAGAGGATGTTCTTCATGCCCGGAGCATGCGCCTCCTCGCGCTGCCGCACCAGCATCGCGTTGCGCACAGGTGGGCGGTCTGGGCTATGCTGTGGCCCCGTGCTTCAACCCGGTCACATGCTCGGCGACTACGAGGTCGTGACCAAGTTGCGCTCCGGCGGCATGGCGGATCTCTACCTCGCCAAACGCGAGGGTCCCGGCGGCTTTGCGCGCCACGTCGCCATCAAGGTGGTGCATCCACGCCTCGCGCGCGACCGAGCCTTCGTGGACATGTTCCTCGACGAGGCGCGGCTCGCCGCGAGCATCTCGCACCCGAACGTCGTCCACATCGAGGATCTGGGTCAGGAGGGCGGCACCTACTTCCTGGTCATGGAGTACCTCCACGGCGCGACCTTGGCCCAAGTGCTGATGCACCTCTACGGCTTCGGCCGGCGCTTCTCGCCCACCACGGCCGCGTCACTGGTGGCCGACGCCGCGGCCGGTCTGCACGCCGCACACCAAGCGCGCGGACCCGACGGAAAGCTGCTGAACGTCGTGCACCGCGACATCAGCCCTCAAAACCTCTTCCTCACGAACGAGGGCGAGCTGAAGGTGATCGACTTCGGCATCGCCAAGGCCAGCGGCCGCCTGCACAAGACGCAGGGAAACGCCGTGAAGGGGAAGATGGCCTACATGCCCCCCGAGCAATTCCTCGGCACAGGCATCGATCATCGCGCAGACCTCTACGCCCTCGGGATCGTGCTCTGGGAGATGCTCACCCTCGAGCGCCTCTTCCCCGCCAAGGACGACTTCTCCCTGATCCAGATGGTGCGCGCCGGTCCGCGCTGCCCGCCGTCCGCACTGGTGCCCGGGATCTCGCCGGCCCTCGACGCGGTGGTGATGGCCACGCTCTCTGCGGATCCCGACGCCCGGCCGGCCACGGGTCGCGAGCTCCGCAACCGGCTGCTCGAGGCGGAACCCGAGGCACGCCACGTGGAGCGCATCGACCTCGCGGGCCTGCTCTTCGCGCTGATGCCAGACGAGCTAGCCGCTCAGGCCATGGCCATGGGGCGCCCCTCGTTGGCAGGGCCCGTGATCGACACCTTCGAGATGGAGGCGACGCCGCTCCAATGTCTCGACAGGCTCAGCGTGCCCCACGGTCAGGGATTCGACGAAGACGAAGCCACGGTCGTGGACGGCGCCATCTTGGATGAGCTGGTCGCCGGCGCCACGTCTTCGAACTCCGCGGGAGCGCCGAACCTGAGTCAGGATCTCTTCGGCGACAAGACGCGTCCCTTGGGCTCGAGCCCCGCTCCGGCATCGTCCACGCGGCCGCTCGCGTCACAGCCCTCGGAGCCGGTGGACAGCTCGGACTTCGCGCGCACCGCTCCCATCGGACGCACTACAGAGCCGCTGGGCATGAGCCCGCCGCCGAGCCGCGAACCCGAGCGCCCCACGCCTCAGCCCGAGCCGGCGCTCCGCTCGAACAGGTCGGGAGACTTCGCCGTTCCACCTCCCACGGGGGCGAGCCTGCTGCGCCCCATTCTGCTAGGTCTCGGCATCGGCGCAGCAATTTCCGCCATTGCTGTATACATCCTGATCTACTGATCTGGCACGGCCATTCCCCGTTGATTGCGACCTCGGCGCCGGGCCGGTCGTTTGTACGCAACTCGTCTGCGCTCGGACCGATGAGGGCACAATCACGGGACGCAGAGAGGCCTTCGTTTCCGCTTGGCGACCGGAGGAAATCATGGCAACAATCCGCCGAAGCTCGCTGCGGCTCGAGGGTGCGTGCCCAAGGTACGTCGATGAACCGCAGGGGAGGGCGACTGATCTCGAGGTTGGAGATTCGCTCGTCTGCCTAGGGCCTCGCCTTTGCTCTCCAGGAGTTCCGATGCCGAAATTCGCCTCTTCTCTGGTCGTCGTCCTCATGCTGCTCGCGTCAGGAGGCTGTGGCGGCGCTACCTGTCCGCCCGGCTCGGTAGCCACGGACGGCCGCTGTGTCGGCGCAGAGGCTGGAGTCGACGCGAGCGGCGACGCCAGCGATGACGCGGACGTGCCCGATGACGGCGTGCCCGACGCAGACGTAGACGGCGGGACGCCCGACGGCGCCGTGCCCGACAGCGGACCACCAGACACCGGCGTGCCCGACGGCGCCGCGCCCGACGCCACCGTGCCAGACAGCGGACCACCCGACAGCGGACCACCCGACGCGGGCCCGACCTGCGACGGAGCTCTCGTCGTCTGC
>JAADHO010000021.1 GCA_013151775.1 Deltaproteobacteria bacterium | reverse complement strand
AGCCGCGACACGCCCCGGCGCTCTCCATCTCGCCGATCGACAGGCTCGAGCCGAGCTCGGCGCCGGGGATTGCGGCGATTCCTGCGCGCGCCAGGCTCCGAGGCGTGCCTCGTGTCACGCCCACCCAGGCCGAAGTGCCGAGGTAGATGTGCACGTCGCCTGCACCGCACGCGCCCGCGCCGACGGCGGCGGCGGGGATGTCGGCCATGCCCATGACGACCTTCGTGCCGGCCTCGAGGCCCAGCTCCGCCGCGGCCTCGGCGCGCAGCCCGCCCACCACGCTCGTGCACTCCGCCAGCTCGGGCAGCTTGCGCAGGTCGAGCCCCGCGAGCTTGGCCAGCCAGCGTGACCAGCGCCGCCCCTTCGCGTCGAAGACGCCCGTGCCGCCCGCCGCCGTCGGATCGAGCAGCAGTCGCCCTGTGGCACGCGCCACCAGGTAGCTCGTCGCGTCTCCGAAGGCGCACGTGCGCACGTAGACCTCGGGCTCGTGCTTCGCCAACCAGGCGATCTTGGGCAGCAGATCCTTCGCGCTCGGGCTGCCTCCAGCCAGCGCCGCCACCACACGCTCACCGCCGAAGCGTCGACTCAGCTGCTTCGCCTCGACCTCGGCGCGTGCGTCGAGCCAGCTCAGGGCCATGCGCGTCGGTGTGCCATGAGCGTCCATCGGCACGAGCGCGAGCATCTGGCCGGCGAAGGCGAGGCCTCGCACATCTCCGGGACGCACGTCCGCCTGTGCCAAGAGCGTGCGCGTGGTCTCCGCCACCGCGCGCCACCAGTCTTCGGGATCCTGCTCCGCCCGCTGAGCCGCGGGCCGACGCAAGGGATACTCGGCGCTGGCCTCGGCGAGTAGCTCTCCGCGGGCGTTCACGAGCACGGCCTTATCGCTGCTCGTGCCGAGGTCGTGGCCGATGAACATGGCGCCCGCGTCAGTCACTAGAAGGGCAGGGGGATTTGCGTCAGGTGGCCCTGCGCGTCCTCACGGGTGATCTCGATCTTCGTGCTCTCGCCCACGCCCGCGCCTAGCGCGTCGGCCATCTTCAGCGCGCGCATCAAGAGCGGCAGCGGCGACACGGCCGCTTCGGGAGGCAGCACGCCGGGCCCCGCCACTTGGCCGAGCGCCATCATCACGGCCCCCGCTGCGGCGGGGATGCCCGTGCCCTCTCCCGCTCCCGACGAGCGTGAGCTGAGGGAGAAGGTGAAGCTCTGTCGCTCGCCCGCGTTCAGACCGCGCACGATCACCTTCAGGCAGCCCGCGGCGCCCTGTACGCCTGCCTGCTTCAACAGCTCCGCGCGCCGCGAGAGGATGTGTGCGACGGAGAATTCGATGGGGATGACGCTCGCTCCGTTCACCTCTATGGGTGACGTGGTGCAAGCGCCCACGCGCACCATCTCTTGGGTGAGCGCGAAGTAGGAGAGGGGGAAGATGGCGCCCTTGTTGGTGGCGTGGCGCAGACCCGGGATGTGCTGCGGGAGAGTGATCGTCTCGGGGTGCGGATAGGGGTAGACGGGCGAGCTGCCCACGCCGGGGAAGTCGACCTGCTGCGTGTGCGCCTCGCCATCCGGCCCGAGCTGCTGCACCTCGATCATCTCGCCATCGAGAAAGAGCGGCACGGGATCGATCATCGCCTGAATGCGATGCTTGATCACCGCGGGGCCCTCCGACTCCTCGCCTCCGTGGATGTGGAAGATGTCCACCTCGTCGACGCTCTCGAGCAGCTGATCCGCGCAGAGCTTCACCAACACGTTGGCGAGCCCGGGTGAATTGCCCATGCCCACGAGGCAGCTCACGCCACGACGCTCCGCCTCCGCGTGAAGCTCGAGCATGACGCGCGTCGGCGCGAGGTCGTCGCACACGTCTACGTAGTTCACGCCGGCCTCGATGGCGGCGCGCAGCACGGGCGGACCGAAGCGGTAGAAGGGACCGACGCAGTTGAGCGCGACGTCGGCGCCCGCGAGCACGGCGGCCAGAGACTCGGGTGAGGCGGCGTCCACCTCGCAGGCCGTCGCTGCCGTCCCCTCGGGCAAGCTCCCAATGGTGCTGCGCGCTGCGTCGAGCCGGCTGTCGGCCACGACCAGCTGCGTCACCTCTTCTGCGGTCGCCAGCGCGCGCGCCGCGACTCCACCGACTCCACCACCACCACCGAGCACCACGATACGGGCCATGGGCCGCCTCCTTCACCAATGGAACACATGTTCCATTTTCAGGACTGTAACAGATGTTCCGTCTCCCGCAAGGGCGTCGTGGCCAGGGCGCGAAAGCGCGGTATGCTCGCGGGGCCATGCGCATCCAGACGGACTATCTAGTCATCGGCAGCGGCGTCGCGGGGTTGACCTTCGCCCTCGAGGCGGCTGTGCATGGGGACGTCGTCGTGCTCACCAAGCGCGACTGCTCCGACTCCAACACCAGCCGCGCGCAGGGAGGCATCGCGGCCGTGCTCGATCCTCTGGACAGCGTCGAGGCGCACGTCGAGGACACGCTGACGACCGGCGGCGGGCTCTCCGATCCGGAGATCGTGCGCATGGTCGTCACGGAGGGTCCCGACTACGTGCGCGAGCTCGTGAAGCTCGGCGCGGTCTTCGACCAAGGCGAGGACGGCGCGAACTTCGATCTGACGCGCGAGGGCGGACACTCGGCGCGACGCGTGGCCCACGCGGGGGACATCACGGGCGCCGAGGTGCAGCGCGCGTTGGTCGCCGCCGTCGAGGCGAACCCGCGCATCCGCATGTTCGAGAATCACATGGCCATCGACCTGATCGAGATGAGCCGCTTCGGCAGCGCCCGGCGCGTCGCTGGAGTCTACGCCCTCGAGGTCGAGACCAGCGAGGTCCACACCTTCCTCGCCCGCGCCACCATCCTCGCGAGCGGCGGTGGCGGCAAGGTCTACCTCTACACCTCGAACCCCGACGTGGCGACGGCGGACGGCGTGGCCATGGCCTACCGAGCGGGCGCGCTGCTCGGTAACATGGAGTTCTTCCAGTTTCACCCGACCTGTCTGTATCACCCCGAGGCCAAGAGCTTCCTGATCAGCGAGGCGCTGCGCGGTGAGGGAGGCGTGCTCAAGCTCGCCGACGGCACGGCCTTCATGCCGAAGCACCATCAGCTGAAGGATCTCGCGCCGCGAGACGTGGTCGCGCGCGCCATCGACTGGGAGATGAAGCGCACGGGCGACGACTGCGTCTACCTCGACATGCGCTCGCGCACGCCCGAGTACCTGCGCGAGCGCTTCCCCACCATCCACGCCACCTGTCTGGAGTACGGCTTCGACATGACGAAGGAGCCGATCCCCGTGGTGCCGGCCGCACACTACATGTGCGGAGGCGTGGTGGTGGACGAAGACGGACGCGCTTCGCTCCCGGGCCTCTTCGCCATCGGTGAGGTGAGCTGCACGGGGCTGCATGGCGCCAACCGCCTGGCGAGTAACTCCCTGCTCGAGGGCCTGGTCTACGGTCATCGCGCGGGTCGCGCCGTGGCGAAATGCGACCGCGAGGCGCCCTGGCCCGAGGTGCCCGATTGGGACACCGGTGAGGCCGTCGCCGGCGATGAGCTGGTGGTGATCACGCAGAACTGGGAGGAGCTGCGCCGCTTCATGTGGAACTTCGTCGGCATCGTGCGCACGGACAAGCGCCTGCGCCGCGCCGCGCGCCGGGTCGCCCTGCTGCGCGAGGAGATCCGCGAGTACTTCTGGCGTCACCTCGTCACGCGCGACCTGCTCGAGCTGCGCAACATCGCCGACGTCGCCTCCGTGATCGTGTCGTCCGCTTCGATTCGCCACGAGAGCCGAGGCCTGCACTACACGCTCGACTACCCCGAGCAGCATGACGCTCGCTTCGGCGACACCACCATCGTCTCCCGAGGGATGCCGCCGCATGTCCGTGGACACTGAAGGCTCCGCGCCTGACGTGGCGGCGCATCCGATCGTCGGAGGCGTCGACATCGTCATCGGGCTGCTCCTGCTCGGCGCCATCTGGTTCGCCCTGCCCGCGCGCTGGCTTCCGCTCGACATCGGCGGCTCGCTGCTCGCTCTCGGCTTCGTCGTGGCCGGCGGCTCGCTGCTCCTGCGCAAGACCTGGGCGCTGACCTTGGCGCGCATCGTGGGCCTCGCCCTATTGCTCGCGGGCATGGGCCTGGTGACGGCGCTGGCCCTCGCAGCGAGCGATCTCTACGGGCGCTACGGACCGGTGGGCATGGGCGGCGGGCTGATCCTCTTCGTGGTCTTCCTGTTGCTCCTGCCCTACCTCGTGATCTTCCCCGCGGCGCAGCTCTGGGTGCTGGGTCGACCGGACGCAG
Source organism: Deltaproteobacteria bacterium (assembly GCA_013151775.1). Classification (GTDB taxonomy): domain Bacteria; phylum Myxococcota_A; class Polyangia; order Polyangiales; family Houyiibacteriaceae; genus JAADHO01. The sequence goes on along the minus strand of JAADHO010000021.1, from coordinate 29,391 downwards.
ACGAGACACGTTGAAGCTCTCGAGGTCGACTCTGGTGCGCGGCCTCGCGGCCTGGGCGCTGTTCACGCTGGTGCTGAGCGCCATCGTGTATCTGCGCGCGTCCATCTCCCCGGCCGAGGAGCCTCCCGCGGAGGCCATCGCCTGGGCACGGCAGGCGCTGCACACGGCGGCGGCGGGCGGCGCGCCCGAGGCGCCTCCCGAGCAGGCCCGCAGCTACCGACCCGAGGCGCCCGTCTACGTGCTCGGTTGGTCCCACGGTGCGGCCCTCTATCGGTTGCGCGGTCAGGGTCTGGTCTCGACGGTGGAGCAGGCGGCGCGGCAGCTGCGTACGCGTCCGGACGCCGCGAGCCTGAAGCTCACGCTCAGCGTCTCCCTCGGCAGCGGACCGCTGACGCTGGGCGTCCCCTGGCTCAGCGAGCTCGGCCTGGTGCCGCGTCGCGATGGCCTCGAGCTGCGCTTCGGTGACGAGGTCGCCTTCCTGACGCCTGAGGAGCTGATCTCCGACGGCGCCTTCGACCCCGGCGCCATCTCACCCATGCCCGAGCTCGGCTTCGGTGTGCGTGTCGAAGCCCTGGCCCGGCGCCTGGCGCGCGATCTGGGGCGTGATCCCGCGGACACCTCCGAGGGTGATCTGCGCCGCTTCGTCGCCATCACCTACACGGACGACGTCTATCCGCGTGAGCGCGAGCTGACGGAGGCGAACTTGCTCGAGGCGGCCCACGCAGGCGCTGCCTTCTTGCTGCGGCATCAGCACCGAGACGGGCGCTACGTCTACGAGTACGACGCGGCGTCCGGAACGGAGCGAGCCGCCGCCTACAACCTGCCGCGCCACGCCGGCACCACCTACTTCCTGGCGCAGGAGGCGCGCGTCGCGGGAGACGAGGCGGCGCGTGTCGGGGCTCGACGCGCTCTCGGCTACGTGGAGCGGAGCCTGCTTCGCCACTGCGGCGCGCCCGAGCGACTCTGCGTAGCCAATTCCGAGCGCGCGGATCTCGGCGCCTCGGCGCTGACGGCGGTCGCGGCGGCGGAGTACCTGCGCGGACGGGACGACGTGGGCGTGCGCCGTTTGCTCGAGGGGCTGACGGCCTTCCTGCGCGCGCAGCAGCGAGACGACGGCGAGATGATGCACGAATTCGACCTCGGGCGAGCCCATCGACGTGCAGTACCTCTACTACAGCGGCGAGGCGGCCTACGCCTTGTTGCTCGCCTACGACGCCCTCGGCGACACGCGCGACCTCGAGGCGGCGCGCCGGGTGATGGCGCACCTCACGGGCTCGGGCTGGGATTTCCTCGGCAGCCGCTACTACTACGGCGCCGAGCATTGGACATGCATCGCGGCGGGTGTGGGTCGGGACGACGTGCACAGCCCCGAGGCCCTCGACTTCTGCGGGCGCTGGGCCGACTGGAATCAGCACCTCCAATACGGCGAGGGCGAGACGCCGTGGCCCGTGGCGGGCGCCTTCGGTGTGAGCCCCTTGATCGCGCCACGCTTCACGCCCGTGGGCTCACGCAGCGAGGCCTTCATCTTCACCTACCGGCTCTTTCAGGCGCGCGGACGCGACACGCGCGAGCTGCGCGCGATGATCGAGCGAGGCATGGCGAACCTGATGCGCTGGCAGTGGCGTCCGGGACCCACGCAGCTCTTCGCGGATCCCGCGGGCGCCGAGGGCGGCTTCCCCGGCAGTCCCCTCGAGCTGATGGTGCGAAACGACTTCGTACAGCACGCCGGCAGCGCCCTGCTCGCCTGGGTCGAGGTGCTGCGCGAGGAGCGGGGCGGAAGCGCGCAGGCGGCCGCGGCGCGGGTTGGCGGCTCTCGCTGAGCGCACATGCGTTATGCTTCTGGCTTCCACTTCACCTCTTGGGGGCACCGTGCGCCGTCTTCTCTGCCTGTTCGTCTTCGCCTTGGCGTTCTGCTCCTCGCTCTCTGCGCGTGCCGACGACTGGCTCGTCTCTCGTCACGACGCGCGGCGCACGGCCGCCTCGAGCGGGCAGCTCGGCATCGCCATCCCGGCGACGCGCTGGCGCAGCTACCTCGGAGGTCGACTCGCGGGCAACGCCTTCCTGGCTGATGACGTCGACGCGGACGGTCGCGACGAAGTGGTCTTCGTGGTCGGCGGCCGCGTGGTCGCCAAGGAGGCGGACACGGACGTGGTGGACTGGGAGAGCCCGATCCTCTCCGGCGCGAGCATGCTCTTCGGTCCCGTGGATCTCGACGAAGACGGACGGTCCGAGGTGCTGGTGTTTCGCGCCGGCATCCCCTCCGACGTCTGGGTCGTCTCCCTGGTCGACGGCGCCGTGCTCTGGCATCTGCCCGGACACGTCATCTACCAATTCCGCTGGCCGCGCGTGGGCGACCTCGACGGCGACGGACACCTCGACGTCTACCTCGGCACGGGACCCTGCGGAAACGTGCCACCCGGTTGGGGCGATCCGCCTCCCGGCATCGCCTACAGCTTCTGCGACGCTGGCGGCTGCGACTTCGGCACGACGCGCGAGCTCTGGCGTCTGGAGAACGCGGGCGGCAGCAATTGCGGCGACGGCGCGCAGATCGCCGACGTGGACGGAGACGGCATGGCGGAGTTGGTCGCCTCTTGGGGCCACACGGAGGTGGGCGTCTACGACGGCGCCACGGGGACGCTCGAAGGCACGCTCAGCTCCCCCGAGCGCTACTTCAATCGCGCGAACACCGCCGTCGTGCTCGCGGATGTAGTGGGCGACGCCACGCCCGAGCTCTTCGCCATCACGCGCGCTGCGCTGAGCGGCCTCGGCTCCCAGAGCTTCGTCGTGTATCGAGGCGACGCCTCGGGCTACACGCGGCTGTGGCGGGTCGCCGCGTCCAACCCTCTGAGCGACCTCTTGATCTTCGACGACCTCCACTCCGTGGCCGATCTCGACGGCGACGGCACGAAGGAGGTCGTCTACGGCTTGGTCGACGGCAGCACGGGCATCCCCACCGTCTTCGTGCGCGCAGCCGCGGACGGTACGGAGCGCGTCAGCCTCGCGGGCTTCGAGTTCGCGGGCGTGGTGGATCTCGACGGCGACGGTCGAGGCGAGATCGTGACGCGGGCCGCCACGGGCGTGGTCGTCCTCGGCTTCGACGGAGCGACCCTCTCGCCTCGCTTCACCTTGCCCGACGTGGTGCCGGTGGAGCGGTTGGATCTCGAGGCGGCGCTCGGTCAGCGTCCCACACGCGAGCTCGCCGTGCGGAACCTGGACGGCGATCCCGCCCTGGAGATGATCGCGGGCGTGGAGGACACGGGCGGAGGCCTGGTGGGGCTGCGCGTATTCGACATCGTGGGGGACACGCCCACGCAGGTCGGCCGCTTCGACGCACCGGAGAACGTGCAGATCGTCGCCTTGGCCTTCGCGGGGCCCATCACCTCGGACGCGCCCGAGCTGCTCGTGTCCACGAGTGATGGCTTCGTGCTGGTGCTCGACGGAACGCTCACGGTGAAGAACCGCTACGAGGGCCTCGAGTTCTCCCTGCCCGGCATGCGCGCCGGAGGCTATCTGCTCGGCGTCGGCGGCCCGGCTCAGGCGCCCTTGGTCGTCAGCTCCGCGGGTGCGCAGGGCGTCTACATCACGGACAGCCGCGGCGTGTTCTCGCGCTTGGACGTGCGCGGCGCGGACGCGGCGCGACCTCCGAGCTCCGTCTACTCGCTCGTGGGTCTCGAGCGCCCCGCCTTGGCCGACGTCACGGGCGACGGTGCGCTCGAGCTGCTGGGTGTGGAGGACTCGACCTCCTTGGTGGCGCGGGGAGCGTCAGACGGCGTGGAGATCTGGCGTCAGCCCGGCGCGACCACGCGTTGGGGCGCGCGCTCCACGTCCGCTGGCCAACTCCTGGGCGGCCCGATCCCCGTCGCCGCGGGCGCGGGCCGCGTGGGCGTCTTGCTCGAGCGTTTCGAGCCCGACCCCGCGGCGGACTTCCTGCGGGTGCGCGCCTTCGCCGGCGACACGGGAGCGCCCGGGGTCAGCTCGGATCGCTTCCGCCTGATGTGGGGCGCCAACAACTACGGGCTCGCTGCCGCGGCCGACGTGGACGGAGACGGCTTCGACGACTACGTCTCGAGCCCCGCCACGCCCCTGCGGCTCGCGGGGTCCACCCTGGCCACGGTGGGCGTCACGGCGGGCGCGGGCGTGAACCGCGCCGATCCGCTGATCGCAGATCTCGACGGGGACGGTGACCTCGACGTTTTCGCCCACGGCAGCTGGTTCGGGAGCCGCGCGGTGGACTTGGTCAGCATGTCCTCTCTGGCCGACGGTGAGGCGCGCGTGAACGTGAGCCAATACGGCGCCCTGGTCGCTTGCGCGGGTGGCGCGGCGGTCGCGTCGGGCAGCGCGATTCCCGGTGAGATCTACGTGGAGCGGCTCTCGGGCGGCGCCATCGCGAGCCTGGCTCACCGCCTGCTCGTGGGCGGACAGAGCTACGCGCTGGTCGACGCGCCCACGGACGCGGCGCCCGGCCGCCTCAGCAACGTCACCGCGGTGGCGGGCCTGCTCGGCGCGAGTGATCCGGCGATCCTCGTGGGCTCCAGCGACGGATATCTCTACGCCCTCGATCCCTGTGATTTGAGCTTGCGCTGGTCTCTGGATCTTCGCTTCCCCGTGGGCGAGCCCGTCGTCGGCGACGCAGACGGAGACGGTCAGGACGACCTGATCGTCAGCGTGGCGGACGGCTTCCTCTATGGCATCCGCGGCGCCGCCTACCCCGCGCCCGACCCGGTGTTGGATCTGGATCCAGCGTCTCCCGGCGCGACGGATCTAGACGAGGTGGACTCACCTTCGAGCCTGATGGCGAGCTGGGCCAGCATCGCTGGGGCCACCAGCTACGAGGTCGCGGTGCTCACGCCGGGCGGCACGGCCTTGACGCGGCCCGCCTTCCAAGACGTGGGCGACGTCACACGCATCGCGCTGCGCGACCTGCCCCTGCGCCTCGGTGGGCGCTACCTCTTCGCCGTGCGCGCCCTCGGGCCCGCGGGTGCCAGCGGCGAGGCCACGTCCGATGGCGTCGTGGTGGCAGACCTGCTCGGCCCCGAGGCCTCCATCAGCGGCCCCTTCACGGTCTTCGTCGAGGGGCCTCCGGCGAGCTTCACCCTCACGGCCACGGACCATTGGTCTCTGGGAGCTTACGTGGTGGAGGTTCGAGACGGCGCCGACGCGCTGGTCTTCAGCCTCGGAGAGGGCAGCTTCAGCGGTACGTCGGATAGCTTCAGCGCGAGCTGGGGCGGAGGCACGAACGACGGTTCCGTGGCGCCCGAGGGCAGCTACCGCGTGGTCGCTCGCGTGCAAGACGGTGCGGGCCACGAGACGACGGTGGAGTGGCCGGTGCAGTTCACGCAGCGCCCCATCAACGTGATCGAGGGCGGCGTGTCGCCGGACGCGGGCGCAGACGGCGGACTCGAGGGCAGCGGCGGCGGAGGCTGCGGCTGTGTCGTGGTCGGCCAGCGTCGCCCCAAGCCGTGGCCGCTCGCGGCGTTCTTCGGGCTTCTGATCTGGCGTCTAGGCCTCCGACGACAGCGTCGCTGATCCACAGATCGGGAGGCGCCTCCACGCCCGCGGCGCAGGTCGCGAGATCCCCGCGCGCCGCGCGCGCGATTGACACAGGTTGGGTCTGGGGCTACGCACTTGACCCTCCGTTTCTCGCAAAGGACGTTCCATGGCTGGCCAGCTCTTCACCTCCGAATCCGTCACCGAAGGTCACCCCGACAAGATCTGTGACGCGATCAGCGACTCGGTCCTCGACGCCATCCTCACCAAGGATCCCCACGCGCGCGTCGCCTGCGAGACGATGGTGAAGACCGGTTACGCGATCATCGCCGGTGAGGTCACGACCTCGGCGTGGGTCGACCTGCCCGAGATCGTACGCCAGACGATCCGCGAGATCGGCTACACCGACTCGGCCATGGGCTTCGACGCGGACACCTGCGCGGTGCTCAACGCCATCGAGAAGCAGTCCCCCGACATCTCCCAGGGCGTCACCGCAGGCAAGGGCCTGCACAAGGAGCAGGGCGCCGGCGACCAGGGCCTGATGTTCGGCTACGCCGTCGACGAGACGCGCCAGCTGATGCCGCTGCCCATCGACCTCGCCCACAAGTTGACCAAGCGCTTGGCCAAGGTGCGCAAGAGCGGCTCCCTCCCTTGGCTGCGCCCCGACGGCAAGAGCCAGGTCACGGTGGAGTACGACGGCGACAAGCCCAAGCGCATCGACGCGGTCGTGCTCAGCACGCAGCACGCCGAAGAGATCAGCTATCGGGCGCTGAAGCAGGCGGTGATCGAAGAGGTGATCACGCCCATGCTTCCGAAGCGCATGGTCGACAAGAGGACGCGTATCTACGTGAACCCCACGGGGCGCTTCGTGATCGGCGGACCCTACGGCGACGCCGGCCTCACGGGTCGCAAGATCATCGTCGACACCTACGGCGGCATGGGTCGTCATGGCGGCGGCGCTTTCAGCGGCAAGGATCCGTCGAAGGTCGATCGCTCGGCCGCCTACTTCGCACGCTACGTCGCCAAGAACATCGTCGCCGCCAAGCTCGCCAAGCGCTGCGAGGTGCAGGTCGCCTACGCCATCGGCGTCGCGCGTCCCATGGGCGTGTATGTCTCGACCTTCGGCACGGGCGTCGTCTCCGACGAGAAGATCGCCCGCAGGGTGCAGCAGCTCTTCGACTTCCGCCCCGCGGCGATCATCGAGACGCTCAACCTGCTCCGGCCCATCTACCGCGCCACCGCGGCCTACGGTCACTTCGGTCGCACGGAGAAGAGCTTCACCTGGGAACGCACGGATCGCGCCGCCGAGCTCGCCGACGCGCTGCTGCCGAAGACGAAGGCCAAGGCGGCCAAGGCCAACGGCGCCAAGACGAAAGCGGCCAAGGCCAACGGCGCCAAGCGCGCCGCGCCCGAGAAGCGCGCGCCCAAGAAGCGCGCGACCAAGCGGTCCGCCGCCCGCGCCTGACCGCGACCGCCTGGCCCGCTGTCCGACGGATCCGTCACGCGACCTGGATGAACGGAGGAGCAAGTGTTCGTGTCAACGACGCGGCCGCGCGGGAACCTTCGGCGACATCGGACCTCGCCGGTAGCCTGGAATTCTGGCGTCTCAGCTGCTCGGCAGTCGCCACGAGGGGCCGATGCGTTCTGTCCCCGTTCGGTAGGCGCCCATATCCACACCGTCGCGGCCCGCGCCCGCTGCGGGTGAGCCGGCCTGCAGGTGATAGTCGCCGGCGCCCACGAATGCCGGGTCTTCATCGATGCTGTTGAGGTCTGGATCGGCGCTGAGTGTAGAGGCGGAGAGACCCGAGCTGAACGCTGTCTGCCAGGATCCGAGGGAGTCGTATTCGCGCATCTCGCTGCCGTACCAACCGGTAATGAATTTCGTGACTCCACCAGTATAGTAGCAGTTGTTGTCGATGTATGTGATCCCAGAAGTCCACGGTGCCCGTTCGTCGACGCCGACCATGACGCCCGACACTGATCCCACGACGATGTTGTTGTAGATCTCCACGTTGGTCACCGGCGTCATCGCGAAGAAGGATGTCACATCCACCGCTGTGTTGTTGCGCACCAGTAGTCCGTCAGGCTGCGCGTTGGACTCTCCAGTGATGACCGCGATGATGCTGCCGCTGCGCTCGATGATGTTCTCGTAGAATTTGTCATCTCGATTCGGTGCGGCGCTCGAGCCTATCAGCCCGAGTTCGAATGCTGGACCTGCTACATCGTGGATCCGGTTCCAGTAGATCGTGTGTCCCGGCGTAAGGTCTGGATGGCTTTGCTTCTCGAAGACTCCCTTCTTTACGTTGTAGATCTCGTTGTTGTAGATCTGTGAGCGTGTAGGTCGGTACCCATGGATTCCCGAGGCCAATCCGTAGGGTTCGTCCGTCAACGGGTTGCTGTCGAGGCGCGACGAGTAGGTATCATGAAGGATGTTTTCGCGGACGATTGCGCCGTCCGCCCAGTCGAGCCGGACCGCTGCAATGTTGTCCACACCGTAGCAGTTGTGGATATGGTTGTACTCGATGGTGATCGCCAAAGTCGTGCCATCTTTAGTGATGATGCCGATTCCAGATGTGTTGCGTATCTCAAAGCCACGAATCGTAACGTGCTTGCTGCCAGATTCGATGAGGAATCCGTTTAGGCCCTTGGTCGCAGGATCGCTGTCCTCGGTGGCTTGGTAGTCGTATCCAACGAGGTAGGTGGACGCTCCACGCTGCTGGTCGATGACGGGCATGGATAGGCCCGGGTATCCGGAGATCACGAAAGGCGACTCTTCGGTTCCCTCGAGCTTGATCGTGATGCCTCCGGCGTCGAGTCCGCTCATGCGGTAAGGTTCGAAATAGGGCGTGGCCGCGGGTTTCACGTAGAGGGTGCGCCCGCGCCGGGCGAGCTCGCTCAGGGCGTGCTGAATCGACGCGAAGGGTGCGTCGCTGCCGCCGCGTCCCGGTGTCGACAGGTCGTTCCCGGCGTTCGGGTGGTCCTTGTCGACGATGATTGCGTTCGGGTCGATGGGAAACTGAGTCTCCGTGAGGACCACTCCGACGCCGCCGTCCGTGGGACCGCCGGAGTCGAGGTTGCCAGAGTCGGGGCTACCGGAGTCGGCAGCCGATCCGTCTGGAGGACTCGAGGATCCGCCACAGCCCATGAGGCCCGTGATGAGGATGAGGAAGACGAGGCGGCACAAATGGTGTTTCACGAGCTCAAAGTATAGGGAGAGGTCGCGATCGACAAGAGCCCAGCTCCGTCAGAGGTCTCTGCCGACGTGGGGCATGAACCAGAGCAGCGCCATCTGGTTCGCGTGGCGGCCCGGATCATTGCCCATACCGCCAGGTCCATCGAACTGAACAGCCTCTAGCGTTCGCATGGGCCAGCGCCAGGGGGACTCGGGGAAGACCTCGGCGCTCAGAGCGTCGCGGAAATCTACCGGAGGTCGCGCGGCGCCGGTGTAGCGGGACGCGCGGACGGAGCTCGCAGGGAAGATCGTGTCGAAGTCGCTCTGGATTCGTGCGGTGTAGCTGCCCGACGCCTCCACCGACTCTAGGTAGGCGCGCAGGTAGGCGGCGCTGATCTCGTCGAGGTCGGCCCAGGTCCTGAGCAGCTCGCGCACGCGCGGATCTCCGTGGGTCTGGATGTCGTGCAACATCAGGCCCATGCCGCTGTCGTAGGTGGCGCGACCGAAGGCCGAGCGCGGCGTGACGGGACGCGCCAGGGCCCGGCTCATGGCGTCTTCGTCGCCCAGGGCTTCGGCCATGTAGAGGACCGAGTAGGCACTGTAGTTCTCGATCCAGCTTCCCGCGTCGAGGATCCACTTCACGTTGTCGCGCATGGCGTCGAGGTCTCGAGGCTCGCCCGTCATGAAGTAGTGGTGAACGACCGCGATCGTCGGGATCCCGTAGCCCGCCATGTAGGCGCCCCAATGTTGTTGGTCGTGTCGGTGCCCTCCTCCGAGGCGCGAGCTGCCTTGGTTGTCGCCGGGGCGCGTGCCGTCGTCCGGCGTGTCCCAGTACACGCAGTCCACGTCGCGCGTGTGTCGAAGCCACTCGCTCGCCGAGCGCATGTAGTCGTAGCGACCACTTCGGAAGTATTGGATGAAGGCGAATTGGCCGAAGCGGTAGTTCTCTTGCAGCCAGCCGGCGTAGCCCCAGTTCGAGAAGACCTGTGGATTGTCTGGGATGTCCAGCTCCCAGCTCTGCTTGCCGAATTCGGTCAAGGTCGCGCCGAAGTCCATCATGCCGACCCAGCGATACTCCTGGCGCGAACGCACGATGCGCGCGGCCATCAGATCCATGTAGCGTTCGACCTTCTCGTAGCCATCCGGGTCGTACGCAGTCAGCGGTCCGAAGACGCCCGTCGAGACGTTGTAGGCGCCCGAGACGAAGGGCAGCAGCGGATCCTGGAAGGATCGAAAGGCGTCATCGACCGTGGCCCACTCGCTCGAAGCGGGCTCGAAGGAGAGGAAGAGGTCCGTCGTCTTCGCCACGCCCACCGCCGAACCCGGCGCCACGAATTCGCGTCGCGCCGCGCGGCCCCAGCCTTCGGAGACCGTGCCTCGCACCTCGGGGTAGCGGCGTCGCAGGTCTAGGGTCTTTCCGCCGTGGTCTGGCCAGAGATAGAGGGCGAGGCGGCCCGCTTCGAACGCCACCTCCTTCGGATGCTCGCGCCAGAAGTCGCGGATACCTCCGCTCACGCTCACGCCACTTCCCCGCACACCACCCCAGCCCGACGGCTCGAGGCCCATGGCCATCGTGGCCTCGTTCTCGACCAGCGTGTACGCCACGGGCGGCGCGTCACCCAGAGGCACGTCGTGGTAGTATTTGTCCGGCCCGATGGAGAAGAGCGACACCTGCCCGCTGGCGCTGATCTCACCCTCGAGCAGCTCGCTCGGGCCGGGCACGCGAGGAATGTAGGCGGGCGCGCTGGGGTCGAAGACGACGGGCTCTCCGTCGGTCTGGAAGGCGCCGCCGAAGCCGTAGCTCAGGCGCTCGCCCCGGGAGGCGGCGGCGAGCGGCAGGTCGATGCCCATCCGGCGGATGAAGTTCTTGTCCGGGTCCCCGGTCATGATCCAGGTGTGCGTGAGCCGCACGAAGGCCTGGCCGACGTAGAGGTGAAGATAGAGCGTGTACTTGGCGAACTGGCGTTCGCCGCCCTCGACGCGGTGCCAGCCCTCCATCTTGAAGATCACGTGGCTCTTGCCGTCGCGGTAGAGCGTCAGGGCGTAGTCGCCCCGCGAGGCGAGGTATCGCGTGCTGGTCGTCGACGCGGAGTCGCGCAGCCAGTTCCCGCCCTCCATGCCGAGCGACCAAGTGTTCGGGTAGTCGTTGGCGCCCGAGTCGGCGGCGCCCGGCGGCGCGTCGTCGAGATCGATGAACATCTCCCCCGGTCCGTCCACGGCGAGCTCGTCGTCGCTGTATGCGCCGTCGCCGTTCGCGTCCACCGACACCCGGTCGAAGAGCGTGAAGGTGTTCTTGTTCAGCTCGACCCGCAGCGTGCCCGTGTCCACGACGAAGCGGTCGCTCTCTTCCGTGATGACGATGCGGGCGTCCTCGCTGTCCTGGGCGTCCGCGAAACCGAGCTCGAAGTTCGCCGATCCACCCGGCGGCAGAGACACCTGGAAGTCGAGCAGCAGCCACTTGACGCTTCCGTCGCCCCAGGTCCCGAGCACCTTCGGGGTCTGGAACGTCTCGACTCGCAGCGCCTCACCTTCGGTCGCGAGCACCAGACGGCTGACGTCGGCGACCTCGAGGGCGCCACGGGCGAAGGGAATGGAGCCCGACACGGGCGACGAGCGGCGCGTGGCGTTGACGGGATCCCGGACGACGATCGGGATCGGCGTCAGCCCGTCCGTGAACGTGACCACCTCGCCGAGACCATCCGGCGGAAGCGAGCCATCGCGAAGACCCCCGTCGATCTCCGCGCCCGTGTCGCGGCCGCCATCCATGGCCGCGGGCGCGTCCTTCGAGCAGGCCATCAGCAGGCAGAGGAGCAACGAGCCGAGCGAGGGCCCGACCGGTGCATGCAGGATGTGGCGGTTCTGGGATCGGGTCACGAGGTCTCCAGAGTCGAAGGGCGGCCCAGTGTATCATCCCTCGTGAACGAGGCTCTCGTCGTGGGAACGCATGGCACGCTCTGCGACGTCGTCCGTGAACCTCGACAGGCCCGCAGCGGGGCCGTAGGATGCCGGTGCGTTCCGAATGAGTGTATTCGGTGTGTATGGGAGGTGAATATGAGGGAGAGAGTCAGAGCGAATTTCGCGAGTGTGCGTGGTTGCGCGGTATGGGTCGCCTTGGGGCTGATAATCCAAGGCTGCGCGCCTGGGCCCGTGCGCACGCCAGCACCGCGCTATGGTGGGCTTCCTCAGGGGGTGGCCCACGGACAAGGGGTCGTGGTGCGTGTTCACGCGAGCGCTGCGGGCCACGTTGGTTGGCGTTTGGAGGGCCTCGCTCACGTCCCCCAACATGAGCTCATCGCACCCGATCTCGCCGGAGCCGTGGCGCAGCATGTGGTTGCCGCCGCGCGCAGCGTGGGTTTCGTCCCTGGCGTCGGGGCTTCCACCCTCGACGTGCAGCTCCCGGTCTTCGAGGTGCGTACTGCGGGGATGCTCGCCGGCTCGAGCGCGCAGGCGTGGCTTCGCGGCAGCATCGCGCTCCTCGATGGGTCCGGCCAGGAGGTCTACCGAGCGGAGATCGAAGGCCGCGACATGGAGAGCGAGAACAATAGCACGGACCTCGGGTTCGCCCTGCTCGATCAGGCGGTCGAAGGCTGGTTCGTCGGGCTGCGCGAGGCCATGGCCGCGCACCCCGAGCTCGTGGCGCGGCTGGACGCGTTGCCCTCTCCCACGTCCGCAGGCGACGGCATCTCGAGCGAGCGCGACGCGCCCCCCGAGGGTCTGGTGCGAGCGCGAGCGTCCCGCAGCCACCGGCCAGGACGCGTCTTCCTCTCCGTGGCCCTGGGCTGGCTCGTGGGCAACGCCTTCGTCGCTGGCACCTGGGTGATCAAGTCCCTGGCTTGTGGTGAGTGGCGCGTGGGCGCCAATCTCGATGGTTCATTGGGTTGTGCGCTGGCCTACTCCCTCGGTTCGAGCGTCGCCCAGGGCGTCGGTGCGGGGATCGGCGTGACCTGGGGAGGGAGCATGACGCATGGCATGGGCGGAGGCTGGCGAACCTACCTGCTGGGCATTTCGGGCGCGTTTCTCGGATACACCGCCTTGCCGAACTCGGATGAAGACGGGCGAATCGCCACCCAGCTGGATTTCGATGTCGCCTTCGCGATCAACGCTGGCTTGGGCGCACCTATGGCCGTGGTTGGCTATGAAATAGACTCCGCACGGGCTGAGGCGCACGCACGCCAGCAGACGGCCGTTGCGTGGGCTCCCACATGGTCGCCCCTCGTGGACAGAAGTGGGCGCCTGGGAGGGGTGACGCTGGGCGTCGTTGGACGATTCTTCTGAATAGAGCGGCAGCGACCTGAGGGGCCGAAGGCGGCGCAGGTCCGCTTCCGCCTCACGGGCTCAACGCTGCCAGAGCAGCCCGAGCTCGAGCGGGACCGCGCCGAAGGGCATAGCCTCTACGACCTCCTCTTCGGCGTAGGTGCCGACCAGGCGATAGCTCTCACCGTCGAGGGCGAAGACCTCGAGAGACTGCGCCTGCGGGTCCACGAGCCAGACGTGGCCGACGCCATACTCGGCGTAGAGGGGCACCTTGCGGATGCGGTCGGTTCGCGCCGTGGAGGGAGAGAGGACCTCGCAGCAGAAGTCCGGGGCGAGCTCGAAGAACGGCGCGTCCGGCAGCTCCGGCATGCGCTCGCGCCGCCAGCCGGCGAGATCCGGGACGAGCACATGAGGCCCGAGATGCAGCTCGGGCTCGAACAGGATCACCCATCCTCCCGGGCCTCCGCTGCCTCGGTCGAAGGGTCCGTCGAGCAGCGCCCCGAGCCGTGACCCCGCTCTCGCGTGTCGCGAGGCCGGGCGAGGCTGCGTGATGAGCTGCCCGTCGATCAGCTGTGCCACGAGGTGCTCGGGCGCCGCGAGCACGTCCTCGTACGTTGCGAGCTTCTCGGCGGCGTTCGGCATGACCCCACCAGCATAGCACGCGCTCGCCTGGTCGAACGCAGCCGCTCGCGACGTGCGCGCGCCCGATGCCGCCGAGGGGCACGAGACCTAGATGTATGTTATATGCGAGTTCCGTAGAAGGTGGAGAATGTCGTGTCGATTCTTATGCATTCAGATAAACGTATAGTCACTCTTTATCTTTGTGTTTTCGCGTTGGCATGCTCGAATTCGCCTCCAGGACGAGGCGGTCGGGCGCCCGTGGATCCTGCGTTGCAACCGGTAAGCGTGGATGTGCCCGGTTTGCCGGAGATGTACGGCGCATTGGTTCTCAGCGTGGATGTTGACCTGCCGCCGCGCTTGCTGCTCCAGGCCGCAGGGAACCGTGTTCAGATCTCTGGTGAATACAAGTATCCCGTTGACCAGATCGCGCACGAATCGGATGGTACGATCACAGCTTCATTCTCGCCGGCCGCGGGCAGTCGGTGGATCTTCGAGAACCGGGGCTCGATGGTGATCACCGACTCCGAGTCTGGAGGGCTGGGCGGCGCCTTGTTCATCCGCACCTTCGACTATCGCGTCAGCCCAGACGGGGTGGTCTCCATGCGCCTGGGCGGCGTACCCGAATCGCGTGTCGGCGACGGAGGTGAGATCCTGCCGGGGGAGGATGTGCCGGTGGTGGTGTCTGGGCGATTGATGGGCTCATGCACCGCGCGCGATGAAGGCGGCGGCGTGATCGATGACCCCCGGCACAGCCTGAACCCGCTGTGTGATGAGATCCTGGGTCCGCTGTGAATCGGCGACTCGGACGAGTGCCCGCCCTACACACGTTGCATCGCCCGTGCCGTTCGTCTGTGCGTCAACGGTGCCTCGGCGTTGCGGCCCCGGCCGTCCTTCTTGCTCACCCACGTCAACCCCGAAACTCGCCGCCCTGCTTCGCCAACATGGCGCGTTCGTAGAGCCGCGGCGCGAGGCGCGCGAGCCACAACGACGCGTGGGCGATGGGCGCGATGGGCACCAGGCGACGACGGCTTTGGGCCGCGCGTAGCACGCTCTTTGCGACGTGCTCGGGGGTCATGGCGCCGCCGGCCATCTCGCGGCCCGCGTCACCCACGGCGCGTCCATCGCCGCCGAGCGCGTTCTGCGCTAGCGGCGTGTCCGTGAAGGCGGGGCAGACCAACATCACGTCCACGCCCGACCCGGCGAGCTCAGCGCGCAGTGAGCCGAAGAAGCCGTGGAGCGCGTGCTTGGAGGCGGCGTAGCCCGTGCGGCCCACCAAGGGCGCGAAACCGGCGACGCTCGAGATCGCGACCAGCTGCCCGCGACGCGCGCGCACGGACGCGAGGCACGCACGCACCAGGTTCACGGCGCCGAAGAAGTTCACGTCCATCACCCGGCGCAGCACCTCGGGGGACGTGTCTTCGAAGAGGCTGCGGTGGCTGATGCCGGCGTTGGCGATCACCACGTCCACGCCGCCGAAGCGATCCTCGGCCACCCGGAAGGCCGCCTCGCAGGCGTCCTCCGAGCGCACGTCGCAGACGGACGTCACGCACTCCACGCCGCGTACACGCAGGCGCTCCGCGAGCTTCGCCAGAGCCTCCTCGTTCAGGTCGAGCAAGACCAAGCGCGCCCCCGCCGCACCGAAGCGGAAGGCGAGCGCAGAGCCGATACCACCGGCGGCCCCGCTGAGCACCACGACCTTTCGGTCGAATTTTCGCTCGCGACCTCTAGCCATGCTCTTGTTCGAGCGCGCGTGACGCCCGGTAGCGCTCGAAGGCCTGCCTCGTGTTCTGCCGCGGGCGGTAGCCGAAGACCCTCTTCAGCCGCTCGTTGCTCAACACGGGGCGGTACTTCAGGAAGAGCGTCTGCTCCGGTCCGTAGGGGCTGAGGCCGAACTTGGTCAGCGCCCTCAGGGCGCCTCGAACGACCGCCTCCGGCAGCGCCACGTAGCGTCTCCCCATGCGCGCGGCGATCTCGCGCAGCGTCATCACTCCGTCTCCCGTCAGGTTGTAGACGCCGGGCTCGCCGCCGAGCGCGCCCTCGACGATGCAGGCGGCCACGTCCTCCGCGGCGACGAAGCAGAAGGGAGTCTCCGAGCCCTTCAGACCCATCACCACGGGGCGCTCGAACATGGCTGTGATCTGGTTGTCGACCTCCGGCCCGAGCACGGTGGAGACGCGGAAGATCACCTGCGCGAGTTCGGGATGATCCTCGCGATACTCGGCGAGCAGCTCCTCCACCTCGCGCTTGTGACACGCGTAGGCGAAGACGTCGTTGCCGCGCAGCGGGTCGTCCTCCTCGAGCAGAGGCGAGGCGTCGGCGTGGTAGCCATAGGCGGCGCCGCTGCTGGTGTAGACGAAGCGTTCGACGCCCGCCTCCAGACAGGCGTCGAGCACGGCGCGTGTGCCGTCCACGTCGACGCGCCGCTGCATCTCGCGCGTCATGTGCGGCCCCGGCGTGACGATGGCCGCGAGGTGCACGACCACGTCCACGCGAAGCTCAGCGAAGAGCGCGCCGATGCCCGGCTCGCAGATGTCGAGGCGGCGGTAGTCGACGCTCTCGAGGCGGTCGCGCACGGCGGGCACGCGTAGATCCGTGGCGATGACCTCCGCGCCAGGCGTCTTCGCGAGCGCCGCCACCACGCGCCTCCCGACGAAGCCCGAGGCGCCCGTGACGAGCACTCGCAGTGCGCGCGTCCCGTCCGCGGCTGCGTCCTCGACGCTCACCCCTTCGGCTCCTGATGCATCTCCTTGAAGGTGCGCAGGTTGGGCGCCCAGAGATGCGCCACGCGGTCCACGTCGACGTGGATCACGCTCGGCTTGCCCGAGGCCATGCAGCGCTCGATGGCGCCGCGCAGCCCCGCAGAGTCCGCCACGCGCTCGCCGTGAGCGCCCATGGAGCGCGCGAGCTGGTCGAACTCGATCTCGTTCAGCTCCGTGTTGGTCGTCTCCTCCGGGCTGAGACTCTTCTTGATCAACGTCTTCACCGGCTTCAGGGCGAACTGCTGCGTCATCTTCACCATGCCCCACTGCTTGTCACAGAGCACGATGTAGATGACGTTCAGGCCGCAGCGCACGGCGGTCTCGATCTCTTGCGGGTGAAAGCCCATGGCGCCGTCGCCGATCACGCACACGACCTGCTTGTCGGGGCGCGCGACCTTGGCGGCGAGGGCCTGCGGAATGCCCGCGCCGAGCATGCCCATCTTGGCCGTGCCGAGCACGGTGTTGGGCGTGCGCACTTGGTGGAAGAAGTGGGCCCAGATGCTGGTGTTGCCTCCGTCCACCACCATCACGGCGTCGTCGTCGAAGACTTGGTCGCAGGTGTGGGCGACATGCGCCGGGTGCATCGGCACGTCCGTCTTGTCGAGCCACTTGTCGAGCTTCTTGCGACGGCTCGCGCAGGCCTTGTTCAGGCCCTTCACCCACTTCTTGCGCGCGTCCGTGGCGCCCGTGTTGCGGGTGCGTGCCATGGCCGCGAGCTGACGCAGGAACTCCTTCACGTCCGCCTGCACGGCCAGGTCCACCGGCCTGTTATTGCCCAACTGCTCCAGCTCGAGGTCTACCTGAATCAGCTGCTGCTCTTCGGGCTTCGCCCAGTAAGGGGCCTTGCCCCAGAAGTCGGTCTCCCCCAGGCGCGAGCCGAGCACGAGCACGCAATCCGACTCGACGCGCGCTTGTTTCAGGGCGTCGACGTAGGGCATGGGGATGCTCAGTTCGTGGCGTTCGTCCATGGCCGCGCGGGCACCCCAGGAGGTGCTCACGGGGGCGTGGAAGAGCTCCGCTACCTGCTTCAACTCCGCATAGGCGCCGGCGTGCATGATGCCCGTGCCCGCGTGCAGGATGGGGCGCTTGGCCGAGGCGAGCATGTCGAGGGCGCGCCCGACCTGACGCGTCGTGGGCGTCAGCGCTTCGAGCATGCGGTACTGATCGGGAGCGCGGAACCAGCTCGGATTCTCCTCCACCTTGGTGTTCATCACGCTCTCGGGCACGTCGAGATGCACGACGCCGGGGCGACCGGTGAAGCAGACGCGCAGGGCGCGGCGAGTCAGTTCGGCCAAGCGGTCCACCGACGGCACGGCGCAACTCCATTTGCTCATCTTGCCGATCACGCCCACCTGATCGAAGGCCTGAAACGCGCCGCCCCGATCCGGGTAGACGATGCCTTGGCGTCGACACGAGGTGATCAAGAGCACGCGGTTGCCTTCCGTCTGCTCCACGGCGACGCCCGAGAGGGCGTTCGCGACCCCGGGACCGTTGCTCGCGATGGCCACGCCGAGGCCGCCCGTCATGCGTGCGTAGGCGCCCGCCATGTGCAGGGCGCAGGCCTCGTGGCGCGGGCCGATGAGATCGATGCCGCTGCCTTCGAGGCTGACGTTGAGGGCGAGGTAGGTGCCGTCGATGATGCCGAAGGCCTTGGTGACGCCCTCGGCGCCGAGCATGCGGGAGAGGATGGCTCCCCCTGTGATGTGGTGTTTTCTCTCGAGCTTGGCGACGATTCCCATGGTCTTCTCCGGCGATTTCGGACTGCCCCCGTGGCGCCCACAGCTCCTTGATGGCATATGTTAACCGTTCGGTCAAACCCAACGGTCAACTTTGTCCTCGAGACGTGCTAAGGAGCCTGGATGGCGAGACGACGGGCGAAGAAGCGAGACGAGTCGGTGCGGGCGAATCAGATCCTCACGGCGGCCGACGCGCTCTTTGGTGAGCAGGGCTACGACGCCATCAGCGTGCGCGACGTGGCCGAGGCCGCGGGCGTGAACAAGGCCCTCGTCTTCTACTACTTCGACAACAAGGAGGCCCTCTTCGAGCGCGTCATGGCGCGCTACTACGCGGCGCACGAGCAGGCCCTGCGCGACGCCCTGGCAGAAGACGGCACGGTCGCCGAGCGCCTGCATCGCCTGATGGACGGCTACGTGGACTTCATCGCCACGCATCAGAATTTCCCGCGCTTCGTCCAGCAGCAGGTGGCCTCACGCGGACCCGCCCTCACGCTCATCGGTGAGAACCTCGCAGGCTTGCAGCGCTTCATCGAACAGGCCCTCGGCGACCTCGTCCCCGCCACGGGCCCGCTGGCTGCGCGCCAGTTCTTCCTCACCTTCTCGGCGTCCGTGATCAACCACTTCACCTACGCCGAGGCGCTCGCGCCCGCGTGGGGAACGGACCCCCTGAGCGCCGAAGGCATCGCCGAGCGCCGAGCGCACCTCCACTGGCTGGTCGACGCTCTGCTCGCCGCGCTGGAGAAGGCGTAGCGCGCCGGAGGCGGGCATCCCGAGCGTGGCGCGAATGATCCGGTCGCAAGGCAGCTCGTCGGAGTTTGCCTTGATGGCCGAGTCACCCTCCGTGTGGGTTGCTCGTCGCCGAAATCGCAGCTTACGGCAGCAGTCGCTACGCCCTAAGACGGAGTCATGCGCACGTTGCTCGCCCTCCTCTTCGCCGTCGCCTTCCTCGCTCTCGTCGCCCTCGCGCTCTCCCCGGATCCCGCGGCCGATGCTCAAGACTCTGGCGCCATGGCTTCCGCCAACACGGCCACACGGGAGCGCCCCGAGCGCTTCGTCGATCCCCCTGTCGGCGACAGAGTTGCGTTCAGTGCTCGGCAGTGGCGCGGGCGATTGACGCCCACCGAGTTTCACGTGCTGCGCGAAGAGGGCACGGAGCGAGCCTACTCGGGCGCCTTCCACGCCAACCACGCGCCCGGTCTCTACCGCTGCGCCGGTTGTGGCGCGCCGCTCTTCACGTCGACCGACAAATTCGACTCCCATACGGGCTGGCCGAGCTACACGCGACCCGTCGCCCCCGGCCGCGTAGCGACTCGCAGCGACAGCTCCCTCGGCACGCTCCGCACCGAGGTTCACTGCGCGCGCTGTGGCGGCCACCTCGGACACATCTTCCCCGACGGACCTCTGCCCACGGGGCAGCGCTACTGCATCAACGCAGCCTCCCTCGACTTCGAACCCCAGCCCTCACTCTGATACATGAGCCTTCAGTGCCCAGCGCTCGCGCCCCAGAGCTCGCGTAGCCGCGCATCACGGCCGCAGCCCGTGCGGTAGCGGTGGTAGCTCGTCGGGTGTGTGCGGTGGTAGTCCTGATGGTAGGCCTCTGCGATCCAGAAGGGCGCGTCGGCGCGAATCTCCGTGTTGATGGGTCGCCCGAGCGCCTCCGCCATGTGCGCCTTGCTCGCCTCGGCCAGCCGCCGCTCCGCTGCGTTCTGGACGAAGATCGCGGTTCGGTACTGCCGGCCGTGGTCGCAGAATTGTCCGTCATCCTGTGTCGGATCCACGTTGTGCCAATAGACCTCGAGCAGGCGCTGATAGCTCACGCGGCTCGGGTCGTAGCTCACGTGCACGGCCTCGAGGTGGCGCGTGCGGCCCGAGGAGACCTCCTGGTAGCTCGGGCCCTCGAGCTGACCTCCCGAGTAGCCCGAGAGCACCGCGCTCACGCCCTCGAGCGCCTCGAAGGGGCCCTCCATGCACCAGAAGCAGCCACCGGCGAAGACGGCGACGGCGCGACCGGAGGTGGGAGGAGGGGCGCGTCGTGTGCTCGGAGAACGCGCCGAGTCTTGAGCGAATCCG
Organism: Deltaproteobacteria bacterium; assembly: GCA_013151775.1. Classification (GTDB taxonomy): domain Bacteria; phylum Myxococcota_A; class Polyangia; order Polyangiales; family Houyiibacteriaceae; genus JAADHO01. The sequence continues at coordinate 9,292 of JAADHO010000021.1, read as the reverse complement.
GCTTGGCTGCCGCAACTTCCCAGCATCAGGAGAGCGCTCAGCGCGAGCACGAAGGGGCGAGACATTCGATGACCTCCAGTCGTCCACGCAGCATATGACCGCGCGTCCTCCGATGTTACGGCCGACGCCCCAAGTCGGATCATGCATTCCTCACGGCGAGCCGATCATCACGAAGCGGAAGAGTGCCGCGAGCATTTCGGGATCTGGGGGAGGCACGTGCTCGCCGGGATAGAGATCGAGGCGCGTGGGGACGCCGGCCTCGAGCATGCGCCGATGCGCGCGCTGGATGCCGCTGACGCGCACGGCCCGGTCTTCGCGGCCGATGGCGAAGGCCACGCGCACGCCTCGCTCGCGCATCAGACGGAGCTTGCGGGAAGGCACCCGTGCGCCTGAGCGGCTCCCCATTACCACGGCGCCGCGGAAGAGGTCGGGGCGCCGGGCGAGCAGCGCCCAGCTCGTGTCACCGCCGAGGGAGAAGCCGACGAGGTAGATGCGTTCGGGGTCGACGGTATGCTGCGCGCGCGCCCGCTCGAGATCAGGCAGGATCCGCTCTTCCATCCAGTCCACGAAGTCGCGGAAGCGGGGCAGGTAGTCCGCTCGCGCCGGGCGCCCGGGAGGCAGCAGGGCGACGTAGCGCTCGAAGGGCACGGCCTGATGCATGCGCGTGAACATCTCCGCGGAGGTGCCGCCGGTCGCGGCGAGGAAGACGACCAGCGGCAGTGGTGCGTGCGCGGCGCTCGCGCGACCGATGACGCGGATCTCCGAGGGCTCGTCGAAGAACGTCGGCCGGGTCTGCGCGGCGGCGCTAGGCGGTGCCGGCGCAGCAAGCCAGCGCCGCCAGCGCGATGCGCGTTCCATGGGTGAAGCGAGAAGTCGGCGTGACGCGGGGCATCGGAGCTCGCGGTCGATTCTTCAGCGCGCGGGCAGTCCGCAGCTCGCGTCTGCGGCGCAGATGGTCACGAGACGCAGCGCGTTGGTGGTCTCCGCCAACGCGAGCGCCGCGCCTGTGTCCCCGTCCGTGAAGAGTAGGCGCATATGGGTCGGCGCGTCGTCCGGCAGGCTGCTGTCATAGAGCTGCACGCCGCCCGCGGCGAAGAAGCCGACGGCCAGATGGGAGACGGCCTCGTCCATCACCATGAAGCCTCCGTCGACGCCGAAGAGGCCGTTCTGTGCGGGCAGCCAGATGTGGTCGAAGCGGAAGTCCGTGAGGGGCAGATCCGTGACGCGGTCGGTCAGGGCGGGCGTGTAGCGAATGCGGCCGCTCGTGTTCGGGAAGTGGAGGGTAAGGGGCGCGTCGTCGCGATGTCGTGGCGTGCTGCTCGGCGCGGAGACGGTCAGGTCGAGCACGTAGACGCCGTCTGCGCGTTGCGACCAGGTCATGGTCACGTCGCGGTCGGGGGCGTCCGCCGTCACCTCCACCGGGGGTGCGGTGACCGGGGTGAACGACTCGGGGCTCGGGACGCTCGCCTCCGCCGCGGTGCCGGTCGCGGGATTCACATCCGCGGCCACCCAGCTGAGCGCGCTGAGCTGTTCTTGAATCACGGCGCTGGCCAAAGTGCGCGCCTGCTCCGCGTGATTCAGCGAGTAGTCGACCTCGCCTCGCCACGGATTCCAGCCGGTCGAGTCGCTGACCTCGGCGAACATCAGCTCGCGCCAGGCTGCGTCGAGTCGCGCGCGACCGTCCGCGAGAGCGTCCGCGCCTGCGTTGGCGAGGAGGGTCTCGGCCGCGTCGAGCAAGAAGCCCGCGCGGTGGTTGCCGACGAGCACGTCTTGATCGTGGTCGTCTTGGAAGCCGCCGAGGACGCCCATCCAGCGCAGCACGTTGTCCGTGTCGTCCGGCTGCCAGTCGCCGTCGAGGATCTCGTCCAGAGGCGCGCGGGTCACGCCCGCGGTCTCCAGCGCGGCCACGTAGTCGTCGATGCGCCCGATGTGAAAACCCTCCGCCTCGAGGCAGGAGAGGCGCGCCACATAGGCGTCGATCAGGCTCTGGTTCTGCTGAAAGAAGTCGCCGACATAGGGAGCCGCGCCCACGGCCAAGAGTTCGCCGTCGTCGAAATAGGTCCAGCGCAGCTCCGCGCCGGAGCTCGAAGGCGCGCCGCGGCTCGGGAGCAGCAAGGCCATGCCCTCGCGATCGTAGGCCGCCGGCGCGCCCAGATCGGCGCGCTGATACTCGACCAGGTTGTGTCCGACGACGGCCGGTCCCAGCCCGCTCTCTCGCATTAGGTCGAGCACGCCCTCGCCGAAGAAGCCCTCCTGCGTGAAGACGCTACCGCTGAGCGTGAGCTCGACGTTCGCCGCCGCCGCGCGCGTCATGGCGAGGGAGCGCGCGAGGTGGTGCTTGGGGTAGGCGACCAGGAGCTGGTCGCTGTAGTGAAACGACACGAGCTCGAGTTGCCGCGAGTCGACCAACGCCTTGGTGCGCGCGAGATCCGCGGGGAAGCGCTCGTCGAGGATCTCGATCATGCGACCCTGCATCTCGATGGTGAGCTGAAACGTCGGGTGGGCTTCGAGGATGTCGAGCAGCGGCAGGTAGCTCTCGCGGATGATCAGATCCTCCGTCTCCGCCTCGTCGAAGTCGAAGTGACTCTCGAGGCGCCCCGGCATGAAGCCGCGCAGACCGCCAGCCACGTATTGGATGTTGAAGTGGAACATGCTCAGCGCCCACCGCCCCGCGGCGGGCTCATCGCCTGCGGCGGGTGAGCAGGGCGGCCCCGCGTCGACCTCGGCGTCCGTCATGGCGTCTGCGCCAGCGTCCGTCGTGGCGTCTGCGCCAGCGTCCGTCGTGGCGCCACCACAGCCGGCGCTCGCGGCTAACATACCAGCCAACACCCAACGCTTCATAGGCGCCTCACAGTCGATCCACACATGCCGGACCGTAGCAGGTATTCAGCCCAGTCCCGCATACAGCCGCTTCACGAGGCTGGTGCGGAGCCGGAGATTGGAGGGATATAGGCGAGTTTAGCTACAGCTGATGCGCCATGTCGTCTAGCCTGAGCGCGCTCGGACCAAGCCCGCGACCACCCACACGGACGATCATCATGCGACTCAGCTATCGACCACTCCACTCCAGGACACCTTGGCTGCAGGTGATCACCGTCGGCCTCGGCGCCATCTGTCTCACGAGCATGGCATGCGGTGGGGGAAACGCCGCGCCCGCTGACTCAGGTTCGGCTACGGACTCCGGCGCCGTCGACGATTCGGGCTCTGCGGATGGCAGCGGGAGCGATGCCGCAGTTCGAGACGGTGCTGCCCGAGACGCAGGCGGCCGGGACGGAGCTGCACGAGACGCGGGCACCTTCCAACCGGGGCAGCCCACACTTCTGTTCTCGGACATCGAGTCGGGCCCGAGCACCGGCTGGGGCGGTTCGTCCACCAAGGGCGTCGCCGTGACCATCTGGGGACACGGCTTGGGCACGGCTCGCGGCGACAGCTATGTCACCGTGGGTGGCCAACGTCTCGAATCCGATTCGGACTACCAAGTGTGGGGAGAGGCCTGGCCAACGCCCTTTTGGAGTCGGATCACGTTTTGGCTCGGGAGCGCGATGGGCGACGGACCGACGGAGATCACGGTGACCGTCGGTGACAAGACCTCCGCCCCCTTGCCGTTTACGATTCGAAGCGGCCGCATCTTCTTCGTGGCCGCGTCTGGTGCGGACGGCACGGGGTCGCTCTCTGACCCCTTCGTCTACACCCAAGCGTCGGGCGGCAGCGGCTTCGTCGCAGGCATGCAGCCTGGGGACCTCTACTACTTCCGTGCCGGGACTTACGACTCCCGAGCGAATGGCGGAAACTCGGTGTTGTGGATCCGCAACTCGGAGCCCAGCGGTGAGGCAGGTCGTCCGATCGCGATGCTCGCGTATCCGGGGGATACGCCTCGGATCTTTGTGGCGTCCTACAACGTGAACTTCAGGACCGGCATCAAGTTCGGCAACGAATACATGGTCTTCTCTGGTTTTCAAATCGACTCCGAGTGGATGGCCGCGAGCTTGGCGAGCTATCATCGATTCATCGGAAACGATCTTATTGGTCTGAAAGATCAATACGGCTCCGGGACCGGAACGCTCGTCACGGGTGGCAGCGGAAACAAGATATTGGGCAACGCCATTCATGGTGGACGTAGCAAGAGCCGCTTCGACCATGCCACGTATTTTAGCGGATGTGCCGATATCGTAGGAAATCATCTCGGGTGGAACTACGTGTACGACAATGACTTCGGTCGTGGACCCGTGCTATCCATCAATCATCAGGAAAACCGATGTGATCCGGGTACGCAAATCCTCAAGGCGCATTTTGTGTTCAATAATATTGTCGACTGTAGTCCCCAGCGTGCTGTGGCGATCAACGTCTACGACCTGAGCTACGACCCGCCTGAGCCAGCTCCGGAGCCCACATTCGTCTACAACAACTTGTTCATGAACTGTGGGACACTCGATCGGACGGATACCGATAACATCGGCTGGGCTCCGACCGTAATCGCCAATACTGCGGACACGCGCTTTTACAACAATGTTCTGTACAATTCTGCGTATGTTGCTTTCTCCGTCGGGAGCGGAATCCTGAGCACAGAATTCCGAAACAATATCGTAGTGATGAATTCGTCCGAACCGCTCGATGGTCGTAACAGCGTGTACATCGACGACAATAGTCCAGAGAATAGTCGAATCAGCGACAACCTCTTTTTCGACATGGGCTCCTCGACCATCGACGCCACCGGCGTGGACACAGCGACGAATATCCTCGATCAGGATCCCAAGTTCACCGATCCAAGCGGGCTCGACTTCAGCTTGCAATCGGACAGCCCCGCCATCAACGCGGGAGCCGACGACCTGCTCTTCGACGTGCCGCCGCCGGACTACGCGCCCATCGATCACGATATGATCAACGCGCTCCGTAGTGGCGGCTTCGACCTGGGCGTGCGCGAGTACCCCTAGGCGCTTCGCGTCCGCGAGTCAGCCCGGCAGCATCGAGTCCATGCGCGCGAGCAGGTCAGGGCGGCAGGCGCGGTCGAGGGCGTTCAGGGCGACACCACCGTGGCCCGCGGCGAGGGCCTCGGCGCGCCCCCCATCGAGGCGGTCGGCCTTGGTGAACACCATCAGGCGCGGAATGTGCTCGAGGCCGAGGTCGAGCAGGAGCCGCTCACTGGTCCGAATCTGCTCGGCGTGACTCGGATCCGACGCGTCCACGCAGTGGAGCAAGAGGTCGGCGTCTTCGGCCTCTTCGAACGTGGAGCGGAAGGCGTCGAAGAGATCCTTGGGCAGCTCGCGAATGAAGCCGACGGTGTCCGTGACGACCGCCTCGCGCGCCGACGGCAGGTAGAGCCTGCGCGAGCGCGTGTCCAAGGTCGCGAAGAGGGCGTCCTCGGCGAGCACGTCGCTGCCGGTGAGCTGATTCAAGAGCGTGCTCTTGCCGGCGTTGGTGTAGCCGACCAAGGCCACGATCGGTGCGCGACTCTTCTGCCGCCGCCGTCGCCGCTGTTTGCGTTGACCGGCGAGCTTGGCGAGGTCGCGCTTGAGCTTGGTGATGCGGTCGTTCGCGCGGCGCTTGCCCACCTCGATCTTGGTCTCGCCGGGTCCGCGTCCGCCGATGCCGCCGCTCAGACGAGACAGAGCGTCGTCTTTGGCGCCGAGGCGCGGCAGCAGATACTTGGTCTGCGCGAGCTCCACGGAGAGCTTGCCGTCTCGGCTCTCGGCACGCTGCGCGAAGATGTCGAGGATCAGCTGCGTGCGGTCGAGCACCTTGAGGTCCGTCATCTTGGCGATGGCCGCGGCCTGGGCGGGTGAGAGATTCCGGTCGAAGATCAGCACCTCCACGTCGCGCTGCATGGCGCGGATCACGACCTCCTCGAGCTTGCCGCGGCCGAGCACGTACTTGGGATCGACGCGGTGGCGCACCTGAAGTACGCGGTCCGCGACCTCGACCCCGGCGGTGCGCGCGAGCTCCGACAGCTCCCTCAGGGAGTCCTCCGCCTTGGCCGCGTCGCGCTTGTCGCACACGTGCACGAGCATGGCGCGACCGTCCTTGGCTTTCGTGCGGTGCGCCTTGGCGGCGCGCGTGAACTCCTGCTCGAGCGCCTCCACGATGCGCTTGGGGTTCACGTCGAGTTGGTCGTGAGCGATCGGCCCGTAGACCGCGTAGGGCTCGCCCTCGCCGCTCGGGTCGAGGGGCACGTTGTGGCCGTAGTAGACCTGGCGGAAGAGGCCGCTCGGCGCGAGGCAGAAGGCCGCGACCATGTCGAGGCGCAGCAGGGTCAGATCGACCAAGTCATCCCGCGTCAGCGGCTCGTTGTGAAGATGCGTGTGCAGCAGGCGTAGCCCGCGCAGGCGGCCTCCCGCGGCGCGCAGCCGACCCACGTCGGGCAGATCGATGTGGGTGGCGTCGCCGACGATCACGTGGTTCACGCGCCCGTCGCGATCGACCAGCACGCCTACCTGTCGACCGGTGCGCGCGGTCGCCTCGGCCATGGTGCGGCTGAGCTCCGGCGTGGTCAGCGCGTCGAAGGGCACGTGCCGCTGATACAGGCGCTCGAGGGCCTGTAGTTGGGAGGGCGCGAGGCCCGAAGTGAGTCCGTGGAGCTTCAAGTGCGGATGGCCGGGTCGAGGTCGACGCCGCGCATGGAGCGCGTCGAGGCGCCGAAGCTACGACGCGCGCGACCTCGAGGCCAGCCGCCGTCCTCCGCGCGGGATGCAAATGCTTGTGCCAACGTGTTTCTGCCCACTCCGCTGGCCGCGGAGGATCCTTCGCGATAGACAGCAGAGCTATGCATCGACCCGAACGCTTTCGGCTGCATGCTCCTCGGTCGTTTCTGGCTTGGTTGGAGCACGCCGTCGCGACAGGCGAGGCCAACCTGGATGAAGTCTCGGTCGCGGAGGTGTGGGCTTTGGCGGGGCTCGCGGTCCTGGCGAGGAAGAACGGAGGCGATGAGCTTCGGCTATCTGGCGGCGGCGATCGAGCGGCGATGCGTTTCGCCCACGCCGTAGGCTTCGACGAGGTCGTGGCCGGTCAGGGCGGGCTTTCAGGAGAGGCCGGCCAGACCGTCGGGTTGCGACGAGTCATGGCAATAGACGTCGTCGAGGGGATCGCGCGTGAGATCGCGAGAATGCTCCTCCCGGAAGAGGAGGAAGATGAGACTCTGCGCAGCTTGATCTACGTGCTGGTCGAGTTGATGCGGAACGCGGTGCAGCATTCAGGCGACCCGCTCGGGTGCGTCGTGGCCGCGCAACGTATGGACGCTGGCTTCCGCGGATACGAGAGGAGCGCCGTGCAGGTGGTCGTGGCAGACGCAGGGATGGGCGTCTTGGAAGCGTTGGGCGCGACCTATCCTGATCTCTCGGATGCCGAGGCCGCCCTGGTGAAAGCGCTTCAACCACACGTCTCCGGGTCCTTTGGGCCCGGGCGCACGGGCTCCGCCTTCAACGCGGGCATGGGCTTGTTCTTCATCTCCGAGATGGCGAAGCTGACTACGGGGCGGCTTCTGGTCGCGAGTCGCGGGGCGGCGCTGCTGCTTCGCGGCGGCGCAGGCTATGAGCAACGACGTCTGTCGTTTCTTCGCCAACGTAGCTTTCCGGGGACCTTGGTCACCTTTGAGTTTCCCTTGGACGAAGTGAAGGATCATGCGGCGCTGATCGAGACCATCAGCGCGAAGGCTCAGCAGCGTACGCCGGAGCGCAATACCTCGGCCTGGGTTCGTTTCGAGCCGCCGCCGGACGGAACGTTCAGCTACCTGGTCCGAACCATCGCCGAGGACGTGGAGCAGGCGGCGCTCGTATCGCGAGATCAACTCCAGAAGAGGCTCTTCGCTCGCGAAGCTGTGGCCCTCGATTTTCGGCACATGGACGTCTGCACCCAGAGCTTCCTCCACGCGCTGCTGTTCGAGGCGGTACGCATCTCATGGGCCGTGCAGGTCCCGATCTATGTCGAGAACGCCGCTCCTAGTGTCAGGACGGGGATCGCGCTGGTGGACGCGTACGCGAGGGGTGGCTGAGCCCGGACGAGTCAGATGTCGAGCAGCACCTGAGCTGTGGTGAGTCCGTGGAGCCTCAAGTGCGGATGGCCGGGTCGAGGTCGACGCTGATCGGGCAGTGGTCGGAGCACATCACCGTGGGGTGGATCCGCGCGCCGCGCACGTACTCCATGGCGCCGGGCGACGCGAGGATGTAGTCGATGCGCCAGCCGATGTTCTTGGCGCGCACACCGAAGCGTTGGCTCCACCACGAGTAGTGGCCCGTGCCCTCCTCGAAGTGGCGGAAGGTGTCGGTCCAGCCGCTGTCGAGCCAGCGCCCGAGCTCCGCGCGCTCTTCAGGCAAGAAGCCGCTCGTCTTCTCGTTGGCCTTGGGTCGCGCCAGGTCGCGTGCCTCGTGGGCGGTGTTGAAGTCGCCCATCACCAGGATGCGCCCGCCGGCTGCGCGCTCCGCCTCGAGCTTCTCGAAGAGGGCGCGATAGAAGTCGAGCTTGTAGGGCACGCGGGAGTTGTCTCGGTTCTTGCCTGAGCCGTTGGGGAAGTAGCCGTTGACGATCAAGAGTGGGCCAAAGCGCGCGAACACGAGGCGGCCCTCGGAGTCGAAGCGCTCTTCGCCCAAGGAAGTCTCGAGCTCGTCCGCCGGCTCGCGTGAGTAGAGCCCGACGCCGCTGTAGCCCGGGCGCTCCGCCGGCACGAAGTGCGTGTGCCAGCGCTTGGGATCGCGCACATCGTCCTCGAGCTGCTCAGGCTTGGCGCGCACCTCCTGCAGCCCCACCAGATCCGCGCGGCTCGTCTTCAGCCACTCGCGGAAACCTTTCCTGGTGCAGGCCCTGAGGCCATTCACGTTGTAGGAGTAAAAGCGCAGCTTCTTGTCGATCATCGAGCCTCGTCGGTGGTCCGCGGTGAGGCCCGAACCTACGCTGCGCGTCACGTGGGAGCCAGGGGGCGGGGGCTCGGACGTCGCGACTCAACCCGATGCAGATGGCGCGAAGGGCCCGTGGCCTCTCACCGCGCTCCACACGGCAGCGATGATCAGCGCGTTCGCGTCCACGACGTAGTAGATGTGGAAACGGGTCTTTCGCATCAGGTAGCGGCGCACGTCCCTCAATTCGTCATTGGGATAGATCGCGCCGACGGCCGGCACCTCACACAATAGCTCAGCCGCCGCTCTGAACTCGGCTGTGAAGAGGTCGGCCGCGGCTGGTCGATTCTGTTTCCACCATTCCGCTGCCACATTCAGCTGTTCAGCCGCTCCGGGTGCAAAGCGCAAATGGAGTCGATTCATTTGCCCGAGGTTGAGAGCGCTTGCATGACTGGCTCCCCCTCGAGCAGCCG
>JAADHO010000399.1 GCA_013151775.1 Deltaproteobacteria bacterium | reverse complement strand
GCTCGAGGCGAGCGGACGAAGCCGGCTGCTCCGGCGCGAGCGCCAGCGAGGACTCGCTCGAGGCCGGCGCACGCAGCAGAACGAACGCCGCCGCCGCGGCCAAGCCGATGCCCACCCCCCAAGCGAAGGCGGACACGCGCCGCGAGCTGCGCCGCGGCCTCCCAGCCTCGCCGCGACGCGCCCCGAGGAACGCCCGCTCCATGCGCACGCGCGCCACATCATCGAGCTGCGGCGGATCCTGCCTCAAGCTCTCGGCCAGGCGTTCGCTCGGCTTCCGCTGAGTCATCGCGGATCCTCCAGGTTCAACGCGTCGAGCCGGCGCCTCGCGGCCTTCAGGCGCGCGTGGAGCGTCGAGATGCCCACGCCCGTGAGCTCGCGGATCTCCGCGAAGGTGTGTCCCTCGACGGCGTGCAGCAGGAAGACCGTGCGCTGCTCGACGCTGAGCTCTGCGAGCAAGCGCTCCGCCTGACTGAGCGCGCCATGGCGCACGTCGGGGCGAGACGCAGGGCGACCGAGACCGACGCGCTGCTTCAGCGTACGAAAACGCTGCCGACGCTTGCGCGCGCGCGCCTCGTCCAGCGCCTTGCGGGTCGCGATGCCGAGCAACCAGGTGCCGAGGCTCGAGCGGCAGGCGAAGCGCGGCGCCGAGTCGAGGGCCGCGAGGAAGACGCGCTGGACCACGTCCTCCACGTCTGGATCGTTGCTGCCGAGGATGCGCGACACCCGCCGATGCACGCGCCCGACGTGTGTGCGAAAGAGCGTGCGGCTCGCCAGCTCGTCCCCGGCGGAGGCGGAGAGCAGAAGCTCACGCTCCTGCTCAGGGCTCTCGGGGATATCCTCGACCAGATGCATGGTTGGGACTTGCACGTTCAGGAGTCGACCCGGAGAGGTCAATTTTCCAATCCCATGCGTGGCCGCAAGCGAACTCCGAAGACCACCCAGGGGCGCACACGATCCTCGAGGTAGACGCGCTGCGCCGCCCGCAAGAAGGTCGCTCGGGTGATGGCGGCGTCCACACCTCCCTCGAGCACGAATTCGAAAGGCCCGGAGACGCGGGCGGAGACCTCCAGCGTGGTGCGCACGCCGAGATCGCTAGCGACTCGCCGCTCGCCGCGGTCGAGGGCGAAGGCCTCACCGACCCGACTGAGGAAACCGAAGCCCGTGTGCACACCGAAGATGTCGCCCTGCCACACGCGCAAGAGCAGACGGATGCCCGTATCCACGGATCGGAAGCGATAGCGCTCACCGTTGGCCAGGCGATCTTCGGGGAGGAGCGACAGGCCCGCCTCGAGCAGCAGGCAGTGCCCGTAGGCGCAGATCCCGAGGCCCGCGCCGGGGCCGACGAGCAGGCCGCCCGTCGCGGACGAGTAACCCAACATGAAGCGTAGGATCACCATGGGCATCACCACGGGAGGGGTCTCGTGACGCCCATAGAGCGCCCCGCCGGGCGCGAACTCGGGGTAGCGCAGCGCGTAGGCCGGCGCGTCGGGGTCGTAGGTGGCCGCCAGCGTGGGCAAGGGCGCGTCGAGCAGCGCCTCGAGGGCCAGCACGGCGACCCGCGCCGAAGACTCGTGGCGCGCATCCAGAGAGGGCAGGAGCGCCACGCGATCGCGCCCCTCGGGACCGATCAAGCGCACCTCGAGCCCAGCGTCCGTGGGCCAGAGCGTGATCTCACCCACGGAGGAGACCTCCGGGATGGCGCCCGTGGGCGTCTCACCTAGGCGCGCGAGGTGGCCGCGACGACGCAAGACCTCGACCACACGCTGACCGAGGAGGCCGAGGTCGGGTGATGCGCGAACGACCAGTGGCGCGCCAGGATCCGCGGCAGCAGGCGCCGAGGGCAGGCACAGCCAGGCAGCCGCTAGAGCGACACCACCTAGCATGCGGCCGAGGCCCCTGGGGTTCACAGTCCTCACCTCATCCATGATGTGTGAGTTTGTGCACAAAACGTGCCAGGATGCTCTGGTAGCGACCTCGAACCGATCGCTGCCGCCTCAGTCGCCGAGGCCGAACTTGTAGGTGAAGCCGACGCGGCCGTAGAGCTGCGTGTCGCTCAGGCCGGCGCCGAGGATATCTCCGAGGATACGCCGATCGCCACCGGCGAGGATGCCGTCGAGCATGACGAAGACGTTCCAATGCCGGTTCATCACGAACTCGAGGGAGCCACCGAGGCGCATGCGCGCCAAGTTGTCACGGGAGCGCGAGGGCTGTCCGCTCGGATTGAGCTGCAGCGAGTTGCGATCGTTGCGGGTGTAGTCCCAGCGATCCGAGGTGAAGTCGCCAGCGACCCACAGGGAGAAGGCGCCCGCGCGATTGAAGTGCAGCGAGAGCATGGCCTGCAGGGTGAAGAAGAACGAGTTGGTCGGGTGATCCGGCGCAGACACGCAGCCCGAGGCGGCTGCGCCCACGGTTGGGTTGGGATCGCAAGACACATCGCCGCCCTCGATGATCCCCTCGTGGCGCCCGGCGCCGCGCGAGGGCCCGATGCCTCCGCCGAAGCGCGACTCGACACCCAAGGAGACCTGGCGAATCGGGCGCCAGCCCAGCTTCACGCGCCCCTCGAACTCCGTGAGCACGCCGATGGTGCGCACCCCGAAGCCCGCCTCGAGGAAGTCGAGGATGCCGATACCGAGGCGCAGATCGGCCAGGTAGGGCCAGCCCACGGAGATGTCGAGCACGGTCATGTTGTCGGGCAGCACGCCCGCGCTGCGGCTGACGGCGTCGTGGCGCTGACGGCGTCGATCCGCCACCTGATCCTCACGCTGCTCGGGCGTCAGCTCCCCATTGCCCACGAGGGCGATATTGAACAGGCGGGTCTGGTCGCTGACCCGGAGGGCGACCTGCTCCACGTGGCCCTGATAGCCGTCGGCCTGCACCTCGATGCGGTGAGATCCGATGGGCAAGGTGCCCTCCCAGGGCACGGGTCCGACGTCTTCACCGTCCACCAAGAAGCGAGCGTTGGGCGCGTTCGCCTCGACGCGTACGGGCGTGCCGACAGCCTCGAGGGTAGCGGTGATGTCGCAGTCGTTGCCGGGCCCGACGTTGCAGGTGGTGCGGTACTCACGCCGACCAGTGGCGCGCACGGCGATGGCGTGGGTTCCGGCGGTGGCGTTCTCGATCACCACAGGGGGAGAGCCGCGCTCTTCGCCATCGACGATCACGACCGCGCCCGCGGCCGAGGAGTTCACGACGATCCGGCCGGGAGCGCGTTCCACAGCCTGAAGCGTGATCGAGACTACCTTTTGGCGACCGTCCTCGATGGTCACGGGCTGCTGGCCAGGCAGATAACCCTCCGCCGTAGCCTCGATGATGTGCTCACCAGGGGCGATGCCTTCGCGTCCGGCGGGCGCCTCTCCGAGCGCCTCCCCGTCGAGGCTGACGAGGGCGCCCACAGGCCGCACGATCACACGCAGGCTGCCACCGGCAGCGCGCGCCGGCCGCAAGCTCGGGTTCAGGTTCACGCGCTCGCCCGCGATCACCAGCACCGTCTGGCGGAAGGGCGTGAGGCTCGCGTCGTCGGGACGCACCTCCACAGTGTGTTGCCCCGCCGGAATGCTCTCCAGCACGTTGGGGGTGACGCCATGGGGCGCTCCGTCGACATAGATCGCAGCACCGGAGACGTCGCCCGCGACCAGGATCGAGCCCGTCTCGGGCGCCTCCGCCGTGAGCGTCACGGGCAGCGTGAGCACCTGGCCGCCGGAGAGGGTCGCCCACTGACTGAAGGTGACGTAGCCCTCGCGACCCACTTGGATCAGGTGGCGACCTGGGCGAACCGTTCCCTGGTAGGGGATGTTGCCCACGGGCTGGCCATCGACGCGCACAGCGGCGCCCGTAGCCGCCTCGTTGGTGGCGCTGACCTGAATCCTGCTGAGGGCGTTGAGCACCACGCGAAAGGTCTCTCGGCGTCGGCGCACGTTGATCGAGAGTCGGCCCTCCTCGTGATTCGCGAGGCGAAAGATCAGCGTGTGGGTCCCGCGCTGTACACGCACACTGCGCATGGGGGTCGTGCCGATGGTGGGCGTGTCCGCGGAGTCCACGAAGACCTGCGCCCCGGCGGGTGTGGACTCGATGTTGATGGGGACGCCGCGGCGGCGCCGGCGCTGGGCCTCAGCGCCTGTGGGAGCGAAGGTCGCGAAGATCGTCGCGACAGCCATCAGAAGAGCGAAGTGTGATCGTCTAGGCATGAATCCTCCAGCCCGTGGTTGTTCCCCCGCCCACCTGAGAGCGGTGAAGCAGACATGGCCTCTGAGCCCGGACGGTAGGCCGGCGGCGCCGACACTTCAAGCCTTCGGACTCCGCTGTACTCGGCTGTCGCCCCGCGGGACGGCTACTCGGTTGCCAGGCGCGCGCCAGAGCGTCACGCCGTGCCGCCTACTCTGGAGCGAATTCTTGCGGATATTCGGCGTCTTCCGCCGGGTCATCCGATGACTCGAGCTCGTCCGGATCACCCATGGCCGCCCCGTCGGTGGCCCAATCGAGGGCGGCCGCGCGCCCGCTCGCCTCGTGCTCCACCGGGACGCCGGGGCGAGCGAAACGAAAATGCCCGATCTCGGATTCACCGTCGGCGAGCGCGACCGCGTCGATCTGTCCGCGCCCCGCCATGCGCACGAGCTGCCGGCGCATGCGCGCGGCCATGGAGTGGGAGAGCTCGCCCGTCACGTAGAGCGCATGAAAGCGCTTCGGTGCTGGCAGAATGGAGGCGAGAAAGACCGCCTCAGCGACGCTCAGGTCAGCCGGCTCACGACCGAAGTAGTGACGAGATGCCGCGCGGATCCCGTAAATGCCCGGGCCGTACTCGATCAGGTTGAGATAGAGTTCGAGGATCCCCTGCTTGCTGCGCGCCGCCTCGAGCCACCAGGTGAGGATCACCTCTTGGGCCTTTCGCGCCAGGGTCTTCTCACGCTGCAAGAAGAGGTTCTTCGCCAGCTGCATGCTGATGGTGCTCGCGCCGGTGACGTAGCGACCCGCCTCCAGGTCGCGCACCAAGGCGTCGCGAATGGCCCAAGGAGCGAAGCCGGAGTGGTGGAAGAAGGCGCCATCTTCATGAGCCACGACGGCGTAGACCAAGAAGGGGCTGATGGACCTGATGGGCGTCCAGGCGGCCGTACCAGGGCCAGTGGTCATCTCGAACACGCTGCCATCGGGCTCGAGCGCGCGATGCACGAAGGGACCTCCCACTCGGCGCAGATCCGCGATGGCGGGGACGGAGGTGAAGCGACAGCCATCGGCCACGTGAACCCTCAGCCGTGTGTGCTCGAGATCGCGTGAGTCCAAGCGCAGCACCACGCGCGCCGCAATGCGACCCTCGAGGGAGAAATCGGCCACGTCGTCCAAGAGGTCCCGCGGGATCGCGCCGAGAGCGTCGGCGCAGGACGTGGGAGGCAAGATCACGCGCAGATCCGCGGCGTAGTGATCCGCGGGCGCCTCCAGGGAGCCGCTGATGGTGAGAGACGCACGACCCTCCGTGAGCCGCACCTCTTCTAGTCGGAGCCGACGCGCGGCGGGACTCCAGGTCGCGCGCCCCGAGGCGGATAAGGCGAGCCCCCTGACCGGATGGGCGGCCACGGAAGGCGAGGTCAGCTCGGCGTTGAGCACCGTCAAATCGCCTTCGATTCCCACCTCTTCGGCGGCGGGCTCGAGGCGCAGATTCAACGAGAGACGCCCGCGCTCCGCGTGGGTCAGCGGGATGGATGGCAGCAGCGGCGCGAACAAATCCAGCGGTAGCTCGACCGCCGACACGCTGCCCTCTCCACGCACTCCGAGTGGGTCCAGGCGCAGATCCCAGTTCAGCGCGCCCCCGGTGTCCGCCAGACCGTGGCCGTCGAGCAGCAGTCCGTCGCTCTCGAAGCGGGCGCGCGCGCTCAGCTCGCGCACGACCACGCGATCGGTCCCGGGCCGATAGACGCGAATCTCGAACCTCGCCAGGCTGAGCTGTGCGCCGAGCAGCGCCGCGTGGCCACGTTGGAGCGATGACCACGCCCGTCTCCATGCGCCATCGACTGGTCCCCCAGCGTCCACCGCGGCGTCCCCTGTCGCCGCAGAGTCTGGCGCAGAGTCCGCCCAGATCCGAGCGCTCGCCGCGCAACGATCCATCAGCCGCGGCGCCGACGTCTCCCCTGCCGAAGCGACCACATACCCACCACCCACATCGATGGCGGCCCCACGCGCGCCCTGACCCAGGGTCCCGCGCACCGACACATCGTCGAGCCGTAGCTCGCCACCTCCAGCCGAATCGCCAAGCTCCACGGCGGCGTTCGCCACGAAAGCGCCGTCCGCGTCCAGGCTCGCGTGCGCGAGCTGGAAGATCCCCAGCATCCCGTGTTCGTCCCGAAGCCTCAGCTGAAGCCGCGAGACCTCCAGCGCGGGGCGCCGACGCGATCCAGCGCCAGCCGACCTGGCCCGATGCCGACTCGCGCGCTGGCGCTCCAGCCAGGACCGAAAGGCTGATCCATCCGTATCCAGATCCACGCTCACGCCAGTGACTCCCGCAAACCTCAGCGCAGAGGATCCGCCCCAAGCGAGCGCCAAGCCCGGCTTCAGGCGCAGGCTCTCCACCTCCAACCGAACGCCCTGCACCGAGCCGCCACAGCGGATCCCCTCGACCGTCAACTCGGAGAAGCCCAACCCGACCGAGGCCACCTCGCACGGCATCTTCAGGCGCTCGGCCAACGCCTGCGCCACTCGACCTCTCAGCCAAGGCACTACGGCGGCGCTACCCACGCCGAGCAGCAGGGCGATCACCCCGAGCGCCCACAAGACACGCCGCCGCCTCACGCGCCCTCCCGAGCCGGCGACATCCACTCGAGACGGCGCCTGCAAACCGCGCTGACGGGGACACGTACCACACCGCAGTATGACAAGACGCCAGCGAGAATCGAGCGCTCGACCTCCCCTGAACACCGGCCGCATCGCAGACCACCAGCGCGCCACTCACGCAGGTTAAAAAGAGAAACCCCGCTCCGTTTCCGAAGCGAGGTTTCATAGACCCGGCAGCGTCCTACTCTCCCACAGGGCTACCCCTGCAGTACCATCGGCTCTGGAGGGCTTGACTACCGAGTTCGAGATGGGATCGGGTATGGCCCCTCCGATATAGCCACCGGAGAAATTTACGAAGCGACGTTTTGTCTATAGGGCGAGTCTCACTCGCCTTCTGCACTTCCCACGGCTCGCACTCAGGCGAGCCACTGGGACAGTCAGACGCCATTCCTGCGTCCAACCCTGACCTCAAACTATTTCGAACCGCACCTTAGAAATAGGACAAGCCTCACGGCCTATTAGTACCGGTCAGCTCCATGTGTTGCCACACTTCCACACCCGGCCTATCACCTCGTAGTCTTCGAGGGGCCTTTAGGGACCTAATGGTCCGGGATACCTCATCTCAAGGCCGGCTTCCCGCTTAGATGCTTTCAGCGGTTATCCGTTCCGTACATAGCTACCCGGCTATGCCTCTGGCGAGACAACCGGAACACTAGAGGTACGTCCAACCAGGTCCTCTCGTACTATGGTCAGCTCCTTTCAAGTATCCTGCGCCCACGGCAGATAGGGACCGAACTGTCTCACGACGTTCTAAACCCAGCTCGCGTACCCCTTTAATTGGCGAACAGCCAAACCCTTGGGACCTGCTCCAGCCCCAGGATGGGATGAGCCGACATCGAGGTGCCAAACCGCGCCGCCGATATGAACTCTCAGGCGCGATCAGCCTGTTATCCCCGGAGTACCTTTTATCCGTTGAGCGATGACCCTTCCATTCAGAGTCACCGGATCACTAAGACCTGCTTTCGCACCTGCTCGACCTGTCGGTCTCACAGTCAAGCTCCCTTATGCCTTTGCACTCTACGGCTGGTTTCCAATCAGCCTGAGGGAACCTTCGCGCGCCTCCGTTACTTTTTAGGAGGCGACCGCCCCAGTCAAACTGCCCACCAGACAGTGTCCCCGACCCGGATAACGGGCCTGGGTTAGAAGCTCAAAACAGCCAGGGTGGTATTTCAAGGTTGACTCCACCGAGACCAGAATCCCGGCTTCACAGCCTCCCACCTATCCTACGCAGACTGTCCCGAACTTCACTGCCAAGTTGCAGTGAAGGTTCACGGGGTCTTTCCGTCTTGCCGCGGGTAGACGGTATCTTCACCGCCATTACAATTTCGCTGGGTCACTGGCCGAGACAGTAGGGATGTCGTTCATTCGTGCAGGTCGGAACTTACCCGACAAGGAATTTCGCTACCTTAGGACCGTTATAGTTACGGCCGCCGTTTACTGGGGCTTCGGTTCGTAGCTTCGCTCTTGCGAGCTGACAACTCCCCTTAACCTTCCAGCACCGGGCAGGCGTCAGACCCTATACGTCATCTTACGATTTCGCAGAGTCCTGTGTTTTTAGTAAACAGTCGCAACCCTCATTTCTCTGCAACCCCCTTCTGCTCGAGGACGCGAAGTCCTCTCACATACGTGGGGGTACACCTTCTCCCGAAGTTACGGTGCAATTTTGCCGAATTCCTTAGCCAGTGTTCTCCCACGCGCCTTGGGATATTCACCCCGCCCACCTGAGTCGGTTTGCGGTACGGACACCGAAGATACTCCCCGCGCAGCTTTTCTCGGAAGCATGGGATCACCGAGTTCTGGAGCCGAAGCTCCGCCTCATCACGTCTCGGAGTTGCGATCCCGCGTTTGTCCCTATTGGGTCCTACGGGGTCCTCCTACACGCTTGAACTGGCACTACCAAATCGCCAGCTCGGCTTACCCTTCTCCGTCCCTGCTCGGTTCAACGTATTCCTCAGTGGTGCAGGAATATTAACCTGCTTGCCATCGCCTACCCCTTTCGGGCTCGGCTTAGGTTCCGACTAACCCATGGGAGGATTATCCTTCCCCAGGAAACCTTGGGCTTACGGCGACAGGATTTCTCATCCTGTTTATCGCTACTCATGCCTGCATAAGCTCTTCTCAGACCCGACAGTGCTCCTTACGGTACACCTTGTATCTGTCTGAGAATGCTCCGCTACCGCTCTACTAATGTAGAACCCCAAGCTTCGGTACCAGACTTTAGCCCCGTTACATTTTCGGCGCAGGCTCGCTCGACCAGTGAGCTATTACGCTTTCTTTAAAGGGTGGCTGCTTCTAAGCCAACCTCCTGGCTGTCTGAGCGCTCCCACATCCTTTAACACTTAGTCAGGATTTAGGGACCTTAGCTGTGGATCTGGGCTCTTTCCCTCTTGGCTACGGACCTTATCACCCGCAGCCTGACTCCCGGATATTTGTCACCGGCATTCGGAGTTTGATTGGGTTTGGTAATCTGGTAGGACCCCTAGCCCAGTCAGTGCTCTACCTCCGGTGCAATTCGTCCGAGGCTATACCTCAATATATTTCGCGGAGAACCAGCTATCTCCGAGCTTGATTAGCCTTTCACTCCGATCCACAGGTCATCCCCTGAATTTTCAACTTCAGTGGGTTCGGTCCTCCACGCGGTTTTACCCGCGCTTCAACCTGCCCATGGATAGATCGCTCGGTTTCGGGTCTACGGCGTGCCACTCAACGCTCTATTAGAACTTGGTTTCCCTACGGCTCCACCTAACGGCTTAACCTTGCGACACACCGTAACTCGCAGGCCCATGATGCAAAAGGTACGCTGTCGCACATTCCGCTGAGTAAACCCAGCGGCATAGTGCTTCAACTGCTTGTAGATGCGCGGTTTCAGGTTCTATTTCACTCCCCTAACCGGGGTTCTTTTCACCTTTCCCTCACGGTACTCGTTCACTATCGGTCGTCGAGTAGTACTTAGCCTTGGAAGATGGTCCTCCCAGATTCCCACCGGGTTTCACGTGCCCTGCGGTACTCGGGTGTCACTCTGGAGATCGATTTGTTTTCGCATACAGGGCTGTCACCTTCTATGGCTGGCCTTTCCAGACCATTTTACTAACAATCGATTTTGTAACTCCATGGAGAGTATAGGGCCTCTCCTAAATGATCCCACAACCCCATTCCAGCAACGCCCCTAAGCTTACACTGGAATGGTTTAGGCTCTTCTCCGTTCGCTCGCCGCTACTGAGAGAGTCTCAATTGATGTCCTTTCCTCCGGGTACTTAGATGTTTCAGTTCCCCGGGTTGGCCACCTGGTGCCTATGTATTCAGCTCCAGGTTACTGGGCATGACCCCAGTCGGTTGCCCGATTCGGATATCTTCGGATCTAAGCCAGTTAGCGGCTCCCCGAAGCTTTTCGCAGCTGTCCACGTCCTTCATCGCCTCTCGACGCCTAGGCATCCACCACGCACCCTTCATAGCTTGACCGTATCCCTAAGGCACGTTTCGATTAATTTGAGATCAGGGTTCGATTCAAGAATGGAACCTCTGATCTATGCAGCTATAAAGGTATTTGTCGCTTCGTATTCAAATTTCAATGATGCGGAGGTGGCCGTGGCCACGCTCGTCATCTCGGTCTCAGTCATCAACCACTGGCTGATGAACACGACGGAATTGACGAGAAGTGGAGCTGACCGGGTTCGAACCGGTGACCCCCGGCTTGCAAAGCCGGTGCTCTCCCAACTGAGCTACAACCCCTAGTTGGAGATTCAACGATTTGTAGATCGCTGATGTCCTAGGTCGGAACCCATATTGGTTGCTCTCTGTCACGGCAGATGGCCTGCCGAACAGTGGGGCACGCTAGACTCGAACTAGCGACCTCACCCTTATCAGGGGTGCGCTCTAACCACCTGAGCTAGTGCCCCTCTCGAGGGACGGATGCTCCGCATACTTGCTTTTCAAAGAAACGACCTCGACACCCATAGGTGGTCGAGGTGCTCGAATCCCTGAAAACCGAACCGGAACCCAGATGACACAGGTTTGACCGAGGTCCCTCTGTAAACAGAGAGGACGCTCCTTAGAAAGGAGGTGATCCAGCCGCAGGTTCCCCTACGGCTACCTTGTTACGACTTCACCCCAGTTACCAAGCACTCCTTGGGGGCTTGCCTCCCTTGCGGGTTAGCATGGCCACTTCTGGAGCACTCGACTCCCATGGTGTGACGGGCGGTGTGTACAAGGCCCGGGAACGTATTCACCGTTGCCTGCTGATCAACGATTACTAGCGATTCCGCCTTCATGCAGTCGAGTTGCAGACTGCAATCCGTACTGAGGCCGGCTTTTTGCGATTGGCTCCCCCTCGCGGGTTCGCTGCGCTCTGTACCGACCATTGTAGCACGTGTGTAGCCCCGGACATAAGGGCCATGAGGACTTGACGTCATCCCCACCTTCCTCCGGCTTGACGCCGGCAGTCTCCTTAGAGTCCCCAGCCGAACTGATGGTAACTAAGGATAGGGGTTGCGCTCGTTGCGGGACTTAACCCAACATCTCACGACACGAGCTGACGACAGCCATGCAGCACCTGGACCAAGGTTCTCTTGCGAGCACTCCCACGTTTCTGCGGGATTCCTTGTTTTTCTAGCCCGGGTAAGGTTGCGTCGAATTAAACCACATGCTCCACCGCTTGTGCGGGCCCCCGTCAATTCCTTTGAGTTTTAGCCTTGCGGCCGTACTCCCCAGGCGGAGTGCTTAATGCGTTAACTTCGGCACTGCAGGGGTCAATACCCGCAGCACCTAGCACTCATCGTTTACGGCGTGGACTACCAGGGTATCTAATCCTGTTTGCTCCCCACGCTTTCGCGTCTCAGCGTCAGTTGGTGTCCAGGAAGCCGCCTTCGCCGCTGGTGTTCCTCCCGATATCTACGAATTTCACCTCTACACCGGGAATTCCGCTTCCCTCTCCACCACTCAAGACTTGTAGTTTCGAATGCAGTTCCTGGGTTGAGCCCAGGGCTTTCACAATCGACTTACAAGTCCGCCTACACGCGCTTTACGCCCAGTAATTCCGAGCAACGTTCGCACCCTCTGTCTTACCGCGGCTGCTGGCACAGAGTTAGCCGGTGCTTGCTAAGGAGGTACCGTCAAGACGCCACCCTATTTGAATGGCGCGTTTTCGTCCCTCCCCACAGAGCTTTACGACCCGAGGGCCTTCATCACTCACGCGGCGTGGCTGGGTCAGGCTTTCGCCCATTGCCCAATATTCCTCACTGCTGCCTCCCGTGGGAGTCTGGCCCGTGTTCCAGTGCCAGTGTGGCTGATCATCCTCTCAGACCAGCTACCCGTCTTTGCCTTGGTGAGCTATTACCTCACCAACTAGCTGATGGGACGCAGGTTCATCCTTCGGTGGTAGCTTCCAAGGAGAGGCCACCTTTCACCGCGATCACCGAGGTGAATGCGGTCTTATGCGGTATTAGCCTCCTTTTCAGGAGGTTGTCCCCCGCCAAAGGGTAGATTGCCTACGTGTTACTCACCCGTGCGCCACTTTACTCAGGAGCAAGCTCCCTTTCTCGTTCGACTTGCATGTGTTAAGCCCGCCGCTAACGTTCGCTCTGAGCCAGGATCAAACTCTCCAGTTAAAACTGGTGAGCATCCCTTGCCGTTCTGCTGCGCTTCCCCATGAGTTTTTTACGCCCACGGGGTCCTTCAACAGATGGCTCGAGCTTGTTGCTCTGGAGCGCCTACCCGAAGGCATGCGCTCCCTTTTCGGATACGGTACCCATCGTAATTCTTGCGAAAAACGAGTGGGACCCGTGCATCTATAGTGGGTTCCGATTCAGTTTTCAAGGACCCGAACAGTTCCCTTCGGCGGCCTAGCCAGCGAAGGGATCGGGACCGTAGTCCAAGGCGAAGTCAGCGTCAAGGCTTTCTTCACACCCCGTTGGCTTTTTTCGGCGACCGTAAAGCGGTCGGCCTTTGGCCCGTGTCGAGAGCGATGCTCCTCCACGTTGGGGTACCGTGTCACCTGTTGCGTAGCGTTGCCTCTCAGCAGCGTTACGTACCCGAATCGTTGACCTTTCTGCGGAGACAGGGTCTCCAAAAGCTAGGTCTCGGAAGGGCTGCGCAGTCTAGCGCCAGCGGGTGGACGGTCAAGTTCTTTTTTCAAGCTCCCGGGTCGCTTCGGCGGAGGCCGCTGCGGCCGGGTCGCGATAACTAGCATGCGACTTGGGGGTGTCAACGAGCTTTGGACGAATTGGGTAGGCTCGGGGTTTATGCGCCAAAAGGATCGCGTGCGCTGCCTGGTTCGAGCCAGAATGATCTCAAGTGAGGCGTGACGCCTCGAGGCTTCGCGGGGTCCTGAGAGGCAAGACGTGCACATTCGCGTGCTCTGGAAGCTGGAGACGCTCACGCAAGGGCCGTGTCAGCCTGACTATTCCATCTTGGGGAGCCTCGATGGAGCAGGCGAAGGCGCGAAAATAGGGCGCGAGCTCGGTCTCGACGCCCACGAGACAAGGGATCGCGTGGTCGCCGGCCACCGGCGGCGCGTCCTGCGAGCTGATCCGAGCCTGGCGCGCGGCGCGCACGAGGCTGATCTGCTCGGTGCGCGCTGCGAAATGCGGACCGCCGTCGAAGGGATCGACCCGGTTCACGTACTCGAAGCCGATGCGGCGCAGCAGTTTCTCAACGCCTTTGGTCTGCGGTCCCACCTGTCCAATGGCGGCCTTGGCGTCGTCGGAGAGCAGGCTCGCGTAGATATCCCCGTCGGGAAAGAGCCCACGGATGAACTCCTTGTTGGTCTTGGAGAGCCTGTCCGCCTCGCGGTAGTTCATGCCCGTGAAGCGGCGCCCGACCGCCTCCCAGAGATGACTCGTGCCGTCCGCGGCGAGGGGCGGGAGCAGCTCGGCGAGCACGTAGTTCTGGAAATAGTCGCGATGCATGGCGATCCAGAGGAAGCGCACGTAGGAGATCTGCCGGCCGAGGCGCTCGGGAGCGCGGCGCGCGTCGGGGTGCATCACCAGGCCGCCGATCTCCGTGGGCCCGTTGTAGGAGTACCCCATGGAGAGCACGCGGTGGACGAAGTGCCGGTCGAGGCTCTGGGAGTAGCGCTCCTCCTTCTTCACATCGAAGAAGATATAAGGTGCGTCCCGGCGACCTAGCTGACCGAAGACCATGGAGCTGCCGATGGCGCGCTCTTCCTGTCGATCGTGCAGCACGAAGACGTATTCGCGGCGGCGCGGATCGCCCTCCGTGCCCGAAAAAGCGCGCTCCGAGCGCAGCAGAAGCGTGTCGATGGCCGCCCTATCGTGGGGCAGGTTCACGGAGTCGAGGAAGCGCGAGAGCTCGTAGAGGTCGTCCGCGTCCGCCATGGTGGCGGCTCTGATCTCGTAGCGATCAAGCTGCATGATGTGTCATTTCCGTTTCCGCATCAGAAGAGCTTCCGGCTGTCGACCAGGATCGTGACGGGGCCGTCCACGCGCGCGCGTACGTCCATGTGTGCTCGAAAGACGCCGCTCTGCACGGGCACGCTCGCTGCGAGACGCTCGCGTAGCTGAGTATAGAGCGTATCCGCGAGCTCGGGCTCGGCGGCCTCGGTGAAGGAGGGGCGCCGACCGCGTCGCACGTCGCCGAAGAGCGTGAATTGGGAGACCAAGAGCACGCCGCCGCCCAGATCGACCACGTGATGCTGCATGCGCCCGGCCGCGTCCTCGAAGACGCGCAGACCCAGGATCTTCTTCTCGAGGTAGGCCAGATCCCGCTCACCGTCGCCACGCGCGACGCCCAAGTAGACGAGCAGGCCTGGCCCGATGGCGCCCACCTCTTCGCCCGCTACCTGGACGGAAGCCTGGGAGACACGTTGGATCACGGCCCGCATGCTCAGGCGCTACCACGACGCCCAAGGGTAGCGTCAAGCCTAGTCTCGGCCTCTCGACGCCGAGGACGTGCGGCCAACGTCCTGACCACACGCATCGCCGCCGGTCCACCACAGGGATTCGGTTGCGCCCAGCGGGGCCTCGCAGGTAGTCAGGGTGACGATGATGACAGTAGTCGGGCTGACGGGGGGTATCGCGTGCGGCAAGAGCACGGTGGCGAGCTTCTTCGCGGCGCTCGGCGTGCCCGTGGTGGACGCCGACGCCCTCGCCCGGGAGGTGGTGGCACCGGGGACGCCGGGCCTGGAGGAGATCGTGGCGCGCTTCGGCAGCGAGGTGCTCGACGCCGAGGGTGAGCTGAACCGCGCGGCCTTGGGAGAGATCGTCTTCGCCGACGCGGAGGCGCGGCGCGCCCTCGAGGCCATCACCCACCCGCGCATCGCCGCCCTCGGGCAGCGCCGCCTAGCCACGCTCGCGGCAGAGAATCACAGCTACGCCCTGTACGAGGCCGCGCTCTTGGTCGAGAAGGGTCTGCATCGCGCGTTCGGCGCCTTGGTCGTGGTCGCGACCTCCCCCGCCACGCAGATCGAGCGCCTGATGGCCCGCGACGGCCTGAGCCGCGCAGCCGCCCAGAGCCGAGTGGACGCCCAGCTACCCATGACCGAGAAGGTCGAGCTGGCCGATTTCGTGATACAGAACGATGGGGATCGTGAGCAGACTCGGGCGGAGGTCGCCCTCACACACCGCGCCCTCTCGCGAACATTCGCGTCGAACTCCGCAGGAGAACAGCCATGAGCATGCCGCGCGTCGCCCTGGTCACAGGGCTGCCTACCAGCTTCCTCGCCACACGAGTGGTCCGGAGACTGCTCGAGAGCGATCCCGAGATTCAACTTCGGTGCATCGTACAGACGAAGTCCATGCCCAAGGCGCGCGCCTTCGTGGCGTCCCTGCACGAGCTCGCGGCCAAGCGCGTGACGCTGCTCGAGGGAGACACTGCGTCCATCGACCTCGGGCTCTCCGGCGGGGAGTTCTCTCGGCTCGCCTCGGAGGTCGAGCTGATTCACCACTGCGCGTCGGTGACCTACCTAGGCGCGAGCCGGGACGTGGCCGTCGCCACCAACGAAGGCGGCGCCCGGGAGATCGTCGAGCTCGCGCTGGCGGCCAAGTCGCTCCGCCGGCTGGTTCACTGGTCCACGGCGCTGGTCTCGGGCGCACGCCGCGGCTACGTGCTCGAGGAGGAGCTCGAGGCGCAGAAGAGCTTCCGCAACGTGATCGAGGAGACGCGCTTCCGGGCCGAGGCCATCGTGCGCGAGGCCATGGACGAGGTGCCGACGACGATCCTGCGTCCGACGACCCTCGTGGGGGACTCGCTCACGGGAGAGACCGATCGCCTCGAGGGGCCCTACCTGCTGATCCTGCTGCTGCTGAACGCGCCCATGGATCTGCGCCTGCCCATCCCGGGCAACGGGGAGATCCCGCTCAACCTGGTGCCCATCGACTACGTGATCGCCGCGGGCTGCCAGATCGCCCGCGACACGCGCGCCGAGGGGCGCTGCTTCCACATCATCGATCCCGCGCCGCTCACCTCGCGACGCGTCTTCGAGCTGATCGCCAGCGCCGCCGGGCGCCCACTCCCGCGCGGCTCCATGCCCACGGGTCTCGCCGCCAAGCTGCTGCGCGCCCCTGGACTCGACCGGGTCTCACAAGTGCCCCGCGGCTTCCTCGATCAGCTCGCCACGGAGGTGGTCTACGACGACCGAGGCGCGCGCGAGCTGCTCGAAGGCTCGGGCGTGGAGTGCCCACCCTTCGAGAGCTACGTGGGCACCATGGTCCGCTACGTGCGTGACGAGCAATTGCGGCGACGCTCGGCCCATGGCGAGCTGCACGCACCTAGCGCAGGCTAGGTATCAGCGGCCCGCGATGGTCATGGACGAGACACGGAAGGTCGGAGTCGCGATGGCCGTGCGCTGGTCGAGATCGTCTGCGATGGCGTCGATGCGGCTGAGGAGGTCATCGAGGGGCAGGGAGATGGTGACCTCGTTGATCGGCCGCGTCAGCTCGCCGTCCTCGATCAAGAAGCCCGCGGCGCCACGGCTGAAGTCACCCGTGACGGCGTTGAAGCCGAAGCCCATCATCTCCGTGACGTAGAGACCACGCTTGGTGCTCCCGAGCAGATCGTCCACCGTCGAGTCGCCACGCTGCAGGATGAAGTTCGAGGTGGACGCGCCCACGCCCCCGCTCGCGCCTCGAGAGGCGCTGGCCGTGCTCTTCAGCTCGAGCTTGCGCGCCGAGTAGCTGTCGAGCAGGTAGGTCTCGAGCGTGCCCTTGTCGATCACGACGTTCTTGCGTGAGAGCAGCCCCTCACCGTCGAAGGCGCGAGAGCCGGGCGCCCGGGGGATCAGCGGATCGTCGACGATGGTCACGAGATTCGAGGCCACCTTGCTGTGGAGACGGCCCGCGAGATAGCTGCTCTTTCGCCAGATGGCTCCACCACGCACGCAGCCGGCGACGAGCCCGAGGATGGCGCGCCCGGCGTCAGGGTCGAAGACGACCGGCAGCTCGGTGGTGTCGAGCTTGGTCGCGCCGAGCTTGCGCAACGTGCGACGGGCAGCCTCTTCGCCGACGGCGGCCGCGCCCTCGAGAGCCGCGAGGTGCCTGCGTGCAGCCCAATAGCCGCCCGCGCGCTTCTTGCCGTCTTCGTCCTCGGCCACGGGACGCACGACCAAGGACGCGTAGGTCCCGCGGCTCGTGCCCGTGAAGCCGCCCGAAGTGACGAGCACGCTCGAGCCCGAGGCACGCGTGAAGGTGGCGCCATCGGAGTTGGTGATGCGCGACGAGGCGCCGAGGGCGGCCGCCTCACCGGCGGTGGCGCGCGCCAGAGCTGCGCCCGAACCCACGTCGCCCATGTTCGGATCGTAGAGCTTCAGCTCGACGTGCTCGCGCTCGTCCGAGAGCTGAGACGGGTCGGGCGGGCCGGCGAAGGGATCGGCCTCGCTCAGGCGCGCCAACTCGATGGCGTCGTCCACCAGGCGATCGAGGCCCCTGGTGGAGAGGTCGCTGGTGTAGGTGACAGCGACCTGTTGGGAGATCATCACGCGCAGGCCCACGGAGCGGCTACCCGCCTCCTCGACCAGCTCGGGTTCGCGCATGCGCACCTTGGCCGAGAGATGCGAGCCCTGCCGTGCGGTGGCCTCGGCCACGTCGGCGCCGGCACGCTGTGCACGCTCGACTACACGCGTGGCGCGCTCGAGCAGCTCGTTCTGTGCGGCGCTCACGATGCACCTCCGACCTGCGTACCACCGACCGTCACCTTGGCGATCTTCACAGTGGGACACGCCACACCGACGGGCACGGACTGCCCGTCCTTGCCGCATGTCCAGATTCCGTCGGAGAGGGTCATGTCGTTGCCGAGCATGACGACCTCGCGCATCACGTCGGGCCCGTTGCCGATCAGGTTCACGCCCTTCAGGGGCGCCGTGAGCTTGCCGTCTTCGATCAAGTAGCCCTCGGTCAGCGAGAAGACGAAGTCTCCGTTGGTGATGTCGACCTGTCCGCCGCCAAACTTTCGCGCGTAGACGCCGCGCTTCACGCTGCGCAGGATCTCCTCTGGATCGCTCTCGCCGCCGAGCAAGAGGGTGTTGGTCATGCGCGGCATGGGGTGCGACTTGAAGCTCTCACGGCGTCCGTTTCCGCTCGACGTCAGGTCGAAGAACTCGGCGGAGTGGCGATCCTGCATGTAGCCGCGAAGCACGCCGTCTTCGATCAGCGTGGCGCGGCCCGGCTCGAAGCCTTCGTCGTCCACGTTCAGGCTCCCGCGACCGCCGCGGATGGTGGCGTCGTCGACCACCGTGCAGAGGGGGCTCGCGACCTGCTCGCCGATGCGCCCCGTGTAGTTGCTGGTGCCCTTGCGGTTGAAGTCCGCCTCGAGGCCATGACCCACGGCCTCGTGCAGCAGGATGCCGCTGTCGCCGGGCGCGAGCACGACCTCCATCTCGCCGGCGGGCGCCTCGCGCGCATCGAGCATGACGAGAGCTTGGCGTACGGCCTCGGCCGCATGCTCCTCGGGGCTGTGGGCGTCGAAGTACTCTAGCCCGAGCCTGCCGCCGCCGCCGGAGGAGCCCGACTGACGCTTGTCGTCTTGCTCCACGATCACGCGGATCCCAAAGCGCAGGAGCGGCTGGCGATCGCGCACGAAGCGCCCCGTGCTGGTGGCGACCAAGATCTCCCGCAGCTCCTCGGAGATGGAGGCGTCCACGCGAACGACTCTGGCGTCTGCGGCGCGTGCGGCGCGGTCGGCGCGCTCGAGCAGGTCCCGCTTGTCCGCACCGGGCACGTCCAAGGAGAGCAGCGTCACGTCGTAGCGGCTCGGCAGGGCGCGCGTCTCGAGCGCGATCGGGGTCTTGGTGTCTCCGCCCGCGGCGATCCCGGCGGCCGTGCGGGCGGCGCGCTCCATGGCCTCGAGGGTGAAGTCCTCGACGTAGGCGTAGCCGGTGGCGTCGCCTTTCATCACGCGCACGCCAAGGCCCATGGTGACGGCGCGGCCCGCGGACTTGAGGATGCCCTCGTCGAAGGCGTAGCTGCCGCTGGCCCCGTACTCGAAGAAGAGGTCCGCGTAGTCGCCGCCCTTCTCGAGGGCTGTGGTGAGCAGGCGCGAGGCCAGCTGCGCGTCGATGGGTGACTCCCCGCCGAGGGCGAAGGGAGCCTGGTATCGGCTAGTCATTGAGGGAGACTCTAGCAGCCTGGCGGAAACTTCCACGCACGCATTTCGTGTGGGCGTTCGACCGCGCGCGCGGGTGTTCCCCACGGGCCCCAGCTTCTGCTAAGGTGCAGGCCATGCAGGACGCGCAAGAAGCAATGGTCAAATCCCTCGTCGCCGTAGCCTGGGCCGACGGGCGAATGGACGACGAAGAGGCGGAGGTCATCGAGGCGTTGATCAGCGCCTTCGAGCTCGATGGCGACGACGCCGAGGGCATCCGCGAATTCGCCAAGACGCCACGCACACTCGCGGACGTGCCCTTGACGGATCTCTCCGCCGCGGACAGGCGCCTCTTGCTGCAGCACGCCGTGATCCTCACCTACGTGGACGGCGAGCAGAGCGAGCAGGAGAAGCAGATCCTGAACGCCATGGTCCAAGGCATGAGTATCCCGGCGGACGAAGCGAACGAGCTGATCTCCCGCGCCGACGCCCGCGCGCAACGCCTGCTCGAGCTGCTCTGAACGCTGCGTCCATGACATCAGACACCCTCGGGGGCGGGGGAACGCGGGGGAGCCGCACGAGCGCGTGGCTCTGCGCGCTCGGGGTGGCGGCGATCTCTTGCGCGCTGATCGCCTGCGGCGGGAGCACGACGCGTGACGCGGGGCCGGGAGACTCCGGCGCTGGCGACTCCAACCGAGTCGACGCAGGTCCGACGGAGCCCGCCGACCTGAGCGTCGTCACCTGGAACCTGAAGAACTTCTTCGACTCCTCGGACGACCCTTCCACCTTCGACGACGTGCCCTCGGCCTCGCGGGTCACGCGCAAAGTGAACGCAGTCGGCCGGGTGCTCGCAGACCTCGACGCCGACGTCATCGTGCTGCAAGAGGTCGAGAACGTGGGCATGCTGAACCGGCTGGCCGACGGCCCGCTGGCGGGCAAGGGCTACGACCAGCGCGTGCTGATGGACGCCTTCGACCCCCGGGGCATCAACGTGGGCTTCCTCTCGCGCCTGCCCGTCTTGCGCACCGCGAGCCACTTCGACGAGTGGTTCCCCAACGCTACGGACACGCAGGACTGGCGCTTCGCCCGCGACGCTCCGGAGATCTTCGTCGACGTCGGCGGCTTCACCGTCATCGTGATGGGCGTGCACTTCCTGTCGCAGCTCGCGGGAGACGCCGAGCAGCGAGAGCGTCGCCTCGCCGAAGCGCTTCAAGTGCGCCGCATCCTCGATCAACGCGTGGCCTTCGGGAACACCCTCGCCGTACTCGCGGGTGACTTCAACGACGTGCCGAGATCACCGCCCTACGCCGCCCTGCTCGACAACGGCGGCCTGGTGGACATCACCCTCGCCGTGCCCGAGAGCGGCCGCTACACCACGGACTTCCGCGGCGTGCGCCGGCAGTTCGACTACATTCTCGCCACGCCCGCCATGGCCGCCTTCGTGGTCACGAGCAGCGTGCGCATCGCCCGCGGCAGCGGCGTGGACGACGCCAGCGACCACGACCCCGTCTTCGCCCGCTTCCACCTCGTGCCTTGAGGCCCGAGGGGGCTGTCCAGGCCATCCACCAGCTGCCTTCATGGACACACGATGATGATGCCCTGGAACGCCTCGACCAGGAGCGTCGCGCTCATCGTGAGCGGCTGCCCATCTGCCGCATGGAAGGGATCGAAGTAGCGGAGATCGGCTCCCTGAAGACCGGCGAGGACAACGGCGTGCAGGCTTCCCAGCTGGTGACCCAGTCGGCCGTGGGGCCCCAAACGAGGCGGGGGATGTCGATCATAGTGGTTGCGGAGAACCGACGAGAAGAGCTGCGCGACAATCCAGTCCCCCTTCCGCAGGCGCTGGCGCACCACCTCGACGAGGTTGGCATCGTCCGGGTTCCAGATATGGACCTTGGCGTTCAACGCCTGAGCGGCGTCGCGAATATCGTAGCCACGACCGGTACCCGACCATGACTGGATCATCTGCGCCTGGGTCGGAGTCGGTTGTGTCCGACGTCGGAGCACCATACGCGCGCATGCCGGCAGGCAGCTGTTCGGAGCCTGTTGAAGCTCATGGAGCATCGACAGCTAGGCGACTGTCAGCCAATGGGGCGGCTCGACCTCGTAGTCGAAGCTGACGGAGATCGAGCGGTCTGAAGAGCCACCCTCGACCTGGACCTGCCAGCCGTGGTCCGTACGAGTTGGGCGCACGGCGACCAGCCCCGGCTCGGCGTGCTCCATCAAGAAACGACCGGCGACGGAGAGGACCTGTGTCTCGACGGCGCGCACCGGGGCACGGCGCTCCTCGGGGAGCGAGTCCCACGCGGGCAGCTCCTCGGTCGGAGCGATCTCTAGACAACGACGAACCTCGACCGCGTCGACACGGCCCTCCACATACGCCCGCATGGCCAGGTCGAGCAGCTCCCCATCTCTCAGCCCGACCCTCGCCGTCTCGTCGAACACGGTCTCGAGGTTCCAGCTTCTATTCGGCCGATCGAGCATCCTCTCCCGGGTGGAGTTCGACAGCCCAAATACGTGCTGCAAGCGATTGATGGAGCTGGTTCGACCGAGGCCGAACGTACGAGACACTGCCACGATGGCATCCTCCGACGATGGCAAGAGGCGACCGACCGCGTCGCGCACGCCCGCGTCCGGGGCGAGGAGATGAGCGGCAAACGCGTTGGCCCGCTTCTCGACCAACGCGAAGTCTCGTGAGCACTGATAGCGGCTGCGAAAGCGTGAGTCCGGCGACACGGAAGGAGGAGCCTCTTCGTCCTGGTCCAAGAGCAGGTGACACAACTCGTGGGCCAGGCTCATCCGTGTCCTCCACCAAGCATGCTGACCCTCGATCAGGTTGACCAGCACGGCGGGTCGTGGGGAGTTCGTCGAGGCCGCGTCGATCGTCGGGGCCAACTGCTCGGGACTGACGAAGAAGACGACAACGGAGAGCTCGTCGCGCAACAAGCGGACCATGCTCGAGACGGGCTCAGTGGGACTCAGTCCGAGTTCTGCTCGAAGCTGCGACGCCAGACGAGCGGCTCCCCAAGGCGCCGCATCTTCCCAACCCGCAGGAATGGTGAGCGCCGGCAGGGAGGCGCGCGCAGACGGGTCTTCCAGATCCTTCACCTCCGCGACGCAGCGCAAGAAGTCACCGATGACGCGATAGGAGCCGTCTTCAACCAACGCCTCGAGGCCCTTCACACCGTCACTCGAGGCCCGAAAGGCGAGGCGAGCCAGGGGCCAGCTCTGAGGATTTGCGCCGACGAGATCCTGGATCCGGACACCAAAACCTCGAGCCCAAGCGTCGAGTTCATCCGGTCGCGCGATCGCGCCTCCCTCGAGATCCCTGAGGCGGGCAGGCTCGAGACCCGTGATCGAGGCGAGAGCCGCGACAGTCAGCCCGGCGTCGGTTCGAACTTCATGGAAGTTGGGAATAGCTGTCGTCATGGGGAAGCCCGACCGCGGCGTGCGATGTATGTTCAGCCTATCACGCAGGCTCACACCGGTCGAAGGAGCCGGGTGCTCAGTCGCGCTTCAGCCGGCGCAGAAAGCGACGACCTCGGCGGCGACGCGCTCGATGGAGGCTTCGGGTAGCTCACCGTAGATGGGAAGGGCGAGAACCTCGCGAGTGGCGCGCTCGGACTCGGGGAAGGCTCCCGTGGCATAGCCGAGATCCGCGAAGCAGGCCTGCTCGTGGAGGGACTTGGGGTAGTAGATGGCGGTGGAGATGCCGCGCTCGGCGAGGTGCGCCGCGAGCTCGTCGCGTTCGGACGTGCGGATCACGTATTGGTTGTAAACGTGGCCTTCCTCGACGCACTTCGGGGCGACGAGGCGCTCGCCGAGATCGGCCTCGGCGAAGAGGGCGTCGTAGCGCGCGGCGTTGGCGCGGCGGCCCGCCGTGTAGTCGGCGAGGTGAGGCAGCTTCACGCGCAGCAGCGCGGCCATCAGGGCGTCGATGCGGAAGTTGCCGCCGACCAGGGCGTGGAAGTACTTGGGCTTGGCGCCGTGTCCGCGCAGCACGCGAGCGCGCTCGTAGAGCTCGGCGTCGTTGGTGGTGACGAGGCCACCGTCGCCGAAGCCCCCGAGGTTCTTCGAGGGGAAGAAGGAGAAGCAGCCGAAGTCGCCGAGGGAGCCTGTGCTGCCGTCTTCGGTGGTAGCGCCGAGGGCCTGCGCCGCGTCCTCGACGAGGGCGAGGGAGTGGCGCTTGGCGATGTCGCCGAGGGCGCGCATGTCGCAGGGCTGACCGAAGAGGTGGACGGGCAGGATGGCGCGCGTGCGCGGCGTGATGGCGGCCTCGACGGCGGCGACGTCGAGGTTGAAGCTGACGGGGTCGATGTCGACGAAGACGGGCTTGGCGCCGAGGCGAGCGATGGAGCCTGCGGTGGCGAAGAAAGTGAAGGGGGTGGTGATGACCTCGTCGCCGGCTCCGACGCCGAGGGCCATCAGCGCGACCAAGAGGGCGTCCGTGCCGCTCGACACACCGAGGGCGTGGGACACACCGACGAGCTCGGCGACCTCGGCCTCGAAGGCCGTGACCTCGGGACCGAGGATGAAGCGCCCGGACTCGAGCACGCGCGCGAAGACGGCGCGCAGCTCCTCGGCCAAGGGGGCGTTCTGGGCGGCCACGTCGAGCATGGCGATGGGGCTGTCGGAGTTCATGATTGCTCCAAGCGGATGCAGCGATCCTTGTCGATGGCGTAGCGATCGCCACAGGCGGGACAGCGGGGGCGAGGCGTGGCGTCGAGGATCTCGCCACAGCGACAGACCCAGCCGTGGCGACGCGCGGGGTTGCCGTAGACCAAGGCGTGGGGCGACACCGTGTGGGTGACGACGGAGCCGGCGCCCACCATGGCGAAGTCGCCGATGTCATGGCCGCAGACCAGGGTGGCGTTGGCGCCGATGCTGGCGCCGCGACCGACGCGGGTCATGCGGAACTCGTCCTTGCGCTGCACGTGGGCGCGCGGGTTGAGCACGTTGGTGAAGACGCAGCTCGGGCCGAGGAAGACGTCGTCCGCGACCTCGACGCCCTGGTAGATGGAGACGTTGTTCTGCACCCGCACGCCGTCGCCGAGGGTGACACCACGACCGACGAAGACGTTCTGACCGAGCACGCAGCGGGCGCCGACGCGGGCTCCAGCGCTGACGTGGACGAAGTGCCAGACGCGCGTGTCGTCGCCGAGCTCGGCGCCTTCGTCGACCACGGCCGTGGGGTGAATCGTGACTGCGCTCATGGCTGATCCTCCGGGCGCGTCAGGGAGACGGGCGTGCCACCGGCGCGCAGGGAGCGCTGACCGGCGTCGAGGGCACGTACCACGGCGACGCCACTCTGCGCATCCGCGAGGGGCGCCTCGCGAGTTCGGACGGAGTCGAGGAAGGCCTCGCACTCGAGCTCGAGGGGAGAGCGGAAGGAGAGGGGCACGACCTCCATCGGACCCCGGGCGAAGCGCACGGCGGCGCCCGCGTCCGGCGGCACGCTCAGATCGGCGTCGTGGAGCGTGAGCTTGGCCTCGCTGAGCATGTCGTCGAAGACGGCCATGGCGCGGGTCCCCACCAGGGTCAGGCGGCGCGTCTTGGCCGGGTCGAGCCAGCTCGAGGCGACCTGCGCCACGCGCCCGTCGGCGTAGCGCAGCCAGGCGTGCACCACGTCCTCCACGTCACCGGGGACGTCGACCAAGCACGCGCCCTGCGCCACCACGCTCTCGGGCTCGGCGCCGAAGAGCAGATGGGCGATGGAGAGGTCGTGGGGCGCCAGGGAGTACCAGGCGTTCTCGTGACGCCGCAGCACACCCAGGTTCTGTCGCTCCGAGTGGAGGTGCAGGAGCCGGCCGAGGCGACCCTCCTGCACCAGCTCGTGGAGGCGCGTGATGGCAGGATGGTAGAGCAAGAGGTGGCCGACCATCAGCACGCGCTCCTTCTCGCGTGAGAGATCGCGCAGGGCCTCCGCGTCGCGTGGATCGAGGGCGAGGGGTTTTTCGACGAAGACGTCCTTGCCGGCGCGCATGGCGCGAGTCGCGAGCTCGGCGTGGGTGGAGGCGTCGGAGGCGATCACGATGGCCTCGAGGGCGGCGTCCCCGAAGAGCTGCTCCGCGTCGTCGACCACGCTCGCCTCGGGTGCGAGCTCCGTGGCGCGCCCGCGCGCGTCCTCGGACGTGTCGCAGACGTGGGTCAGCTCCGCACCTGCCAGGGAGGCGAAGGTGCGCACGTGGTTCTGCCCCCAACCGCCGGCGCCGATGACACCGACACGGATCGGGCGGC
This sequence comes from Deltaproteobacteria bacterium, assembly GCA_013151775.1. GTDB lineage: Bacteria > Myxococcota_A > Polyangia > Polyangiales > Houyiibacteriaceae > JAADHO01. The sequence continues at coordinate 1,229 of JAADHO010000399.1, read as the reverse complement.
TCACACCTCGCGCTCGAGGATCATCGCGAGGCCTTGACCCACGCCGATGCACAGGCTCGCCATGCCGTAGCGGACGCCGCGCGCCTTCATGGCGTGGGCGAGGGTGGCGACGATGCGCGCGCCGCTGCAGCCGATGGGGTGGCCGATGGCGATGGCGCCGCCGTTGACGTTGACGCGATCCTCGATCAGGCCGAGCTCACGGATGCAGGCCAGGCTCTGTGCGGCGAAGGCCTCGTTCAACTCCACGAGGCCGATGTCCTCGATGGAGAGGCCGGTCTTGGCGAGCAGCTTCTTGATGGCGGGGATCGGGCCCGTGCCCATCACGTTGGGGTGGACGCCCGCGACGGCGGAGGCGACGACGCGCGCCATGGGCTCGACGCCGTGCGCCTTGGCCCACGAGGCGGAGCTGAGCAGCAGAGCGGAGGCGCCGTCGTTCAACGGTGAGGAGTTGCCCGCCGTGACGCTGCCACCTTCGCGGAAGACAGGGCGGAGCTTGGCGAGGGCCTCGAGGCTGCTGTCGGGGCGGATGCTCTCGTCGCGCTCGAACATCGTGGCCTTGGCCTTGCGGTTCGCAGGCGGGACCTCGACGGGCAGCACCTCGGCGTCGAAGGCGCCCGCCTCCCACGCAGCGGCGGCCTTCTGATGGCTGTGGAGCGCGAAGGCGTCTTGGTCTTCGCGGTTGATGCGATACTCCTCGGCGACGTTCTCGGCCGTGACGCCCATGCCCTGAAGCTCGAAGCGAGCCGCGAGCTTGGGGTTGGGATAGCGCCAGCCGATGCTCGTGTCGTAGATCTTCGGCGGCGTCCGCGGGAAGCCCTCCACGGGCTTGGCCATGGAGTAGGGAGCGCGGGTCATGGACTCGACACCGCCCGCGATGATCACCTCGTGGTCACCGACGGCGATGGCCCGGCGGGCGCCGACGATGGCCTCCATGCCGGAGCCGCAGAGGCGGTTCACGGTGACGCCCGTGGTCTCGTAGGGCAGGCCCGCGAGCAGCAGCGACATGCGCGCCACGTTGCGGTTGTCTTCACCCGCCTGATTGGTGGAGCCGAAGAGCACCTCCTCGACGTGCTCCCCGACGGAGCCGTTGCGCTCGAGCAGGCCGCGCATGGTGTGGGCGGCGAGGTCGTCCGGACGCACCCTCGAGAGGCCCGAGCGGTAGCGGCCCATGGGGGTACGAACGGCGTCGAGGATAACGGTCTCTTGCATGCTGACTCCCGTGGAGAGGC
>JAADHO010000304.1 GCA_013151775.1 Deltaproteobacteria bacterium | reverse complement strand
CTGCATCGGCTCCTCCGCTGCGTCGCCTCGCGTGGACTCTTGGTCGCGCTGCTCGGCGCTGGACTGCTCACGCCCTCGGCGGTCGGCGCTCAGCGTACGGGCGGCAGCTTCGGCGGCGGCAGCTTCGGCGGATCGTCTTCGAGCGGGTCGTCCCACACGGGCTCGTCCGGGAGCTCTTCGTCGGGCTCGTCTCATACGGGCGGGTCTTCGTTCGGCGGTTCGTTCGGCGGCTCTTCGAGCGGTTCGCGCTCCTCGGGCGACGCGAGCAGCTCTTCGGGAGACTACACGGGGCCAGCCTACGACACCTTCGCGTGGCTCACGCCCAAGGTCGCGGCCATGCTCGTCGTGTTCAGCTCGATCGTGCTCTTGGGCTTCTTCTACCTGCGTAAGCAGGAGGGTAACCGCAGCCGCCTCGACGAGATCGCACGCGAGAGTCAGCACGCCCCGCGCGGCCCCATCGAGGCCTGGATGGGCATGGACGTCACGGCCATCTCCCTCGCCATCGACTCGAGCTCGCGCGCTTTCGTTCAAGAGCGTCTGATGGCCTTGGCGAAAGCCGGAGACACGGGGACCCCGGCTGGCCTCGCCGAGCTCTGCCGGGCGACCAGCAAGCTGCTGCGCGACGTGTCCTGCGCGTGGCTCTACGCAGGAGCTAGGAATCATCCACCCATGGGCGCCGAAGGAGCCGAACAGGCGTTCCGAGCGCTCGCGACGGACTATCGATCTCGCTATCGCCACGAGGTCGTGCGCGCCGAGAACAGCGTCGTGCTCGAAGCTGACGCGCCCGTGCAGCGCGCGCGCCCCGAAGAAGGTTCAGGCGTCGCCGTGGTCAGCATGATCGTGGCGGCTCGCACCGAACTCTTCGACCTCGCAGACGCGAGTTCCGTCGACGAGATTCAGATCGCCCTCTCGGCCCTCGGCATGCTCGGCGATCAGCAGGTCGTGGCCCTCGAGGTGGTGTGGTCCCCGGCGGAGGAGAACGATCGCATGAGCACGGCGGAGCTCGAGATGCTCTACCCTGAGCTCCGAAAGCTCGAGCGCGCCGGCCTCGTGGGGCGCGTGATCTGCGCGAGCTGCGGCGGACCCTACGCCGCCGAGTTGGGCGAGTGCCCGCACTGCGGAGCGCCCGTCCCCACGCGAAACGGCTGAAGCGCGCGCAGCTCGTTTCGTCCCACGCCGATCGTCGGTGGCGTATAGAATCGGTGCCATGCTGTCCCCTCGTCGATCGCGTTCTGGGTTCGGGCTCCTCCTCGCCATGGCTCTCGTGTTCGTGGGGCTCGCGATCCTGCTGCCCTCGGACGGGACGCCTTGGTGCCCCGCGCCCGCGGCGGCCCAGTCGACCGGCGGCAGCTTCGGTGGCGGCAGCTTCGGTGGTGGTGGCGGTGGTGGTGGTGGATCCTACGGCGGTGGCGGCTCTTGGGGCGGCGGTGGTTCATCCTATGGAGGAGGAGGCTCGCTGTCACCGTCGATGACCTGTCTTCTCTTCGTCGTGTTCTTGGTGGTCTTCGGGATCAGCAAGCTGATCGGCAAGAGTGCCGGTGGTTCGGAGCCGCAGTACCTCGCTGGCGCCGCACCCTCGGCCCGATCACCCCTGTGGGGCAACATGGACGTCACGGCCATCTCCCTCGCCCTCGACGCGCGCGCCCGTCCCTTCGTGCAAGATCGCCTCGCCAAGCTCGCGCGTAGCGGCGCCACGGGCACGCCCGGCGGGCTCGCGCGTCTGTGTCGTGAGGCGGCCTCGCTGCTGCTCAGCGTCGAGCGCGCGTGGCTCTACGCGGGCGCCAAGAACTACCGTCCTATGTCGCCGCCCCAGGCCGAGAGTGGTTTCCGCGGACTCGCCACGGACTATCGCAGCCGCTTCCGGCACGAGGTCGTGCGCGCCGAGGGTGGTCAGCTTCGCGCAGCCGACGCCCCGGAGCAGCGCGCTCGCGCCGAGGAGGGTGAGGGCGTGGTAGTCGTGACGCTGATCGTGGCCGCGCGCTGCGAGCTGCTCGATCTGACGAACGCGCGTGACGCGGGGCAGATTCGCTTGGCGTTGACGGCCCTGAGTCAGCTCACGACTCGTCAGCTCGTGGCGCTCGAGGTGGTGTGGTCTCCGGCGGAGGAGAACGATCGCATGAGCACGGCGGAGCTCGAGCCGCTGTATCCGGAGCTCGGCAAGCTCGACGAGTCCACCATGGCCGGTCGCATCTTCTGTCCGAGCTGTCACGCGCCCTACGCGGCCGAGCTTCCGCGCTGTCCCCACTGCGGCGCACCGCGACCCACCACGCCCGGAGCATGAGCGAGACGCGCTACATCGTCCACGACGTCGACGTGGGCCTCGACGAGGACGACGCGCAGATCTTTGCGCGTCTCGCGGAGCGTTTGGATGTCGAAGTGGAGGACCTCCTGCGGCCCGTGCTCGTGCGCCGTAGCCTCGACGCGCGCCGGCGACGTGACGTGCACTTCGTCACCAGCTACGAGCTCTCCCTCGCTGAGGCCTTGCCGGAGCCGCTGCCCCATAAGGTCGCTCGCGTCGTGCGATCTCGCCTGAGCCCGGCGCGCCCCGAGTCCCTGCCCGTCGCGTCTCAGCGCGCCGACTCCAGGCCCGTGATCGTGGTGGGCGCAGGTCCCGCCGGTCTCTTCGCGGCCTTGGCGTTGGCAGAGGCCGGCCGGCGCGTGGTGCTGCTCGAGCGCGGCAAGCCCGTGGAGCGACGCATGCGCGACATCGGCACGCTGCGCATGCGCGCCGAGCTCGATCCCGAGAGCAACATCTGCTTCGGGGAAGGCGGCGCGGGCACCTACACCGACGGCAAGCTCTACACGCGCATCAAGCACCCCTTCATGCGCTGGGTGCTCGCCTGCTTCGTGCGCTTCGGCGCGCCAGAGTCGATCCTGGTGGACGCCCACCCGCACCTCGGCACCGACAAGCTCGTGCAGATCGTGCGCGCCATGCGTGAGAGGATCCTCGAGTTGGGCGCCGAGGTGCGCTTCGAGACCCGCGTGGACGATCTGCTGGTTCACCGGGGCGCCGTCGTCGGCGTGCGCACGCGCGAGGGGGATGAGCTGCGCGCTGACGCCGTGATCCTCGCGACGGGTCACTCGGCGCGCGACACCTACGAACGCCTCGAGGCCTTGGGCGTGCCCCTCGAGCCCAAGCCCTTCGCCGTGGGCGTGCGCGCGGAGCACCCCCAAGAGCTGGTGAACGAGATCCAGCTCGGTGCCTCCGCCGGGCACCCGAAGTTGGGCGCCGCGGACTATGCGCTCTCGGCTCAGGTGCCGGACGCGTTCATGGGCAAGCGCGGCGTCTACAGCTTCTGCATGTGCCCCGGCGGGCTGATCGTGCCTTCGCCGACCGAGCCCGGGGGCATGGCCGTCAACGGCATGAGCAACGCCAAGCGCGGAGGCCGCTTCGCCAATTCGGGTTTGGTCGTGCAGGTGACTCCCGAGGATCTGCGTCGCCAGGGCTACGCCGAGGGGCCGCTGATCGGCGTGGCGTTCCAGCGCGCCCTCGAGCGAGCCACCTTCCACGCCGCGGGCGATCGCTACTACGCGCCGGCCATGCGCGTGACGGACTTTCTGAATCACGAGGCGACGGGTGAGCTCGCAGCGACGAGTTTTCGTCCCGGCGCCGTGCCGTCCGATCTGTGGCAGGTGCTCCCCGAGTTCGTGACCCAATGCCTCGAGCAAGGGATCATCACGTTTCACGGCAAGATGCGCGGTTACGTCACTCGGGAGGCCAACCTCTTTGGCACTGAGACACGCACGAGCTCACCCCTGAGGGTGCTGCGTGAGAAGGACATGCAGTGCGTGGGGTTTCGTCAGCTCTACCCCGTGGGTGAAGGCGCGGGCTACGCCGGAGGCATCGTCAGCGCCGCCGTGGACGGTCTGAAGGCCGCCGCGGCGATCCTGGACCGCGGCACGAGCTGAGAGCCGCTGAGAGGCCAGCCCCTTGGAGCGCGAGGGACTCTTGCTGGTAGCATCCACTTCGTGATCCAGGTTGGAGACACCTTCGGCGGATACGAGATTCTGTCCAAGCTGAGCTCAGGCGGCATGGCGACGCTCTATCTCGCTCGTCGCGACGGAGCCTCCGGCTTCAGCAAGCACGTGGCGGTGAAGGTCGTGCACGAGCACCTCGCGGAGGATCCGACCTTCGTGGAGATGTTCGTCGACGAGGCCCTGCTCTCGTCCCGGATTCACCACCCCAACGTCGTCCACATCGAGGAGCTACGCGAGCTCGACGGACAGCATTTCTTGGTGATGGAGTATGTGAGCGGCGTCTCGCTGCATCAGCTCATGGGGCGCCTGGCTCGACTCGGCCGCCGCATGACGCCCGATCTGGCGGTCTACGTAGCGGTTCAGGTCGCGGATGGCCTGCACGCCGCGCATGAGCTCACGGACGCCAACGGCCGGCTCGAGGGTCTCGTCCATCGGGACGTCAGCCCGCAGAACGTGCTCTTGGCCTGGGAGGGCTACGTCAAGCTGATCGACTTCGGCGTGGCCAAGGCCCGGAGCCGGATCCAGCAGACCACGAGCGCGTCGCTCAAGGGCAAGCTGCGCTACATGGCGCCCGAGCAGGCCGGCGGCGTCGAGGTCGACCGACGCACGGACGTCTACGCTCTGGGCATCGTGCTGTGGGAGATGCTCTGCATGCGTCCCCGCTTCCGCGCCGCGAACGACTTCGTGCTGCTCGATCAGGTGCGCGCGCCCGAGCACGTCTCCGTGCGTCCGTACAACCCGGACGTGAGCCCGGGGCTCGACGCCGTGCTGAAGAAGGCGCTGGCGCCCGCGCCTCGGGATCGCTTCGGCACCGCACAGGAATTTCGACAGGCGCTGGCCATCGCGGCTCCGAGGGCGTTGGCCCTCGACAGCTCGCATGTGTCGGAGTTGGTGCGAGCGGCCTGCGCCGACGAGCTCGATCGGGCCCGTGACCGGCTGCCCCACAGCATGGTCCTGCCGGGCGAGCGCGCCGTCGCCGAAGATCCCGACGCAGTGTCGCTGCACACCTTGACCGTCAGCGCTTCGCAGGTGCTCGAGGTCGCCGATCTCGCCAGCGCGTCGCGCGTGACGGCCGCGACCGTCAGTCACTCCTCATCTCGGCCCGCCGCCGATCCGCCCGCGGTCGGCCCCGACTCGAGGGCGAGCGGATCCTTCGCCCATCCTGCGCGAGCCTCCGCAGGTCTCGGTGCACGCGTGACCGCGGCGATCCTCTTCAGCCTGCTGATCGGCGTGAGCGTCTACATCTTGTTTCCGCCCGGTGCGACGGACTCCTCCGGTCGATCGGAGCCTGTGGCGCCAGCACCGGCCGCACCGCGCGTCAGCCCGTCGGTGGACGCCGCCCGCCCGACCGAGGCGATCCACAGCGCTCCCTCTGTGTCGCCCGACGCCGGTACGCGATCCGCGCCTCCGAGCGCTCTCGCGCCGATCCAAGACGTGCCGAGCCAGGCGTTGGACAGACTCCACCGCCCGGTGAAGCGCCGCGGCAGGACGCGTCGACGCAGGGTCCGCCCGCGCAGGCGCAAGCTGATTCCCCTGCGGAAGTAGCGCGCTCCTCGCGTGACGCCTCCGCTCGGCGCTGAGCCCGCGTCCACCCGACCGGCGTGCACCTCGGCCGATGCCCGGGTATGAAGGCGCCATGGGACGAATCACATGGATGGCGTTGGCGCTCGCCCTCGGCGCCTGCTCTGGTGGCGCCGGCAAGGCCGAGTGGCGCCCGGTCTTCAGCGATCTCGATCGCGTGGTGCTCAGCGCGTCCGGGCCCTCCACGGACGATCTCTGGGTCGCCGGTGGCGGCCTCGGCAACGACGCGCCCTCGCTGGTGATGCACTACGACGGCAGCCGCTGGCGTGAGGTCGACACCTCGACCGCGGAGACCTTCTGGTGGGTCTGGGCCGACGGCAGCGGCTCCGCCTTCTTCGTCGGCGAGAGCGGAACCTTCGTGCATTGGGACGGCACGTCCGCGACCCGCATCGACACGGGCGTGAGCTCGACCCTCTTCGGAGTCTGGGGCACGTCTGCGAGCGACGTGTGGGTCGTCGGCGGCGATCCCTTCGCCATGGACGAGCAGGACATCCTGCTCCACTGGGATGGCAGCACCATCACCCGCGTCCGCCTCGACGCGCCGTCCGGCGTGGCCCTCTTCAAGGTCTCGGGCAGCTCGGCCAGCGACGTCTGGGCGGTGGGGCAGCGCGGCGTGATCCTGCACTACGATGGCAGCGCGTGGAGCGCTGCGGCGAGCGGCACAACGTCTTCGCTATTCACCGTCTACGCGGTCGCGCCCGACGACGCCTGGGCCGTGGGCGGACCTCCCCGTGCGCTGCTGCACTGGGACGGAACAGCGTGGAACAGCCAAGATCCCTTCGGCTACGGCAGCCAGCTCAACGGCGTCTCGGCCAACGCGCGCGGAGACGTGCTGGTGGTCGGCGTGGGCGGCACGAAGTGGGTGCGCGAGGGCGGCCGCTGGACGGACGAGTCCGACTTCGAGCCCTTCGATGATCTGCACGGCGCCTGGCTCGACGCTGCTGGCGAGGGCTTGGCCGTGGGAGGCAATTTCCTGGCGCCAGCGTCGCCCGGATCTCTGCGCGTAGGGGTCGTGGGCGCGCGCAGCCGCGACGCGCTCTCGAGCAACATCGAGTAGGTCGGCTCAGGTCGCTGCGATGGCTCGCGTCAAACGCGCCTCGACGTCTTCCACCATGGGCGTCATGGCCGGGTCGTCCACGACCGCGAACATCGCCTTGGGTGAGATGGCCGAGACCGTCGTGCCGCCCGCCTCGCGCTCGGCGACCACCACGTTGCACGGCAGCAGCAGGCCGATGCCGCGATCCGCGTTCAGCGCCTTGAGGGCGATGGGCGGGTTGCAGGCGCCGAGGATGGTGTAGCGCGGGAAGTCCACGTCGAGCTTCTTCTTCAGAGTCGCCTTGACGTCGATCTCGGTGAGCACACCGAAGCCCTCTTCCTTCAGCGCGGCCGTCACCTTCTCGATGGCCGTGTCGAAGTCGTAGTCCGTGTCCTTGTTGATTCCGTAGCTCGGGTTCATGGCGTCTCGCTCCTGATGATGGGCTCGCGACCCAGTGTGGGTCTGCTGCCCCTGCTGTCAATGGGTCGCCGCGCGGAGACCCGCGTTACGCCCGAGGGCCAAGTGCGGGTATCCTGCCCCAATGACCTTCGCGCGCCCCTTCGCCCTCACCGCCTCGCTCGCCCTCGTCCTGCTCTCCGCGTGTGGCGGTGGAGGTGGAGGCGCCTCGGGCACGTGCCGCGTGCCCTCCGACTGCCTCGTGGGTCAGACCTGCGTCGATGGCAGGTGCATCGGCGGACGCGCTGACTCGGCCGTGCCGGACGCCAGCCGAGACGCCGCGGTGGACGCGCCCACGTGTCCATCCGCGCGCAGCTGCGCCGGCCTGTGTTGCGCCGAGGGCGAGATCTGCGGCGGTGGTTCGTGCTGCCCCTTGGTCGAGCTCTGCGGTGGCCTGTGCTGTGGCGCCGATCAGCGCTGCGTGGCCGACTCCTGCGTGCTCGACTGCGCGGAGGGTCGTGCGCCCTGCGGGTCGGGCGTCGACGCGCTCTGCTGTGGAGCCGGAGACGTGTGCTACCTCGGCGCCTGCACCGCTCCGGGCGCGGCCTGCACCAGCACGCGTGACTGCGCCGACGGCGAGTACTGCGAGGCGAGCATCAGCGCCTGCTTGCCTCGCGCCACCGGCGGAGACGCCTGCGAGTACCGCCCGCCCGTCGGCACTCTGGCCTTGGCGGAGGAGTGGGCGTGGAGCGGCTCGAGCGTGTTGCCCGCCTACAACCAGATCATGATGGCGCCCATGGTCGCCAACCTCGACGACGACAACGGCGATGGAGTGATCGATCAGAACGACATCCCCGACGTGCTCTTCCACACCTTCGCGGGCAGCAACTACTGGAGCGACGGCATCTTGCGCGCCGTGCGAGGCAGCGACGGAACGGAGAGCTGGCCCACGGCCGATCCCGGCTACCGCACCAGCCCCGGCGGTGAGCTCGCCATCGCCGACGTCGACCCCGGCTCGCCCGGCCCGGAGATCCTCGCCTGCTCACCGAGCAACAGCTCCTCCCGCCCGAGGCGCCCCGGCTATCTGATGGTGATCGCCCACGACGGCACGCTGCTGCGACGCCTCGACACACCACCCAACGACGTGCCCTGCGGCTACGACGCGCCTGCCGTGGCGGACATGGACGGTGACGGAGTGCCCGAGATCCTCGTGCGTTGGGTGATCGCCCACGGCGACGGAACGGTCGTGCGGCGCATCCGCGATTCGCGCGGCGCCTCCGGCCCGTACAACACCATGGCCGACGTGGACGGCGACGGAGACCTCGAGGTGGTGGGCGGCGACGGCGTCTACCGCATGGACGGCACGGCCGTCTGGGAGCGCACGGCGGCGTCTCCCGGACCGGGCGCCTTGCCCGCCGGCGCGCACGTCGCGATCGCCGACTTGGACCTGGACGGTTCACCCGAGATCGTCCTCGTCTCCGCGGGTGAACACAGCATCCGCGCCATCTCCGCAGCCACGGGCGCCGACGTGTGGGGCCCCGTGGACATCAACCCGCCCGAGCTGGCCTCGGTGATCGCGGCCAACGGCAACCCCACGGGAGGAGGTCCGCCCACCATCGCCAACTTCGACGACGATCCCGAGCCCGAGATCGCCTTCGCGGGCGGCTTCGCCTACGTGGTCTTCGAGGGCGATGGCACGCGCAAATGGTACTTCCAGACCCAGGACAGGTCGTCCCGCTCCACGGGCTCGAGCATCTTCGACTTCGAGGGCGACGGTCAGGCGGAGGTGCTCTACAACGACGAGCTCTTCTTCCGCGTGTTCCGCGGCAGCACCGGCGAAGTGCTCTACGAGCAGTGCAACACCTCGGGGACGTTGAAGGAGTTCCCCATCGTGGCGGACGTGGACAACGACGACCACGCGGAGATCATCCTGATGGAGAACAACTACGCGTTCCCGACCTGCGTCGACGGCACGCCCTCGAGCACCGGCATCCACGTCTTGGGCAATCCGGCGAACGACTGGGTGCGCACGCGGCGCATCTGGAATCAGCACAGCTACCACGTCACGAACATCGACGAGGACGGCACCGTGCCGAGGCGTGAGGCGCCGAATTGGTCGGCTCCGCGGCTGAACAACTTCCGTCAGAACGTGCAGCCCGATGGGCTCTTCGACGCGCCCGACCTGGTGCTGCGCGACCTCGTGGTGTCGACCCGCGGCTGCCCCGCGGAGCTACGCCTCTCCGTGCGCGTGCTCAACCAAGGTCGCGCCAGCTCCCCCGCGGGCGTGCCCATCAGCGTTTACGAGACCAGCGGCGCGCGCACGTTGATCGGACGTGTCATGACCACGCGCGTGCTCTTGCCCGGCGAGAGCGAGCTGCTCGAGCTCAGCCCGGCGTTCCCCGTGCCCAGCGCCTCCGTCGGCACGACCTTCCGCTTCGAGGCCGTGATCAACGACCCCACGGACATGCCCCTCGACTCCTTCCACGAGTGCCGTGAGGACAACGACGCCATCGGCCCCACCGAGGCCGGCTGCCCGCTGATCGGCTGAGCCTCAGCGTGCGGCCGCGAGCTGCTGCACGAAGGCCTCGTCATCGATCAGCTCTTGCGCCAGAAGTCTTCGATGCGTGCTCGGGCGAAGTCGGCCCCGTCGGCGTGGGAATCGGCTTCGCGTGTGGCGACTCGCTCTTCTGGGCTCGGTTCCTTCATGGGGCTCCTCCTCGTGCTCATCGGCGAGACGCATCTCGGATGGTGAGACTGACAGAAGCCGCGAGAGTCTACCGCTTGGGGCGCGGAGGGCGCGACCACGAAAGCGTCAGCGCGCCGCCGCGCTAGACGCCGAAGCGGTTACGAACGTTCTCCAGCAGGTTCTGGAAGTCGTGTTCGACGCTCTTCCAGCCGCGAGGGCGACCCTGCCTCTGGCCTTGGTCAGTCGTCCGAATCGTCGGGCAGGTCGAGGCTGAAGAAGTCCAGCACCCTCTCGACCTCGACGCTGGGCGTTACACCGAGATAGCGGGCGAAGCGATCCCGGCCGATCAGGTCCTTGGAGTACGCCATGGCTGCGAGCCGCGCGACCGCGGTGCGCCGTTCGCACGGGACATCAGAGGCTGGGAAGTGGTCGAGCCCCCAGTCCTCGGCCTCGAGCCAGTGTGGAAGCACGGACGCATCTACATCTGCGTCGGAAGGACCGTCTTCAAACTCCACATGAGCGACGTTTTGCAGGTAGAGCCGTGCGGCTTGATAGTGCACGCCCCAGTTCTCGATCAGCTGTGTCGCGGCCTGGTCGGGCTCTTCGGTGCGGGCGAGCTCACGGAGCTCGCGTTCGGGGCAGAGGAAGCGCACGGCGAACGCGTTGGCGCGCTGCTCGGCCTCGAGCTGAGCATCCATCAGGAACCCCGAGATGGTGGCGAGGCTGTGGCCCCGCGTCGCGTCGATCAGCAAGTGGGCCAGCTCGTGGAGAAGGCTGAATCGACGAACCAGGGGATTCTCGTTCTTGCCGCGTGTGTTGAGGACGATGGCCGGACCACGCTTGGCGTCAACGAAGGAGACGCCCGAGACGCTGTCGCTTCCGAGGTCCATGTGCAGGATGGCCACCTCTGGAAAAATCTTGCGAACGAAATCGCGCACGGACGCGATGCGTCTCGTGCCGAGGTTCAGGGCGAGCCGCCAGGCCTGCGCGTGATCGGCGCCCTGCTGAAAGGGCCGCGTTCGGCTTCCGCGGATGGGCGGGTGGTGGCGCGCGTGCAGCGCATCGTAGCCGCGCGGCTTGTTCAGGAGGGCGCGAAGCTCGACCACATCGCGCGCCGCATTGGCGGCCGCCACCAATCGGCGTCGTGACAGAGCTGAGACTTCGTGAAACTCGTCGAGCAACGCCAGCACGGTGATCCCGTCGTCGCCCGGCACTCGGATGGGAAGCTCCGCGAGGATATCCGCGTCCAGACCGTAGAACTCCGCCAAGCGCTCGATCTCGGCGATCGTCGGTCGGTCTGTCGTCTCGATCCTCGCAAGCCGGTCTGGCTCGATGCGCGCCTCGCGCGACACGAACGCGGGCGAGTAGTCGAACATACGGCTCCGCAGATCGGCGAGGTTCGTGTACTCGGTCACGTCGCGACTGTCGCGCCGGAGAGCGCGGGGCGCAAGTCGCTGGGTATTCCGCGCGAAGACTGAAGTTCAGGATGTCGCAGTCGTGGCTGGTGACGATCAGCCAATCGTCGCTGGCGATCGTGGTGCGTGCTGGCGCGTGGCGGCGTGCTCGCTCCATCACCTCGGTCCCGAGCACCGCTCCTTGGCGCCAGCCGGACTTCGCCAGCTCGTCGCTGTTGAACTCCCCCGTCATCTGCTACTTGGCCCAGTCTTTCATTGCCATGTTCTTCGCCAGTAGTTCGCGCCGCTCCTCGGCCGTCGGGTCGTCGAAACCTAGGTCACGCAGCCGCTTCTCGCGCTCCACCCGTCGTCGCGACGCTGACATCCCTGCCTGGTGCGCCTTTCGAAGCAGGCCAACCAGTCGCTCTTCGTCGAACTCGTCGGCAGTGAGCAGCTCGAGAATGGATGGCTCGTTCAACTCCATCGGCTTGCGAACGAATCGGGTGTTGAGCGGAGCCCGCGCGGATATGGATGCGCGCGTCAGAACGCGAAAAAGCGCGTGCAGGCGGTCGGTCTTCGCGTCGCTGGGCTCGCGCCCGCCGAACCACTCGTACAGGGTTGGACGTGCCACCTGCAGAATCTGGGCGAGCTGCGACTTGTTGAGGGAGAGAGCTGCGCGGAGCTCTCGCATCTGGTCGCCGACTGGCAACGTGATCAGGCGTGAGAAATCGGATGCCGGCGCTTGCCGCGCAGCCGGGCTTCGAGGTTCGTCAGGCCGCCTACAATCCACCACGACTGTGCTCGAGCCAATGCGTGGCAGACGCACCGGGTAGCCGGGGACCATGATGACCACACCCGTGCTCGACGCGTGTGAGGGTTGGCGCAGAGCCACTGCGGTCGTCGTCCCACCGCTGCACGTGCGATCCGCCCCAACGACCATCGCGTCCAGGGCCTGGTTTGTGAGTGCGTACTGCGCGTAGGCGGTCCTGGCAGTCATCTCCACACCTCGATCGCTTCCTTGGTCGCGACATGCTCGTGGAACGTCTCCACGAGCTGATCGTGCATGGCGTACGCGTGAGCGACAACCTGGTCCGCGCTGGGTTCGAACTTCCCCTGGATGAAGTGGTCCATGTCGATGAGCGTGACGAGCTCGCCCTTCGTCGAGCGAGGCGTGTGCACGGGCGCTGCGCCCAACAAGTCAGGAGGAAGAGAGTAGCCGTCGTCGTTCTGCACGACACGGATCACCAATGTACCCTCGAGATCACCAACCTCTGTCGTCCCCGTGCTCTCGATGTGGAGCCTCTGTGTTCCGGCATTGAAGACCTCATCCGACACGCCGTGAAGACCGGGACGAAGGTAGTCGCGAAAGTCCTCCCCCTCACGTGGCCGGACTAGATCGATGTAGCGCAACCCCACCCGTTCGATGACGCCGAACTTGTCGTGCTCGGTCTTCGCGAGCACCGTCTCGACGGCGTGGTGGAGCTTCTCCGCGAAGCCTTCGAAGCGTTGGTAGGAGGTGGTCTGGAGGACCACGCTGTTCTCCATGACCAGGATGCTCCAGGTTTCGTCCTTGGTGCGGTACTCCCAACGTGGCTGGCTCGTGACCCGGGTCGGCAGCCCGCCGCCAGGTCCGAAGATGAGCTGCTGCACCTCGCCGGCCAGCTCTAGAGGGAAGCCATACCGACGGAAATCATCTTGAATCTCTGGGATATACTCGGCCAGCTGGCGAACGGGACTGAAACGGACCTGGGCCAGCACCAGCACCAGCGGCTGCTGGGACAAGGGCACGTACCGACACTTGCGCTCCATCACCACCTCCTTACACAGAACCTTACACTCTAGACAACACTCGACGCTACAGCATTCTTCCACGAGGGCCAGGGAAGTGTTCGGTTGGCGCTGGCTACTGAACGCAGGTACAGTTGTGCGGCATGAAGCAAGCCGACGGAGACGAAGGGAAGGTGGACGGTCAGCAGGCGGCCTTGCGCGCGGCCAGACCTGTGAGCGACTCGAGGACCATATCGTCCTACGCTGACGTCGCTGCCATGCGGCTGGCCTCGGCGTCGGCTAGCGCGGTTCCGGCAGAGGCTCGCGGTAGGAGAGCGACGGCGCGGTGGCGTAGGGCTTCGCCAACTTGCGTTCGGCTGTGAGGATGCCGGCTTGGATGAGCGACTGCACACGCTGCTTGCGCGTCATCTTGTCCAGCCGCTCCATGACCGCCCGATGAATATCCTCATCGGTAAGGCGCGTGCTCTTGCGGTCGGGTTCGTTCATGACTTAATCATTGTGGGCCTGAAGGTGCCGATGATGCAAGCCGGGTCCCGCACGGCGATTTGGATGTGCGCCTCTGTGCGTATGCCGGATCCGGGGAAGGCCTCGGCGCCCTCGTGGAAGCACCCGCGCACCGTCTGGTAGTGCGGGGACTGCGCGAGATAGTAGTTCAGGACCGCGCAGTCGAGACGACGCAGCTTGTGGTCCGGAGCGGCACCTGCGTTGGTTGGGATTGGCACGTTGGCCGACTCCATGGCGCGGACGAAGCGCTGGTAGGTGGCGCGGAGTCCTCGGGTGTTGTGGGTGTCGAGCAGGTCGAAGCAGGTCCCGAGTTGAATCAAGGCACCGACTACAGCGGGCTTTGCGTGCGACTTCTTGCGCTTCAACTTCTGCTGAATGAAGCGCAGAGCCCGATCGGGTCCGCGCTCCCAGAAGTAGATGCCTGCACCCAGCCAGTCATAATCGTTCTCGCTCTGGTGGAAACTGTTGCCAGAGAGAATGATCCGAGCATCCGCCGCGGTGCAGCCGTGATAGCCGAGAATCAGGCGGTCGTACTTCATTGGGCCGCCTTGCCTTCAGGCTGATCCGCGCGCGCTCGACCCGAGTCGTCGGCGACGCGCGTCTTGGTCAGCACGCTCAAGACGCTCTCGGAGGTCGGCGCAGTCCCCATGACGTTGGACTATGCCCCCTGAGGAGGGTCGAGTGGAAGACGAGAATCGTGCCCGCTGATCGGCTGAGCCTCAGCGTGCGGCCGCGCCGCCGATGCGCAGAGGCAAGACGCGCAGGCGCTCCGAGGCGCCGCTGAAGGGATCGATGCGCAAGAGGTCGCCGTGGCAGCTGAAGCCGTAGAGCGTGGGCCCGAAGGCGGCGAGAGCCCAGATGCAGGCGTAGCCCACCGGTCCGAGCAGGCGCGCGGTGCCGGTCTCGAGGTCGATCTCCGCGAGCTGATCCGAGCCCCTCTCGGACGAGGGCACGTCGGTCGCGGTGACCAGCATGCGGCCGTCGACGAAGGCGATGTCTCCCGAGGCGACCCAGCCTCGCGGCAGGCGCGCCACGACATTCGGCCGGCCCGTCAGCGGATCCATGGCGACGATTCGGCGGTCCTGTCCGGCGCCATAGAGCACACCGCCGGGGCCTTCTTCGAGCGCCACGAGCTGAGCCGGCGAGCGGAACAGGGGTCGGGCGACGCCGAGCGTCTCGTCGATCTCGAAGACCCAGGCGTAGTTCACTCCCAGCAGGCGCCGGTCCGACGTCAGCGCGATATCCGTCAGGCGCACGCCCAGAGGCGTCACGCGGCTGTAGGCGCCGCTCGGCAGATCCACTTGATACAGGGCGTCCGAGTCGTGGATCAGCGCCTGGGCGACGCAGCCTCGCACCACGTCGCAGCGATGGCTGATGGGGCAGAGGCTGGCGTCGGGCTCGTGCGTGCAGCCATCGAGCTCGTCACAGCTGTCGACGGTGCAGGCGACGCCGTCGCTGCAGTCGGTGGCGTCGCTGACGCAGCCTAGTCTGCGGTCGCAGCGCCCGACGCTGCACACTGAGCGCAGGGCGCAGCGGCTGTCGTCGAGGCGCAGCACGCAGCGATTCGACTCGCAGCGGTTGATCGTGCAGGCGACGCCGTCGTCGCAGTCGGCCCGACGTGTGCACTCGGGCACGCTGCTGTCAGCGGCGCTAGCGTCGGGTAGGTCGACCCCGAGGCCGGTGCGTGCGCCGCACGCCAACGACAGAGGCAGCACGCAGGAGACGGCCACCAGGGCGACGACGAGGCGAATCACCCCAGCCGCGTAGCACGCACGCCCGGGCGCGGCGAGCCCTTGGCCCAGCATGCGCTCCACGTGGTCAGGGCCTCGGAGCCCTGGCGCCTCGTCAGAGGGAGAAGGTGTTGCCCGTCGCGCCGGTGGTGCCCGCCGGAGCGGATCCCAGGGAGCCGTTGCCGCCAGGTCCGCCGGGTCCGCCGCCGCCCGTGGCGATCACGTTGGACGTGTTGTTCACCGTGGAGCCTTGGGTGAAGATGCCGTAGCTCGGTCCACCGGGACCGCCGCTGCCGCTGCCCGAGCCGCCGCCGGGACCGCCCGCGCCACCGCC
>JAADHO010000033.1 GCA_013151775.1 Deltaproteobacteria bacterium | reverse complement strand
ACTTCCCGCCCGGCACCTACCGCCCACCCCTCATCCAGGCCGCCTGAAGCACGCCATGGCCTCGGAAGCGCCGCTTCCGGGGCACAGCTGCGCCAGGCGCGTGCGTGCAGCTCAAATGTGACCGCACACGCCAACTCGAGACGGTCGCTCATCCGTGAATGTGCCTGCACCCACCCCAACCCGACACCCACGAGCCGCGCCAAACCGCGGGGCACATCTGGCTTCCTCAAAAGACCCTGGAATCTTTGGGGAGGGAATCTCCAACCGGCGCCTCCGAGCAGATGGCAGTATGTACCCCGACATGGCGAAGATGGATGCCTCGCAGGCTCGCGGAGATGAGTCAGAGCGGCCGATACGCGGCGCGATGGACGTGGAGAACCACCCCTTCGACGGGGAGGCACCTGGTGAAGACACCGCCTTCATGCCGCGCTACGAGGGCCGCGGCGTGCTCGGCGAAGGCGGCATGGGCGAGGTGCGCCTGTACTTCGACGCGCGTATGGGGCGCGAGGTGGCCATGAAAGTGCTGCTGCCTCGCTGCGCGCACTCGCGAGAGTTGCGCGCCCGTTTCGAGCGCGAGGCGCTGGTGCAGGGACGGCTCGAGCATCCGGCGGTGGTGCCGGTGTACGAGAAGGGGCTGACGAGCGCCGGCCTGCCTTGGTTCACCATGAAGCGCATTCGCGGCGAGACCCTGGAAGAGATCATCCCGCGGCTCGCGGCGGGAGACGCCCAGACGCTGCAGCGCTTCCCGCGTCACCGGCTGCTGCGAGCCTTCGCGCAGGCCTGTCGTGCCGTCGACTTCGCCCACAGCCGCGGCGTCATCCACTGTGATCTAAAGCCGTCGAACCTGATGCTCGGCGACTTCGGAGAGGTCTATGTGCTGGACTGGGGTCTCGCCCAGTGGTGTGGCACCGAGCCGGCTAGCGCGGACGTGGAGCTGCCTCCGCTACCCGAGATGAGCGCGCCGGGGAGGTTGTTGGGCACACCCGGCTACGTCGCGCCGGAGCAGGCCAAGCGCGGCACGGAGGCGGCCCCCTCCGCCGACGTCTATAGCCTCGGGGCGATCCTCTTCGAGATCCTGATGCACGAGCGGCTGGTAGAGCGCGGCCCCTTGAAGGCGCAGCTCGACGCGGCCCGCGCAGGCACCCGCGCCGCCGCTCGACTCAGCGCACGCCGCGACACCATCCCAGCAGATCTGGCGGAGGTGTGCGCCAACGCCGCCCGCCGCACAGTGGCGGCGCGACCCAGCGCGGGCGCCTTGGCCGAGACGGTGGAACTCTACCTCGCCGGGGACGAACGCGCTGAGGAGCTCGTCGAGCGGTCCATGGAACATGTGAGACGCGCCCAAGAGGCTGCACGCAGGGCACGCGAGGGCGACGACCCCTACGGACAAGAGCACCGGCGCGCGATCCACGAGAGCATCAACGCCCTGCGCCTCGACGCCAACAACATCGCCGCCGCCGAGAACCTCGCTGGCTTGATGGTGGACCCTCCGCGCGTGCTGCCCTTCGAGGCGCGGCGGACGCTCGAAGAGGAGACCTCCCGCTGGGTGCGCGACGGTCTGTGGAGCGGCGCGCTGGGCCGTCTCTCCTGGATCTTCTACGTGCCCCTGGTGATGTGGGCGGGTCTGAAGGACGGCTGGCTGCTGGCCGCCCTGCTGACATCCGCGGCCCTCGGTGCCGTGGCGCAGCTGTGGGCCCGCCGACGTCCCACTCCAAGTCGCGTGGATCTCGCCGCCGTGATCAGCGTGCTGAGCATCGCGCCGACCGCCATGGTCCTCGGCCCGCTCTGGGTCACGCCGATCGTGGTGCTGGCCTCGGTGCCGGCGATGATCGCCTTCGCCGGCCCACGCCGACGGCTCTTGGTGTTGGCGGCGGGCGTCCTGACTGTCGCGCTGCCCGCACTGCTCGAGTGGCGAGGCTGGCTGCCGGCGACCTACGCCTTCCGAAACGGTGAGCTCGTCGTGCGCTCGCAGCTGATGCAGCTCGAGCCCGCGGCGACGCTGCTCTTCGTGCTCATCCTGAGCCTCGGCGCGCTGGTGACGAGCGTGATCCTCGTGGGCCGCGCGCGCGACCTATTCATGCACTCGACGGCCCGCCACCACCTCGAACTCTGGCAACTCGCGCAGCTCATCCCGGGCATCCGCGCCAAGGACATCGGGCGACGCAAACACAGCTGACGAGCGGCCACTCCACGCCTGAGCACACGAGCGCAGATGGTGTAGCCTGCGCAGCCATGACCAACCCTTTGCTCCGCTTGCCGTTCGAGATCCCCTGGCCCGAGCTGCGCCCCGAACACGTCGAGCCCGCCTTCGAGCAGCTCGTCGGCGAGGCGCGCGCGGCGGTCGAGTCCATCGGCGCGAACGCGGGCCCCTACACCTATCGCAACACCCTGGGCGCCTTGGACGCGGCGACCCGGCCACTAGAGCAGGCGGCGACGGTAGTGGGACACCTCGAGTCCGTCGCCACCAGCGACGAGCTGCGCAAGGCGTGGCAAGCGGCGAAGCCGAAGCTGAGCGCCTTCTACAGCCAAATCCCCACCGACGCGGGGCTGTATCGCGTGCTGCGCGCCTTCGCGGAGACGCCGGAAGCCGCGGAGCTCTGCGCCACGCGCAGACGCCTGCTCGACAAGACGCTGCGAGAGTTCCGGCGACACGGAGCCGAGCTCGACGAGTCGGGCAAGGCCCAGCTCTCGGAGCTCGACGTGGCGCTCGCGCAGGCGAGCATGAAGTTCGGCGAGCACGTGCTCGACGGCACCACGGCCTACCACATCGATCTCGAGGACGAGACTCGCCTGGCGGGTCTGCCGAAGCACGCCCTGGCGCTCGCGCAGGAAGAGGCCAAGCGAGCTGGTCTCACTGGCTATCGCCTCACACTCCACGCCCCGAGCCTGGTGCCGGCTCTGACCTACCTCGATGACGCTCAGCTGCGCCAAGAGCTGTGGCATGCGTACGACCAACGCGCGGCGACCGGGGAGCTCGACAACGGCCCGCTGATCGAGCGGATCGTGGAACTTCGCCGCGCCAAGGCGCAGCTCCTGGGCTACGCCGACTTCGCCGATCTGGTGCTCGAGGAGCGCATGGCCAAATCCGGCGCCGCGGCGGAGGCCTTCGTGGACGATCTGCGGCGGCGCACGGAGGACGCCTTCCTACGCGAGAACGCGGAGCTGCGTGCCTTCCGGCGTGAGCTCGAGGGAGACGACGCGGCGGCGCTCGAGCCCTGGGACGTGGCCTACTACGCGGAGAAGCTGCGGCGCGCCCGCTTCGACTTCGACGCGGAGGAATTGCGCCCATACTTTCGTGCTGAGAGCGTCGTCCAAGGTCTATTCGCACTGCTGGGCGAACTCTATGGCGTGGTCTTTCGTGAGCGTGATATGGCGAGCTGGCATGAGTCGGCGCGCTGCTTCGAGGCCCGCGACGAGAGCGGCGCGCTGCTCGGAGCCTTCACCATGGACCTGTTCCCACGAGCCGAAAAGCGCGGCGGCGCCTGGATGAACGGACTCCAGAGCGGCGTCACCCCAGAAGGTGAATGCTCTCCCAACCTGGGTCTGATCTGCGGAAACCTCACCCCGCCCAACGAACAGGGCGTCTCGCTGCTCAGCCACGCCGAGGTAGAGACCATCTTCCACGAGATGGGCCACCTGATGCACCACATCCTCAACGCGGTGGACGTCCACGACCTCTCGGGCACCAACGTGGCCTGGGATTTCGTGGAGCTGCCCTCCCAGATCATGGAGAACTTCTGTTGGGAGCGCGAGTCCCTCGACCTCTTCGCGCGTCACTACGAGACCGGCGAGCCCATCCCCGACGAGCTGCTGAAGAAGCTACGCGCGACGCGGACCTTCCGAGCGGCGAACGCGCAGATGCGGCAGCTCGGCTTCGCCAAGGCGGATCTCGCCCTACACCGCGACTACGATCCGGCCCGCGACGGTGCCGCCGTGGGCTACGCCCGCGCCATCCTCGGAGCGCACGCGCCGGCACCCGTGCCCGACGACTACGCCATGATCACCAGCTTCACTCACCTCTTCGGCAGCCCCACGGGCTACGCGGCGGGCTACTACAGCTACAAGTGGGCCGAGGTACTCGACGCCGACGCCTTCGCGCGCTTCCTCGAAGCCGGCGTGCTGAGTCGCGAGGTCGGAGACGCTTTCCGAGACGCCGTCCTGAGCCGAGGTGACTCCGAAGATCCGGAGAAGCTCTTCGAGAATTTCATGCATCGGAAGCCCAGCCTCGACGCGCTCCTGAGGCGCACGGGGCTGAGCTGAGGCTGACTCGACCGCCATTGGCCTCGCGGGCGTTCTCGCACACGCAAACGACGACGGCCGACCCCCGAAGGAGCCGGCCGTGGCCGCCTGCCGTGGCGCGACTCAGCCGTCGCTGGGCGCGATCTCCTCGGTGATGATGTTCACCAAGAGGTCGTTGAGCAGCCACACCTTGTAGCGCCCGATGCTGGGCTCGATGTGGTCGCCTCCGATGCCGCTGTTGTTGGTGAGGAAGACGTAGGTGCCGTTGGTGGTGATGGCCAGGAAGCGCATCACGAACTCGGTCTGCTTGTCGATGCCGCTGGCGACCACGGGGATGATCTTCACGCCGGCGGCCGCGGCCGCGCGGTTGGCAGCCCGCAGACGCTCGAGCACCTGATCCCCCTGATGGGGCGGCGCGTCGAGCACCAAGAAGAGCAGACGCGCGGTGGCCTGCTCACGCCAGACGTGATCGTTGATCGCGCTGGCGACCGCCTGATCCACCGCCTCGGGGAAGTCGCCGCCACCGCTGGCGCTCTCGGCCGCGAGCTGCGCCACGGCGTCGTCTACGCTGGCCGTGAAGTCGTTCGGCCGGACGACGTAGGTGTCGGACACGTCCTTGTAGAAGTTCATGCTGAGGCGCAGATCGAAGGCCTGCGTGGACTCGGCCTGCGAGCGCGCGACCACGTCCCCGAGCTCCGACTTGATGTACTCCATCTCGTCACCCATGGAGCCGGTGGTGTCGATCATGAACATCAGGTCGAGGGAAGTCGCGGGTGCAGTGGCCGTGGGCATCTCGATCGCGATCGGGGTGGTCCAGGTCGCGGAGACGTCGGCCACCTCGCGGGTGACGCCGTTCGCCTTCACGCGCACCGTGAAGGGTCCGGTCTGAGCTTCGAAGAGGTTGGCGAAGAGCTCCGCGCGACCGCGGCTGTCGCTGTGGGCCTCCCAAGCGATGGCGCCGCTAGCGTCGATCAGGCTGACCCGAGCGTCGACCACTGGGGCGCCGCCGCTGCCGACGCGCACCGGAATGCGACTGCTGGTGTCGTAGCCCCAATAACCGGGCATGTCGGCGTAGAGGTCCACGTCGAAGAGACCCAGCCAGAACGCCCAGTCGTCCAGATCGCGCCAGGCGCCCGCCGTGAGCTGGCCCGGCGGAATCGTCTCGGGTCCGGCGCAGTCGATATCGGGACAACCGCCCGCAGGGCTCGGCTCCATCCCCACGCCCGCATCTGCCCCGGTGCCGCCGCCGCTGGGCGTGCTGGCGCCCGCGCCACCACCACCCGTGTCGCTGCCAGCGAATCCATCGGCGGGCGGAGTGGAGCTCGCGCCCCCACCGCCGCCGCGACTACCGCCGCCGCCCGACGGGTCACTCGTCCCGTAGCCTTCGCCACAACCTCCGAGGACCAGAGCGAAGAGAGCCGCAAACAAGACCAATCTAGAACGCATCGACAACCTCCTGGGCGCGTCGTGGCACCACGCGACGCAGTTATGCACGCTCGGTGCCAAGCCGAGCGCTGACCTGCCGACACCGGGATTTGAGCGTGATCTCGGGCGCCTTGGCGAACGCAGGGCGCACGTATCGCCCGCTGCCTGTGCCATTTCGCCGCGAACCTGTGCCAAAGCGGGCCAGGGCGGCCTCTGGCGCGGGCGCGCGGCTGAGCCTCCCCGAGCCAGGACACGGGCTCCCGCTTCGTGAGCGACCGTTGTATCCTGAGGCCATGACACGATGGATCCTGGGGTTGGGTGTGGTCTTCGTAGGCGTCGCGAGCCTGGGCTGCGGCGACGACGCTGGAGCGGCAAGCGACGGGGGCGTCTCCCGACGCGACGCGAGCCGTCCGCCAAGACGCGACGGGGGCAGCAGCACCGGCGGCAGCCGAAACCCGGTCTGCGCCGCAGGCAGCTCCGCGGGTGAGGTCGAGGCGCCGGTCTTCGTGAAGAACCTACGCGGAGAGACCAGCTGGTACGCTTCGCCCGTGGTGCAGGATCTCGACGGCGACGGTGCCAACGAGCTGATCGCGGCCTACTACTCGGTCTTCGTCTTCGACTCCGCCGGAGAGCTCATCACCCAAGCCGAGGGCGGTGACGGGCGAGTCTACGCGCCCCACGTGGTGACCGATCTGGAGGGCGACGGAATCTTCGAGGTGGTCTATGGCAACGGCAGCGAGGTCTGGGCCTACGAGTATCGAGACCGCAGCTTGGTGCGGAAGGCTGGCTGGCCGGTGGACACGACCACGGCGGGCAATTCACCGGAGGTGCGAGGCCTGGCTGCAGCGGATCTGGACGGCGACGGTCTGGTGGAGGTGGTGGCGACCACGACACAGACCGAACGCACGGAGGATGGCGGCGCGCAGGTCTTCGTCTTCGCCTACGACGGCTCGAGCTACCAACCCCCTGGGGTGAGCTACCAAGCCTGGCCACGCTACAACAACCGCACGGGTCCCGGCGGAGACGCGGACAGAAATGGCATGGGGCACAGCGGATTCGGCCAATACGGTCTCAACGTGGGCATCGGGAACATCGACGACGATCCCGAGCTCGAGATCCTGGCGACCTACGACAACCACCACATCCAGGCCTTCGACCTCGACGGAGAGGCCATCGACGCCTCGCCCTATTTCAGCAACCGCGCCTCGGAATTCGCAGGCGAACGCCTGACCTGGGGCCAGTTCATTCGCTGGGCCGATCCCGCCGTGGAGGAGCAGCACTACAACCTACACACGGGCGAGTGGCCCAGCCCGCGCACGCAGGAGTGGCTGCAGTGGACGGCCTCTCCGCCCAACGTCGTCGACCTGAACCTCGACGGCAAGAACGAAGTGCTCGGCGTCCCGAACGTGGAGATGAACGAACCCTACGAGACCCAAGCCTACGCCATCATGGTGCTGGAAGGCGCCTACGGAGACGGCTCACGCTCGGCGCGCCGTTTGGCCGGCTGGGAGACCTTGCCCCGCGGCGGGAGGCCCATCTCCGTCGACGGATACTATCCGCCGAACGGCGTGCCCGCGGCCACCACCGTCGACATTCAGGGGGACGCGGCGCCCGAGATCGTCGTCAGCTTGAACGACGGCAGCATGCGCGCCTTCGACGCGGGCGGCGCCGAGCTGTGGCGCTACGACTACACGGGTGGACGCGCCGTGATGTACGCCTCCGAAGCGGTCGTGGCGGATCTGAACCAAGACGGCTCGCCTGAGGTCATCTTCAGCACCTATGGCGCGCCGGACGTATCGGACTCGGGACACCTGATCGTGCTCGGAGCCGACGGAAGTCTACTGCACGACGTGGCGCTGCCCGATCCCGGCAGCAACGGCAACGGCAACGGCGCGCCCGCGGCGCCAGGCGTCGGCGACCTCGACTCGGACGGACAGCTCGAGATCTTCGTGCAGACCTTCGACCACGGCATGGACATGTTCACCGTCCCCGGCTCGGGCACGTCCTGCGTGCTCTGGAGCACGGCACGCGGGGGCCCTCTGCGCATGGGTCAGCCGAATCGCGCGGAGTAGTCTCGAGTTCCGCAGAGCTCAGCGACCGAGCAGAGCGGCGCGGGCGATGGCGGCGCCCATCTTGACCTTGCGCAGCGCGCTGGGCTTGGCGCGCAGCGGGCGATGACCTGCAAGGGATTGGCCCTTGGCCATGCGATGGATCTTGGCCTTCACCTCGGGGGCGAGGTGACCATCCGCCGCCAGCTCGGCGAGCACGGCGAAGACGTTGCCGAGGTCGAAGAAGTCGCGCTGCCACTCCCACTTGAAGTCGCCGCCGTAGCGGAACCAGGAGCCGCCCAGACCGGCGACCTCGTAGGGCGATCCGTCCGGGCGCTTCCACGGCGCGATCTGCCGCCAGAAGCACACGACCTCACCTTGGCTCTGGTCGATCAGCACCTTGTCGTAGGGGTAGGACCAGCCCTCGAAGCCGTCCATCTGAACGCCCAGGGCCCAGTCTTCGATCTGCTGACGCCCTTCGGCCACGAATTCCTCGTTGGGTCCGACGTTCCAGCGATACTCGGCGTCGTCCGTGTAGAGCGGCCCGAGGTGCTTCGTCCAGTCGCCCTCGGCCTCCGCGAGGCGGTTGGCCTCGAGCCACCGCTGCATCATCTGATCGAGCTCTTTTCTCGGATACTTCGCCATGCTCACGCTCCTGCGTTCGAAATCGGGTGGGACGCTATCAGGCCGCGAAACGACCGGGCAGATCCAAGAGCCTCCCGAGCTGCTCCGTGCTGCGCCCGGCCAGCGCGACGGCGGCGGAGAGGTCGACCTGTCGGCCCTCGGCGAGCAGCGCGTGCACGCAGACGGCCGCGTACTCGCGCAGCATCACCCAGCCCCGCGCCTCCTGCGTGGAGAGCAGACCCAAGGAGGCGCCGCGTCCGCGCGAGCTCTTGCTCCAATAGCGGAAGAGTCCACGACGCAAGAGCTCCATCTCGGGGCTGGCCGAGCAGAGCGCCTCGACCATGGCCGGGCCGAGGGTCACGCGCGTGCGCATGGGTCCACGTCGGCCGCGCTCGTAGCGCGTCAGCGCCTGCCTCACGTCCTTGCCGCGACGCAGCCCACCGCCGACAGCCTCGGCCAAGCGCATGGCGTCCGCGGTGCAGAAGGCCATGCCGCTGGCCGTCAGAGGATGTACGCAGCCGCCCGCGTCGCCCACCACGGCGAGCCGCCCGCGCGTGGTCCGCCTCGGCGTGAGCGCGTAGATGCGACTCGACTGCCCCTTGGTCTCGGAGATGGCCCGGCGCACGTCGTCGCGGAACGGCTGGGGCAAGATGGCGAGGTAGGCCTCGGCGTCGAACTCCTCACCCTCGGCCACCTCGAACATCACGCGCACCTCGTCCTCGGCCACCTGATAGGCCAAGGCCGAGGCGGGACCTCCGGCGAAGACGTGGCCGTAGCCGCGGTGGGGCAGGCGGCCGCCATGCACCCGGTAGCCCACCATGCGGGCGCTCTCGCCGCGCTCCACCTCGATGCCCGCGCGCTCGCGCAGCCCGGAGCCGCGCCCCTCGGCCGAGACGAAGAGCTGCGCGCGCACCGTTCGCTCGACCCCCTCGTGGCGAATGCGCGCGCTCGGGGAGTGCGACTCAGCGTCCATCTCGAGCACGCGCGCGCCATCCCAGAGGGTGACGCGTGGGCGCGACGCCACCTCCTTCAGCAGGGCGCGCGTGAGGTCTGCGTGCTCGATGGCAAGGCCCGTCTTGCGGCTGCCGGGCACCTCGTCGTAGTGGAGGATCGCCTCGGCCGCGTCGCCTCCGGCGTAGACCGCGAAGCCGTGCACGGCCACGCCGCCCGCCTCTTCGAGCACGTGCAGCAGGCCGAGCTGCTCGAGGCGCTGCGCCGCCGGAGGATGCATCAGCTCGCCCGCGAGGCGCTTCTCGCTCGGCAGCCCCGCCTCGCAGAGCAAGACCTCGAGACCCTGCGCGGCCAGGGCGGCGGCGGTGGTAGAGCCTGCGATCCCGCCACCGGCGATGATGGCGTCGAAGGTCAGCTCAGGCATCTCACTCCTCCTCTTCGAGCAGGCTGAGAACGATGGCGTGGTTGGGGCAGAACTCGTAGGCCCGCGACAGAGCGGGATAGAGCGCGGAGTCGGGTTCGGCGAGCACGACCTCGCCCTCGCCATCCTCGGCGATTCGGAAGATCTCCGGCGACTCGCTCAGGCACACGGCGTGTCCCTGACACAGCCCGCGGTCGATGCGCACGCGCAGCTTCACGCTCGCGTCGAGCACGCTGGACTCGTCCTCACGCAGCGCGTCCTCCGCCGGCAAGCGTTGATCGGCCAGCGGATCCCGACGCGCATAGCGCACGCGGCAGGGCTCGGCCGGCTGCACCGTGGCCTTGGTGTAGTCGTCGCGGTAGCCGTGCTCGCCTTGGATCAACTCGAAGTCGAAGTGGCGCAGCATGAGCGCGACGATGGTGGACAGTTGGAGCATGCCGAAGGCGTTGCCCGTGCATTTATGCTTGCCCCCCCCGAAGGAGATCCAGGCGAAGGGCCGCTTGTCCTCTTCACGGCCGGGGGCGTAGCGATCCGGATCGAAGACCTCGGGCTGCGTGAAGACGTCGGAGAGGCGGTGGGAGATGGCGGGCGATGCGCAGACGAACTTGCCCGCCTCGATGGTGTAGCCGCCGTACTCGAAGTCCTTCAGCGCCTTGCGGAAGAGGAAGATCAGCGGCGGATGAAGGCGCAGCACCTCCTTCAGCACGTCCCGCAGGAAGCGCGCGCGCCGCAGGCCCTGGTAGCTGATCTCGCCGTCCGCGCCGAAGATCGCCTGCTGCTCGGCGCGCACGCGGCGCAGGAGCTCGGGTCGACGCGAGAGCTCGAGGATGGCCCACGCCGCCGTGCCGGCGCTGGTGTGATGGCCGGCCATCATCATGGCGGTGAGCATGCCCGTGATCTCGTGGGGCGTGAGCCGGCCGCCGTCTTCGTAGCGTGCGTCGAGCAAGGTCGTCAGGCCGTCATCGGGCTTCTCCGCGAGACCCCGGCGCTTGTCGACCATGCCGCCGATCATCTCCACCAACTCCACCCGAGCGGCGTCGCGTCGCCGGAAGGTCGGAATGGGCAGGTAGGGGTAGACGTAGGCGATGGGGTTCACGGCCTTCTCGAGGTGGCCGTAGAGCTCGGCGAAGCGCGAGGTCATGTCGCGACGGAACTCGGGGCCCACGAGGCAGTGGGTCGAGGTGTAGATCGTCAGCTCCTTCATGAAGTCGAGCAGATCGATTTCGCCGCTGTCGCCCCAGCCGGCGATCATGGCGTCCACCTCCGACTCGATCACCGGTGGGTAGGTGCGCATGGGTTCGTCGCGCAGCAGCTGCATCACCATGCGCATCTGCTGGTTCAGCTTCGTGCCCGGCGCGTCGAAGACGACGCCTTCGCCAAAGATGGGGGTCATCAGCCGGTAGGCCTCACGCCTGTCGAGGACGTCGTCGGGCGCTCGAAAGAAGGCCTCGTTGGCCGCGGGCCCGGTCATCAGCACCACGTCTTGGCCGAGCAAGTTGAACTCCACCACCTCGCCGCCCTCGGCGCGCGCGTGCTTCAAGAACTCGAAGGGGTGCTTGCCGAATTCGATCATGTGGCCGATCACGGGCATGGCGCCGGGTAGGCGTGGGGGCGCCTTCGGGTGATGCGTGGGTCGGGCGAGCACGCGCTCGACGCGTCGCTTGACGCGGCTCGGGACGTTGGAGAGTTGCATGGAACCTCGGTTTCGGCGCGGGGCGCAGCTGCAGGAGGGCTATCAGAGGTGGGAGCCGGCCGCCCGGCGCTTTCGCGCGAACCGTCGCGCATGCGCCATGAGCCGTCTGGCGACCCGGCGAACCGCATCCAGAAGGCCGCGAAGTGGTGCTAGAGCGACCTGAACTGCTCAGGCGCAGGCAGCCTAGGGGACGCCCGCGTCACCCGCGTCACCCGCGCCGCCATCCCCGACGCCCGCGTCAGCGCACAGGTCGCCCGCGCCGGCGGCGGGCGCACCCGCTCGAGCCCACTCGGTGAGCACGGCGCGGTGAACCTCCAGCAGCTCCCGTCCACCGGGAGGCATGGGCAGCGCGTCGTCGCGGATACGCTCGCCGACCAGCTCATAGACCCGTCGCGAGGGTTGGGTCACGGCCGACGCCAGCAGATCCGCCCGGGTCAGCATGGGCATGGGCGCACCGAGGCGCGGCGGGTTCGTGTGACATTCGCGACAGCTGGTCTCCAGCGCCAACTCCACCGCGCACGGCAGAGCGCCAGCGTCCGGCGGATTCGGCCGAGGCCCCACGGGACCGGATGCGTTTCCGCAAGCGACCAGCACGCACGTCACCCCGGCGAGGAGGAGAACTCTCTTCGTCACAATCATCACCTGCCCTGAGCAAGCAGAGTAGGGTCCAACGCGGCCCCTGTGCAAACCTGCGCAGAACCAAGCCGTGAATAGCCACGACGACACCGCGTCGAAGCCGGCGTTGATGGTGGTCAATCGACCAGCGACATTCCCGCGACGCGTCGAACCGGAAACGTAACGGGCCACCGAGCACTTCGTACCCACATCAGAACCTGCCACCGAGCACTTCGTACCCCACCTTAGAACCTGTCACCGAGGGAGATCCTCATGAACACGAACCGAATCCTGAAGCTCGCGCTGAGCGCACTCCTCGCCGTCCCCGCCCTGCTCGCCCACGGCGGCGTGGCCAACGCACAACAGAAGCATTTCCGCATCCACAACGATGGCGGCAGCCGCGCGACCTTCGTGTCGGACGCCACCCTCGAGACGATCAACGGCGTCACCTCGGCGGTCACGGGCGACCTGCGCTTCGATCCGGCGAACCTGTCGAGCGCCTCGGGCACCATCTCCATCCCCGTCGCCTCGATTCGCACGGGCGTGGATCTCCGCGACGAGCATCTGCGCGGCGCCGACTGGCTCGACGCGGCCCATCACGCCAACGCCACCTTCGAGATCACCAGCGTCACGGGCGCCAGCACGCTCACGCCCAACCAAGAGGCGCGCCTGCAGCTGCACGGTCGCTTCACGATTCACGGCGTCACCCGCAACGTGGTCGCCCGGGCGCGCATCAAGTGGATCCCCCTGACGGCGGAGATGCGCGGCACACCCGGCATCACCGGCGACGTGCTGCGCGGTCGCGCCCGCTTCACCATCCAGCTCTCGGATTTCGGCATCAACGTCCCCGCCGTGGTGCGCCTGAAGGTCAGCAACGACATCACCGTCACCGTGAACCTGCGCGCCATGGCCGAGTGAGCGCCTGAAGCGTCGACACGAGGTAACAGAAGGGATGAAGTGGCCGGCCACTTCATCCCTTCTGTTACGACACGAGAGCCCCGTCCCCCCCGTCCCCCCCCCCTGGGTCAGGATAGTTGCAGCCTCGGTTGGTGATTCGGACAACGGGGGTGGGCAAGCTCGGCATGTGGGAAGCTCCTTCGGACTGGCTTGGATTGTACTAAGCGTCCGACCGATCGCTCCCACGTTTTTCTCTTCCGCCTCAGCTCACCTCAGCATGCACTCCACCTGCTCCGAGAGGGATCCAGACCCATCTTGACATACACCGGTCAACGGTCGCATGATCTGGATCGAAATGTACTCATTCACTCATTCACTCATTCACTCATTCACTCATTCACTCATGGTCCCTGGGGTCGTTGGCATTGCTGTTTGTGTCGGCGTGCACGCCTCCACCTCCAGCCGGCTTCACACCGCCTGAAAGCAGTTTCAGGCTCGGAGGCACCGTGTTGTTCACGGATGTCGAGAACCCGGCGCTAAGCGGATATGCCCCCCTCCGCTTGAATGCGATGACGATCGAGCGCGGAATGGTCGCGAGGACGGATCCGCAGCGAGTGGTGGCGACGGAAGTCGAGAACTACAGCCCGGATGGAGTTCGAGTGCGCTCGCTCGTGCCTCTGGGTGAACGCTCCGCATTCACGGACGGTGCGCAAATCTCCTACGCATTCTTGGACGTGGGCGCGCGCTCCAGCGATTCTCCGCCCTCGATCGACCTCGTCGGGAACTGGCCCTTCGTGCTGCCATCGATCAGCCTGCCTGCGGATGGATCACCGCGCGAGTTCGTGCTGAGTACGATTCGTGCGCGAACGGCCACCAGCGTCCCACCGGGCTCGATACCGCCACCGATTGGTTTCGACGTCCAGGAGATCGACCACATCACCCTGGCGTTGGCTCCGAGTGTGCTGGTGTTGCCGGTCCACGTTTTTGTATTCGGAGATGAGAATGGCACGATTCCGCTCTTCGGAGGCGACGAGCCGAGCGCACGACTCTTCTTCGAGCAGGAGATCGACCCAGGTGCCATGCTGCCTGGCAAAGTTGCGCTCGCCGATAGTGGCATCTCGTCCACGGTCAGCGTGGAAGCAAAACTCGTCCTGGACATGAGCGTCTTTGCGCCGGATGGGCCATGGCGTACCTGCGGCATTCAGTTCCACCTCGAGGCGGTGGAGGTGATCCCGCAATCCGACGGACTCGAGCGCACCATGTTTGGTGTCACCAATCCCTGTGCGCCCGGTTCGGGTATACCATTCTACGACTATCTACCCGGTGGCCATTCAGGACCGAATGACGAGCTGCACGCAATTCCGATATTCTTGAGCCCGATCCTGGGCGTGGACTTGCTCGGAGCGACCATCGGCGCGACCTGTGGACCTTTTGCTGGCTGCAGACACGTTCCTCGGCTGCACAGCTTCGTCGCCTTGAGCCGCGACACTCTTTTTCCTCTCGGTGGCCACGCGTTGGCGCACGAATTGGGCCATTATCTGGGCCTGGGACACCCGGGTGGTACCGATGATCGATGCGAGGCTGCGGTTGCTGGAACTTCCAACCTGATGCTGGGGGGAGGGCCTGCGGATCATAGCGCCGCTTCGGGCGAGCTGACGCCCGACCAATGCCAGCGTGCCCGCTGCCTCGCGGCAGGTTGGCTGAGCCGCTGGGGCCGTGTTGGTGGTGAGATGGCACCCGAGGAGTGCGGGGGAATCCTCTGATGCGCTGGCTTGCTCTCGCCAGCATTCTCATGGTCACTGGCTGTTATTTGTCTCACCACAGGCTGGGAGAAGTCGACGGCTCCATCGACGGCGGCGCGCCCGACGCCAACCCGCCAGACGCCGGTCACTTCGAGATCCCACCGGCACCACCTGCTTGCCATGCCGGACAGAGCTGCGATTGCCGGGCGACGGATCTGCTGCCCGCAGGTCGCTTCGTGGTTGGGCTGGACCGTTACGCCGCTGAAGCCTGCGATCTTTCCGTGCTTGGCAACGACTACTTGGGCTGCTTTGCACATTGGGTTCGCGTCACGCGGGACCACCACATGGCACGCTACGAGGGCACCAGCGGATGCTTCGCACGCTGCGTGCGTGAGGGTGGATGCCGGGTAGACGACGCCCTCGAGTGCGACGCGCGCGCCGGTCCAGGAGGTGGCGCAGGAGGCGACTGCGGCAACATTTCCTCGGCCTATTGGCGCGCTCCCGAGCACGCGCGCATGCCCATCACCGGACTCCTCTATGATGGGGCCGTGCGCTACTGCGCCTGGCTCGGAGGGCGTATCCCGACCAACGCGGAGTGGGAGTTTGCCGCGCGCGGTCCGGGGGGTCGCGTCTGGCCCTGGTGGCCCGACATGACCGAACCCTTCTTCCTGGCCGACCCGCACGATTGGGACCGAATGCAAGAGGCTGCGAGAGATACCCGATACCTGCACTTTCCCGCGTCGATTCTGCTGTGGCATGCCAACCCGACGGTGGTGATGGACGTGGGCAGCTTCCCGCTCGGGCCCCTTCGGCGCCCCGGATATTGCGGGGAACGCGGTCGAGTGGGTGCAGGACGGACCCACCTTGGGCTACCCTCGCGCGGAACAGGTCGATCCCTTGGCAACGACCGATCCGTTCTACGATGGCGTGCGAGTGCCGGGCGATCAGCTCCACCTGCTGCGGGGCGGCACGTTCATCCCGATGGAGCCCCAGCTGCTCGCGAGTCGACCTGAATTCCCCTACGATGTAGACCATTGGTTCGATCCCATCAATACGCCCATCGGCGTGCGCTGCATCTTCGACGACAAGCCCGATCCGCTCGCCATGTGGGAGAC
Organism: Deltaproteobacteria bacterium; assembly: GCA_013151775.1. Lineage (GTDB taxonomy): Bacteria > Myxococcota_A > Polyangia > Polyangiales > Houyiibacteriaceae > JAADHO01. The sequence goes on along the minus strand of JAADHO010000033.1, from coordinate 11,404 downwards.
GATGACGATCGTGCAGGATGGGACGCCGAGCACGCCGTGACCGAGGGGGCGGGCTGACTTTCTGGAGGCGCTGCCCTTGCGTCGCGCGGCGCCGCCGCTTATGCGTGCGAGCCCATGGCCGCGGAATACGAACGTCGGCGAACCTTCGCCATCATCTCCCATCCGGATGCGGGCAAGACCACGCTGACGGAGAAGCTGCTGCTCTACGGCGGAGCGATCCACATGGCGGGCACGGTGAAGTCGCGCAAGAACAAGCGCGCGGCCGTCAGCGACTGGATGGAGCTGGAGAAGAAGCGCGGCATCTCCGTCACCTCCTCTGTGCTTCAGTTCGAGCACGAGGGCATCCGCTACAACCTGCTCGACACGCCGGGCCACAACGACTTCAGCGAGGACACCTACCGCACGCTGACGGCGGCCGACTGCGCCATCATGATCCTCGACGCCGCCAAGGGCGTGGAGCCGCAGACGCGCAAGCTCTTCCATGTATGTCGGATGCGCGGCATCCCCATCGTCACCTTCGTCAACAAGCTCGATCGCCCGGCACGCGACCCCTTCGAGCTCATGAGTCAGGTGGAGGATGTGCTCGGCCTCCACACGGCGCCTATCACTTGGCCGATCGGCAGCGGCGACCGCTTTCAGGGCGTCTACCATCGCCGACAGGGCGCCGTCCTGCGCTTCGAGAAGGAGCCCGGAGGCAACGCGCGCAAGCTCGACTCCGAGCGCATGGACATCGGGGACGAGGCCTTGCCGAAGCTGCTTGGAGACGAGGCCGCCGGCAGCCTGATCGAGGAGATCGAGCTGCTCGATGGCGCGGGCGAAGAGTGGGACGAGGAGCGCTTCCTCGCGGGCGAGCTGTCGCCCGTCTTCTTCGGCAGCGCGCTGACGAACTTCGGCATCGAGCCCTTCTTGAACGAGTTCAGCGGCTTGTGTCCTGCGCCCCGCGGTCGGGACGCGGCCGATGGCGTGCACGTGGAGCCGAGCGATCAGCGTTTCAGCGCCTTCATCTTCAAGGTGCAGGCGAATATGGACAAGAGCCACCGCGACCGCATCGCCTTCGCGCGCGTCTGCTCGGGGCGCTACGAGGGCGGCATGAAGGTGGCCCACGACAGGCTCGGCAAGACCATCCGCCTGAACCGCGCGGAGCAGTTCTTCGCCCAAGCGCGAGAGAGCGTCGCGGAGGCCTTCGCGGGTGACATCCTCGGGCTCTACGATCCGGGGCTCTTCCGCATCGGCGACACCCTCTCCACGGAGGGTCCGATGAGCTTCGACGCCGTGCCGCGTTTCTCGCCCGAGCATTTCGGTCGATTGCAGCTGCTCGATCCCATGAAGCGCAAGCAGCTTCAGAAGGGCATCGCGGAGCTGGCCGAGGAGGGCACGGTGCAGCTCTTCAGCGAGCCCGGGCGCGAGAAGGATCCGATCTGCGGCGTCGTCGGTCGCCTGCAGTTCGAGGTGCTGACGTTCCGCGTCGAGCACGAGTATGGCGCGAAGATAAGCTTCGACATCTTGCCCTACACGCGTGCGCGCTGGGTCGAAGGCGTGGAGCGCGCAGACCAACTCCTGGCGCAGCGCATCCCGCTCGCCGTGCAGGACCAAGACGGACATTTGGTGGCGCTCTTCCGCGACAATTGGGAAGTCGATCGCGCCATCCGGGACAACGAAGCGTGGACCTTCCGCGACACGGCGCCGATACGCGCGCCACGCGCCTGAGCCGACGCACTGCGTCCTCTGGCACGGCGAGCAGCCCGATGCGCGGGAAGCTGCGCCGGGCCGCGCGCGTAAGCACACGCATGATGGAACGCTCCGCGGCGAGCCAATGGAAAGCTGGTGCCATGGCCTTCGGGCTGCTCTTCCTCGCATACCCGGCGAGCTACGCGGGCCTGCGACTGACGCATGTGCTCGTGCACTCGGCTGTCTTCACGACGGAAGAGGGCTACCACGCGCACACTTCGCATTGGATCTCGGCGGGCGCCGACGTCAGAAACCGGCACATGCGCAGCGCAATCGACCGCGCGTGCCACGGATTCTACCGACCTCTAGCGACTCTGGAAACCGCCTACCACACGCTGCGCCATCCCTAGGCATGCGTCAGCTCCAGGAGAAATCGCAGACCGCTCCGCAGTCCATCAGCGGCCGCAGCTCGTCGCGTCCTGCCGAGAAGGTCACCCCCTGGCAACGACCTGATACGCTTTGTGTGTGGGGCATTTCAACACACAGCGGCCACCTCCGCCGCCGACCTTCGGGCCTTGGTCTGTGGACGTGCAAGACGCCCGGGCGGCCCTGCTCGAGCGCGGCACGGTCACGCAATCGGCCGTCCACAGCGAGACGAAGCAGCACGTGCAGCTCGCGTGGGTGCACTGGCCGGACGACGTCGGTCCGGCGGAAGAGTCGGCGCTCGAAGCGCTGAGGCACGAGGTCCTCGACTTGCCGAGTCGATCAGCCGAGCTGAGCCATCCGCGCTTGGCGCCCATCCTCGACACGGGCTTCGCCGATGGCCCCTACTTCGCCATGGGCTCGGGCCCGGGTCTGCCGCTGCGCGAGGCCTACAAGGGCGCCGCCCGCGGACGCGGAAAAATTGAGTTCGACCTGCGCCCATGGGCGACCGAGGACGAGTCCTTCTATCGCGACGCAGAGGGCTGCCCACGCGTGGGCCCCGACCACTGCGCCTCCACGGTGTTCGAGGCGCCCATCCATCGTCGCTTCGCGCTGCGCTTGGTGGCGGACGCGGCCGGCGCGCTCGCGCGGCTCCACGACGCGGGGATTTGCCACGGCGGCGTGACATTGGACCGGCTCTTCTTGAAGGATGGCGGCGCGTTGATGGTGAGCCACTTCGGCGTCGAGCGAGGCGAGCGCGGTCGCCGCCTCTGCGCCGCCGGCACGCCGCCCCTGAGCGCCCACCGCGTGAGCTACGCCGCGCCCGAGGAGCTGCTCGATCCCGCGGCCGTCAGCCCCGAGGGCGATGTGTTCGCGCTAGGCGCGATCCTGCACGAACTGCTGACCTTCACGCATTTGTTCCGGGCCAAGTCCCAATCCGCTCTGATGGAGCAGGTGCTCCGTGCCAGCGTGCCCGCGCCCTCGACCGTGGTGACGGGCCTGCCCGCCCTGATCGACGACATCGTGCTGCAAGCCTTGGCCCACGATCCCGCGATGCGCTTCCGCAACTCTGGCGCCATGCTTCGCGCGCTCGACTTGGCGCTCACGGACGAGCCGCCTTGCGGACCCGCGGACCTCTCGGCGCTGATCGCACGAGCTCACCGCGCCCACGTCGGCCAAAGCGGCCGCATCGCCTTCTGGTAGCTGGCGCGAGCCGTGACTCTTCGGGCGTGAAGCGGCATGATCGCCCACACCCCACGGGGAGACGAGAGCGATGGCGAGAGCGAAGAGCAAAGCGACACCAGCGACCCAGGCGCCGACCAAGAAGCACGCGAAGTCCAAGCCCCCTGCTGGAAAGAAGCGTTTCGATGGACGGAAGCTGATGGAGTTGGCCGTCCAGGTGATGACCGATTCCTTATCGGAGCAGCGGAACGACGGGAAGATCAGCCCACGGGTTGGCGCCGTGCTCTGGAAGGCCGATGGCAGCCTGGACACGGCGTATCGCGGCGAGCTACGCGACGGAGACCACGCTGAGTTCACGTTGCTCGAGCGAAAGAATCGCGGTGAGCGGCTCGATGGCGCCGTGTTGTTCAGCACGCTGGAGCCATGTGCGCCGGGTGCTCGTCGCGAACCGAAGCTCGGGTGCGCTGAGCGCATCGTGCTGGCTCGAATCAAGGAAGTCTGGGTGGGCGTCGCCGACCCTGATCCGACCGTGGATCGCAAGGGCATCAAGTACCTCTCCCGGCCTATTCGTACACGCCGCCCTACGTCTGCCTCACGCTGTACCGTGACGCAAGAGCGGCGACGGCGGACGTGGGCGACGACGTGCTCGGCCAGATGAGCGAGGCGGAGCGTCCGGGTTGGGATTGGATCTTGAGCAACGAGAGGGTCACCACGAGCCAGTACGCCGAGGCTCTGGCAGTGCCTAGCCGGACAGCCAAGAATCACATCAGAAAGCTCGTGAAACTGGGCCTGCTGAGGATGAGGGGGGCCGGCCGAGCCACTGAGTACGAGGTCGTGCGGTCGTGACCAGCTTCGTCGATTTGAACCGGCATGGGCCACGAATCGGGCCACGAATCGGGCCACGAATAATCGGGCCATCATGGCCCGATTCGCACTCGTGTTCGGGGAAGAATCGGGAATCGGGCCACGAATCGGGCCATCATGGCCCGATTCGCACTCGTGTTCGGGGAAGAATCGGGAATCGGGCCACGAATCGGGCCATCATGGCCCGATTCATACGATGCGAGCCATCCGGTGGCGCAGATCAGGCGCGGACTCGCGGGCAAGAAGGCCCCATCGTCATCGAGCTGAAGTATCGCGAGAAGCCGCGCCAGCCTATCACCTCCGAGTTCATCCTCTACGAAGCCGAGGACGGTCGGACTCGGATGCGCACCGCCTCGGTGGTTGCGTGACGCGCAAGAAGAAATCGCCCACGCCCTCCCTCGTTCGTTCCTCGGCGGCCGAGTATCTGACCTTTGTGGCTGCCACCGGCGGGGGTGGTGTCGAAGCGGTGTACGCCGACGAGAACGTGTGGCTCAGCCAGAAGATGATGGGGCTGCTCTACGACGTTGACGTACGAACCATCAACTACCACCTGAAGACGATCTTCTCGGACAGCGAGCTGCAGGAAGAGGCAGTTATCCGAAATTTTCGGATAACTGCCTCCGACGGCAAGACCTACGACACGAAGCACTACAACCTCTCGGCCACGATCGCTGTCGGGTACAAGGTGAACTCCGAGCGCGCCGTGCAGTTTCGCAAGTGGGCCACGCGCGTCGTGGAGGAGTTCACCATCAAGGGCTTCGCGATGGACGACGAGCGCCTGAAGCGAGGCGGCTCCATCCTGGGCGATCGGTACTTCGAAGAACAGCTCCAGCGCGTTCGTGAGATTCGGCTGTCGGAGCGCAAGTTCTACCAGAAAATCACCGACATCTACGCCACCGCCGTCGACTACGACCTCACCGCGCAGGCCACCAAGCGCTTCTTCGCCACCGTGCAGAACAAGCTCCACTGGGCCATCCACGGCCACACCGCCGCCGAGGTCATCGTGGGTCGCGCCGATGCGGCCAAGGAACACATGGGCCTCCACACCTGGGCCGACGCGCCCGTGGGGAAGATCCAGAAGTTCGACGTGGTCGTGGCCAAGAACTACCTCACCGAGCCCGAGCTCTTGCAACTCGCGCGCTTGGTGAATGCGTATCTGGACGTGGCCGAGGATATGGCGCTGCGCAAGATTCCGCTCACCATGCAGGACTGGGAGACGCGGCTGAACCGCTTCATCGCCGCCACCGATCGCGAGGTGCTCTCGGACGCTGGCAAGGTCACGGCAGAGATCGCCAAGGCGCACGCCGAGAGCGAATTCGAGAAGTACCGCATCGTGCAGGATCGAATGTTCGAGAGCGACTTCGACCGCGTCGTCGCCGAAACCAAGCAGCTCCAGGAGAAGACGAAAACCGACAAGCCACGCAAGAGCAGGAAGGGGGGCAAGAAATGAGCAGCGGATTCACCGAGTCGGTGGTGGAGGAGGCCACGCTCGAGTGGTTCGGCGAGCTTGGCTATCAGGTCGTGCACGGACCCGACATCGCGCCGGACGAATCGGGCGCCGAGCGCATCCTACGCAAGTACGGCTACCCACCGGACAAGCAGGAGGCGGCGACACACACTGTGTTGCAGCAGGCCGAGCTGCTGTCGAACTACTGGACGACGCTGGCGACGGCCTGACGTCGAGAGATTTCGGCGCTCTCACGCTCCTCGCTACCAACCCTTCCACCGCACCGCACGCCCTGCCACAGTCACCCCATGACGAACGACGTGCGTGAACTCTACCCGGCCATCGAGCCTTTCGAGCATGGCGTGCTCGACGTGGGCGATGGGCACAGCCTCTATTGGGAGTGCTGCGGCAACCCGGAGGGCAAGCCCGCGGTCTTCGTGCATGGCGGACCCGGCGGCGGCAGCGCGCCCGACTACCGGCGATTCTGGGATCCATCACGCTATCGCGTCGTGCTCTTCGATCAGCGTGGCTGCGGCCGCAGTACGCCCCACGCGAGCCTCGAAGCCAACACCACACCCCACCTGATCGCCGACATGGAGCGGCTGCGCGAGCGGCTCGGCATCGAGCGCTGGCAGGTCTTCGGCGGATCCTGGGGCAGCACCCTCTCCCTCGCCTACGCACAGGCGCACCCGGAACGTGTGACGGAGCTGATCCTGCGCGGGATCTTCCTGCTGCGAGACGAGGAGATCCACTGGTACTACCAAGAGGGCGCGAGCCGCATCTATCCCGACGCCTGGGAGCATTTCTTGGCGCCGATCCCGGAGGAAGAGCGCGGCGACTTGGTCACGGCCTACTACCGGCGACTGACGAGCCCGGACCAGGCGACGCGCCTCGAGGCGGCCAAGGCGTGGAGCGTGTGGGAGGGCAGCACCAGCAAGCTCGTCGTGGATCCCCGCTTGGTCGCGAGGACGGGCCACCCTCGCTTCGCCGAGGCCTTCGCACGCATCGAGTGCCACTACTTCATCCACGGCGGCTTCCTGCCGGACGGCGTGGGCCTGCTCGAGCGCGTGGACCGCATCCGCCACATTCCAGGGGTGATCGTCCAAGGGCGCTACGACGTGGTCTGCCCGATGAAGAGCGCGTGGGATCTGCATCGCGCCTGGCCCGAGGCGGACTTTCACATCACGCCCGACGCGGGACACGCCGCGCTCGAGGTCGGCACCCGGGACGCGCTGGTTCGCGCAACGGATCGCTTTCGCGCCTAGCTCCCGCTCCGAAGGTCTGCGTCGTCAGCAGATCGAGCCGTCGGGGAGGCAGACGAAGTTCGAGCCCGACGTCGTGCGGCACGGCTGACAGCTCTGGCCGAGGCCGCAGCCCGTGACTCGACAGTCGTCACACACGAGGCGGCCGCAGCTGCACTCGTCACCCCCGACGTAGTCGCAGCCCACGGGAGGCGGCGCGCAGGCCGGAGTCGCGCAGATCCGCGGCTGAGGCGTGACGTTGAAGCGGGTCAGCGTGCCTTCGTCGTAGCGCGCGAGGTCGGCCACGTTCAACGTCCAGGTGCCCACCGCCGACTCCGTGCCCAGGTCGAGCAGGCCGTCGAAGTGGAAATCATCGGCAGAAGCGCCTTCGCGCCGTGACAGCGTGAAGACGCGACCGTTGGGCGCCGTGACGCTGACCACTAGATCGCCGCGCCAGCTGTGGGTCAGGTCGACGACGACCTGCGCGCTGGTGGACGTGAAGGCCGCCCGCGCGTCGATGCTGGTGCTGACGCCGGCTGCGTCGTTGTCCGGGATCGCCGTCGACAGGCTGCACTCGCCGTCGTGGTCGAATTCGGCGACACCGGCGCGCCGGCAGTCGTTGCCGAAGGTCTGCCCGTTGCAGCCGCAGACGGGCGCGTACTCCTCGCTGCAGACGACGCTCAGCTCGCTGATGCAGGTGCCCGCGCGATCGGGCATGCCGCAGCTGCCCGTGCCTCGCCCCGCGTCACACACCAGGCCCGCGGCGCAGCGCAGGCCCGCGATGCCGCCGCAGGTGCTGCCCTCGGCGCCAGGCGTGGGACAGCTGCGCGTGGTGCAATTCCAGGCGCCGGCCACACACTCGCAGGTGTTGCAGTCGCGCGCGCTGGTCTCTCCGTCGTGGCAGACGGGCGGCGGGGAGCAGTCCATGGCGCAGGAGCCCGCGTTGCACAGCGTCGTGCCCGCGCAGGCCGGGCGGATCCAGGCGTTTCCGTCGGCGTAGCAGTCGTCCGGCACGACGCAGCTCGCGTCCGCTTGGCAGGTGCCGTCGCCCGCGCAGTAGAGCGCGTCCTGGCACTCGCTGCTGGCGGAGCAAGGATCGCCCTCGACGCCCAGCAGCGGCGTCCCGCATTGGTAGCCGCAGCGGCCGGCCTCGCAGGTGCTGTTGCCGACACAGAGGATGCGCACGTAGATGTTGCCCTCGGCGTCGCAGTCCGCGAGGGCGTTGCAGCTTCCGTCGGGCTGACACGTTCCGTCGCCGGCGCAGTAGAGCTGCTCGGCGCAGTCGGCGTTGGTGTCACAGGGCGCGTCCTCGAAGCCCAAGGGTGAGACACCGCAGGCCTGGAAGCAGGGAGTGGTCGCGCACTCACGCACGACGGGACAGAAGTTCCCCTCGCCGCAGTCCGCGTCTTCGAGGCAGCCGAGGCCGAAGACGTCGATGGCCACGATGCGGAAGCCGTAGCGGGTCACGGAGCCGTCGCTCGTCAGGCGCAGCTCGAGGTTGCCCGTCGAGAAGGCCTGCGTGGTGAAGTTTCCGTAGTTGCCGCTGTAGCGACGCAGCACGCGGCCCGTGTCCGTGTCCACGACGTCGAGGTTGTCGTAGCCGCGCTCGAGGTCGAGCTTGGCGAAGGTCAGGCGCACCTGCGTGGCGCCGCTCGTGAACTCGCGCAGCGAGAAGACGTGGTCCTCGCCGTTGGCGTAGGGGTGGTGCGACTCCACCACCACCGGAACGCTCGTCCACACCTCGCGGCCCGGTCCGTCGCTGGCCTCGGTGTAGCTGAAGGTCAGGCCCCACGACACCAGGCGCCCGGTGTCTTGCGCGGCGAGGTCCGCCACCTTCAGGGTCCAGCTGCCGCTCGCGGGCTCGCCGTCGAAGACGGGCAGGTTCTCGGAGATGGTGAGGTCGTCCGCGGAGCCACCTTCGCGGTTCGCCAAGACGTGCTCCGTGCCCGAGGGCGAGGTCAGCGTCACGCGCAGGTCGCCGCGCCAGGTGTGGCGGATCTGCGCGGAGATGTGTAGGGACGCGACGCTCGTGCCGGGGTTGGCGACGACGAAGCCCCGGCTCAGTCCGGCGGCATCGTTGTCCGGTATGGCCAGGTCGGGGGCCTCGCTGAACTCGCGACGCACGGCACAGTGGGCCGGTGGGCAGGGAGTCGTGATGCAGTAGATCGTCTGGCACTGCTCGCTCGGACCGCAGTCGGCGTCGGCGATGCACTCCACGCCGAGCACGGGCTCGGACTTCGTCTGGAGCGCGGCGTCGGGTCCGTCCGGGCTGTCCACGCCATCGGGCGCGGACGTGTAGGAGCCCGGCTGTGCGGCACAGGCCACGAGCAGCGACAAGAGGAGGAAGGAGCGCAGATTTCGCATGGCAGCCTCAGCCCACACACATCGTGGGTGGTTGGGGGATCTCGCCGCCTATGTGCGACACTCGCGCACCTAGCGCAAGGGCTAAACTGGATCCTGTTCAGATGACGCGTGCCGAGTCCACGCAGCTTCGCAGAAGCCTGGGTCCACTGTGCACCCTCGGGACATCGTGCGACTCAGTCCGTGGGCAGCTCGTGACCGTCCACGTCGATCACGCCATCGAAGCCCACACGCGGGGAGCCGGGCGCTGCATCCGTCGGGCGCCCGCGCAGTTCCGGACCCGTGCCGAAGCCAGAGAACGGCGAACCCGCGAAGGGAGACGCTCCGAAGCCGAAGATCTGCACGTTGCCCGCCGCGATGCCGCGCTCGGCGCGACGCCTCAGCCACACGGCGGCGAGCTTCCGCGTCGGCGGCAACAGCAGCAAGAGCCCGGTGAGATCCGTCAACACCCCGGGCGTGACCAAGAGCACGCCGCCCACGAGCACCAGCAGTCCGTCGAGCACGCCCTCCTCCGGCACGCGGCCCTGCGCCAACGCCGAACGCCAGCGCCCGAGGACACGCAGCCCCTCGCGCTTGGCCAGCCCTGCGCCCAGCGTGCCCGTGACCAGCACCAGCGCCACAGTCGCCCAGAAGCCCATCAGCTGCGCGAGGCCGAAGAGCAGATAGACCTCCACCAGAGGCACCACGATGAAGAGCGCGAGCAGCATGCCCCCAGCCTAAGTCCGCCGCGACCTCCGCGCTACGGGCGTGGGTCGGAATTCCCAGCAGTCTCGCTAGCGTTCGATCTGGACGCCCTTCCAGAAGGCGACGTGGTCTTTGATCTTGCGCGCCATGATGGACGGCTTCGGGTAGTACCAGGCAGCGTCCGAGTTCTTCTTTCCGTCGACGTTCAGCGTGTAGTAGCTCGCGCGTCCTTTCCAGAAGCAGGTCGTCTGTATGGACGAGTCTTCGAGGTATTCGCGCTTCAGGGACTCCTTTGGGAAGTAGACGTTTCCTTCGACCACCTCGAAGGTTTCGGACTCTGCTACCACCACACCATTCCAGATCGCTCGGGCCATGTTGCCTCCTGCAGCATGAAACGTGCGAGCCCGTGATCTGTTACGTGTGGGCGCTCCCTCAGCTCAGGCAGGCGTTGTCGACCACGCCGTCGCAGTCGTCGTCGAGGCCGTTGCAAATCTCGGCGCGCGGCACACACATCACGGGCGGGCAGCCGAAGGAGACGCCGAGGCGCGTGATGTCGCCGCTGCGCAGCCGGTCACAGCTCGCGCCGTGGAGGGTGACGACGTTGCCCGCGGCGTCGTAGCTGAAGCCATCGACCATATCCTCGCTCAGCGGCACGTCGTTGGCGTTCACGAACACGCCGGCGCTGTCCAGGGGCGCGCTCGAGAGCGGCAAGTCGCAGCTCACGACGCGTCGTGAGAGCTCGGCGAAGATGCTGTCGAGGTCGGCGCGGCTCTCGGCCACGAAGTAGCTCGGCGGAGCCGCCGGGTTGGGAAATCCGCCCGCGCTGGCGATCGCCTCGAGGCTGGTCTCCGCGCCGCCCGTGGCGAAGCCGACGACGGCCAGCGGGATGCCGGCCGCGGCCAAGGAGGCTGCCAGAGCGCCCACCTGAGCGTCCGTCACGCCGCAGCTCACGCCGCCGTCCGTGACTAGAATGGCGAAGTTCCGGCGCGCAGGATCGGAGAGCGCGGGCAGCCCCATGGCGCTGGTCAAGGCGTCCGCTGTCGGCGTCTGTCGCGGCTGCGTGGTGGTGTCCGTGTTGTCGAGACCACAGAGCCCGAAGGGCTGAATCGCCCGACGCGCCAGCTCCGTCTGGATGGCCGCTGCGTTCATCGGGCCGGGCACGACCTCGGCGTCCACCGGCATGCCGCAGCCTTCGCGTGGATCCGGGAACGCCATGAGGCCCCAGTAGACGCGGCTCTCGAAGTCCGTGACCAGCGTCTGCACCGCCTCCCGCGCCACGAACCAACGCGTGCGCGAGTCGTCTGGACCCGTGCCGAAGAGGCTCACGTCGTCGAGGCGCCGGCGCATGGAGCAGGAGCGGTCGAAGATCACCAGCACGTTCGGCGGGCGATACTCGAAGTCCACCGCTGCGCCTCCGCAGCTCGCGTCCACGGCGCCCGTGTCCGCCCCCGCGTCCGTCGGCGGCAGCGAGGCGTCGCGCCGGCTCGCGTCCCGCGTCGTCGCGTCCACCGTGCTCGAGTCGGCCGCTGCGTCG
>JAADHO010000196.1 GCA_013151775.1 Deltaproteobacteria bacterium | reverse complement strand
CGGCGAGCAGGCCCCTGCCGAGCCCGTCGCCGAGCCCGCGCCGGAGGCCGGGCGCATGCGCAGTCCCACCTTCCCGAGCATCGGCGGCGCTCCCGATCCCGCGGTCTCCGATGACCCGACGCGCTTCGGCGCGGAGGATGTTCCACGCGCTCGTGACTTCACCCTGCGCATGAGCCGCCCCGTGGAGGGCCTGCGAGGCGAGGCGCTGCCGGACGGCTTTCGCGTCGACGTCGACGGCAGCCTCTCCCTCGATCGCGCCGGCCCCATCGCCGCCGCCCACCCGCTCGTCGAGCGCGCCACCGTGCTGAACCGCGGGGACCACGCGGAGCTGCGGATTCGCTTCGTCTCCGGTCGTCACCCCGCCTACCGCGTGCGCGCGCGGGGTGCGAGCATCGTCATCTCCATCGGTCGCTGACCCTCCGGGCCGTGCGTCTCAGCGGCGGTGGATCGGGAGCTTGAGCTCGAAGGTCGTCCCTGCGCCAGGGGAGCTGATGGCTTCGATCTCTCCACCGTGTTGGCGCAGGATGTTGCGCACGATGGAGAGGCCGAGGCCCGTGCCTTTGCCCTGCCCCTTGGTGGAGAAGAAGGGTTCGAAGATGCCGTCCCGCATACCGTCGGGGATGCCGCTGCCGTTGTCGTGCACGCTCGCGGTGATCCACTCGTCGTCCGATCGGATGGACAGCTCGAGGTGGCCGGCGCCCAGTGGCATGGCGTGGCAGGCGTTGGTGATCAGGTTGATGAAGACCTGATGGAGCTGCCCCTTGACGCCGAGGACGAGGCCGCTCTTTTCGCCGAAGCTCTTGCTGATCGTGACGCCGTGTTCCGAGAGCACGTGCTCGCAGAAGACCACGGACTGTTCGATCACCTCCGCCATGCTCACGGCGTGTGGGGCTTCCGTCGAGGGTCGCGCGTAGGTGACGAGATCTCGCGTGAAGCGCAAGATCCGCTCAGCGCTCTCGACGATCCGCGCGAGCTTCTGTTCGCGAGCCGCGGGCGCGCCCTGCTCGCGCGCCTCCTTCAGCAGGAACTCGCTGTAGACCGAGATGCTGGTCAGAGGGTTGTTCAGCTCATGCACGACGCCAGCGGCGAGCTGTCCGAGGGTGGCGAGCTTCTCCGATTGGATCACCTGCTCTTCGAGCTCGCGTAGCTCGGTCAGATCCTTGCCGATGGCGATCACGCTCTCGACCTGCCCGTCTCGTCCGAGCACGGAGGCGACGTTGAAGGCGATGCGCGCGACGCCGCCTCCCGGGCGCGTGAGCTGCACCTCGAAGTCCTTGGTCGGCCGTCCGTGCAGGGCGTTGGAGAAGGCGGGCAGAATGCGCGCGCGCTCCTCCTCGTCGAGGATGCGCAGGAAGTCGCGCCCCACGAGGTCTTCGCGCTCGAGCCCCGTCACCTCGAGCATCGCCCGGTTGGCGACTCGCACCTCGCGCCGCTTGCCGATCACGACGATGGGCGCGTTGGCGTGCTCGAGCAGCTTCCCGAGGTAGTCCCGCAGATGAAGAGACTCGCGCATCACGCGCCCGTGTCGCAGGGCCGAGGAGAGCGAGAGGGCGAGCTGCCCGACTACGCTCAGGTCTTCCTCGGGCGGCGTCGCGCCCTCGTAGTACTCGACCGCGAGCACGCCGCTGATGCGATCTCCGTCTACCAATGGCACGTCGAAGCCCACGGGTGAGGCGTAGTCCGGGGTGAAGCGCTCCGTAACCTCGACACCGGGGTGGTCGATGGCCTCGGGCGTCAGGCTGTGCCGCTCGAGGCCGGGTCGGCTGATGCGCGCGGTGGGAGACTCCTCGATCTGTGTGGGCTCTTCGGTTCGGTAGACGAGCGTCATGGAGCCCGCGTGGTCGACCAGCTTCACGCTCAGGCGCCGGCCCGGGAGCAGGTCGCGGATCACCTCGAGGTGGGCCTCCACCAGCTCACCTTCGTCCATCAGCAGGCTGATGTTGCGGTTGAGGCTGAGCACCGCGCCGAGCACCTGCTCCGCGCTCGGAACGGGCAGGGGGATCCCTCGCTCGATGCGCTCCAGAATCTGGGCCCTGAGATGCGTCCCGGTGGGCACCCGACCGCGACGCAGAGGGTGGCGCGACTCGGGCAGAGGCAAGCGCCCGCTCTCACGACCTTCCCAGTCGTTCATGCTCGATATTCTGTGCTCTTCTTTGCCGTTCCGCTCGCTCAACGTGTCTCCGTGACGCCCCCGTCCACCGGTGTCATTTTCTGGGTCGCCGAGATGGCGGCCCTCGTTCATGTTTGGGTTGGGCGCGGCCCACTCCGGGCCGACCCTCTTGATCGCTGTCTGCGCACGCCTCGGTCGGCTCGCTGTCTGCGCGCCCTGCGTCCTCGTCCGCGTCTGGACTCGAACGGTCGAGATCGAGGATCTTTTGACCGCCGACGTAGAACTTCGTCTCGTACTTGGTCATCTTGCCGATCTTCTTGACGATGTCGGCCATGCGCTGCGCCTGCTCGACCATGGTGCGAGCTGCGCGCGCCTCGGAGGTGTCTTCGGGCAGCTTGCGTTCGAGCAGCTGCGCGTAGGCCATGATGCTGGTCAGCGGCTGGTTCAGCTCATGCGCGGCCGTGCCGGCGAGCTCGGCTATGAGCGCCTGCTTCTCGGAGGAGGCGAGCTTCTGCGTGGCCTCGGCGAGGCGCTCCTCGACCCGCAGGCGATCGCGCAGATCCGTGAAGATGCCGAAGGTCGCGCTCGGCACGCCCTTCTCGTAGATCATCGCCGCCGACAGCCGGATGGGGATGCGTTCGCCCGTCTTGCTCTGGGCCTCGAGGCGCGTGGGCTCGAGCTTGTCCATGCCGCCATGTTGTTCCGAGCGCAGCATGCGCATGACGCGTTGGGCGCCGTTCCCGGGGTAGAGCGCGCGGGCGTTCAGGCGCCCGATCACCTCCTCCGTACGGTAGCCGTACATGCGCTCGGCGGCCTCGTTGAAGAGCAGGATGTGCCCGCTCAAGTCCGCCGCCACGATGCCGTCGACGCTGGCGTCGATCAGGGACTCGAGGAACTGCATGGTCCGCACCAGCTCGCGCTCCGTGCGCCGGTCGTCCGTCACATCCTGGAAGGACATCAAGAGCGCGCCCTCGCCCTCGGTGAGCTGCGCGATGGAGGCTCGGATGACGATCGTCTCACCGTCCTGTCGCACCATCTCGAGATCGACTCCGCGGGCCAGCTCGCCCTGGCGAAAACGCTCCCAGAGAACGGCCGCGCGCTCCGCCGAGTCGGGATGCAGCAGCTCGCGGATCATTCGGCCCTTCAGCGCCTCGGCCGAGTAGCCCACGATCTCGTGCGCGCGCGGGTTGGCGAAGAGCAGGTGCCCGCTGGTGTCGAGCACGGCGATGCCCTCGGCGGCCGAGGAGAAGAGATCCGCGTAGCGCTTCAACGACTCGAGGCGCTGCTCCGCCTCGTAGCGCGCGAAGGTGACCTGCTGCGTCTGGTCCCTCAGGGACTGCATCACGCGGGCGTTTCGCAGCGCCACGGCGGTCGCGTTGGAGACGATCTGACACACATGCGTCTCGCGATCGGAGAGCGCGCCACGGCCGGCGCTGGAGCGCAGAAAGAGCACGCCCGTCGCGTGGGACTCCCAGACGATGGGGAATAGGCTCATGGCGTGGGCCGCCTGATCCGGCAGGCTGCCGCGCACGGCGTCGAGCAGGGGATGGGTGGAGGCGTCGTGGATGGTCAGCGGCTCCCGCGTGCTCAGCACCTTCTTGATCTCGGGGTACTTGCTCAGGTCGAGGCGCAGGTTCGTGAGCTCCTCGTCATCGCTGGTGACGACGACATAGCCCACGTCTTCGCTTTCACCCTCCGGGGTGAGCACGATGGAGACGCGGTCCACCTGCACGAGCTCGGCGATGCGTCGCACGACGGTGTAGAGGATCTCGTGAAAATCCAGTGAGGAGGCGAGCGTCTGGGTCAGCTCGAGCATCACCTGTGCGTCTTGCCGCTCGAGGGCGATCTCCTGCATGTAGCCGTGGAGTCGAAGCTGGGCGCCCAGGCGCGCCAAGAGCTCCATCCTGCGCACGGGGCGGGCCAAGAAGTCGTCCGCGCCGAGCTCGAAGGCGCGGGGCATCTGCGCCTCGTCCTGTCGGTCGACGAGCACCACGATGGGCAGCTCCTGCGTCAGCGGATCGGCGCGCAGCTCGCTCAGCGCCTCGAAGCGCTCTTCTCCTCCACCGAGCAGGATCAGGCGCGGAGTGGGCTCGCGCCGCGCACGCTCGAGCACCTGAGCCGTGGAGACGCGCTCCACCGCGAGACCGGCCTCCGTCAAGGCGGCCTCCACGCTCGGCCAGTCGTCCAGACGCAGCTCCGCCTCGCCGTCGCGTCCGACGACCAGGACGATCTTCTCGACTGTGGGTGTTCCGAGCTGGACCATGGCCTCGAGTTCCCCATTCGGGGAGCACCCCGAAGCATACCATGCTCTCAGGCCATGGCGCCCGCTGGCCCGCGCTTCGTTGGCCCAGTATCATGCCCGCCCATGCGCGCGCCTCTCCTCGTCCTGTCGGCCGCCGTCCTCCTCACGCTCTGCTCGTCGGCGCGCGCGCAGGAAGAGGGCGCGCCTGCGTCCGGCGAGGTCGAGGCCCCGGCCGAGGTCCAAGAGGCGCCCGCCGAGGCCCCCGAGCCCGGGCTGCCCGACGAGCCACGCGAGGACCACACGGGCCATCGCTCGCCGAATTCCCAGCGCATTGCCGTGCTGCTGCTGGCGGCTTCGGGCGTGGACGCGGGCATCGCGGATGACCTCACGGAGGTCGCCATCGGCGCCGTGGCCGCTCGCGGTGGAGCGACCATCGTGGGCAAGGAGGAGTTTCAGGCGCGCCTGGGTCAGGGTGAGGCGCGCACCCTCGACTGCGTGACCTCGGCGGCGTGTGTGGGGCGCGTGGGCGTGCAGCTCGACGTGGACGAGGTCATCTCGGGCACACTGAATCGTCGCGGAGAGCATTGGATCTTCGACCTGGTGCGCATCGATGTGCGCTCGGGGGAGCTCTTGGGTCGCGCCTATCGGGAGCTCCATGGCGATCTGGGCGCGGTCGCCGCCGCGGTGCAGGCCGCCATCCCAGAGCTCTACGTGGTGCATCAGCCGACGGCGTCTCTGCACGTCAGCTCGGGCACGGCAGAGGGTCGCGTGCGCCTCGATGGCGAAGATCGCGGTGAGCTGAACGACGGGACGCTACAGCTCCACGGGCTCGAGCCCGGGCCTCACACGCTCGTGGTCGAGCTGCCCGGCAGGCAGCCCATCACCCGACGCATCGACCTGGACGCGGGCGCCACCCTGCAGATCGAGATGGAGCCTCCCGTGGTCAGCGCGCCCCTGCCGGCGGTGCGCATCTCCTCCTTGGTCTGGGTGGGCGCCGGGCTCGCCTTGGCGGGCGGCGGCGTGGCCCTCGGCTTCGGTCTCGCCTCGGGACGTCGGCCCGCTCGAGAGGGTACTCGCTCCGCGGCCATGGCCTTCCTCGACGATCGCGAGCGCGAGGCGCGTATCGCCAACGTGGGCCTGGTCGGCCTGGGGCTCGGCTTGGGCATGGCCGCCCTCGGCTTCCTCTTGTCCGATTTTGGCGCTCGCTCCACCTCGATTCGGGCGAGCGTCGCACCCCGCGGAGACTTCATGCTTCAGGTCGAGGGCTCGCTATGAGTTGGCGATCTTCCGCAGCATGGGCGCTCGGTCTCTCCGTCGCCGCCCTCGGGCTCGCCGGCTGTCGGGTGGATCGAGGCGTGCTCGACGAGCAGCTCTTCTCCTGCGACGTCGCCAGCGACTGCGGACCCGATTGGGGTTGCGTGCGCGCTTCTCCCTACGCCTCTGACTTCTGCGCCAGCGACTGCGACGCCCAGAGCTGCGACGGCATCTGCACGCAACAGAACGGCGCCAGCTTGTGTCTGCGCAGCTGCCGCATTCAGGCAGACGGCAGCACCTCCGAGTGCCCGTCCGAGGGCTTGTCGTGCATTCGCACGAGCACGGAGACCGACGACGGCGTGTGCTACCCCGTGGACTCCTGCAACACCGACGCCGACTGCCCCGACGGAGGCATGTGCCTGGGTTCCATCGCCGCCGCGGTCCCTGGCGTCACGCGCACGGACAACTTCTACTGCGTGCCGCGCCCCAAGCCAGACGGCACCTGTCCCCTGCGATCCGTGCCCACGGACATCGGAGTCGGCGGCGAGCTCTGCCTCGCCACCTGCATGTCGAGCGACACGCGCTGTCCGCCGAGCTTCGGCTGCCTGACGCAGCTCGGGCTCTTCGGCTCGGGCTCCAACATTCCATGCTTCCCCGGCTTCTACGGCACGCCCTGCGACGACGACACCAACTGCCTGCTCGGTCGCTGCCTCGACACGGGAGACTCGGGTCGCCAATGCTCCATCGGCTGCGATGAGGCCACGCGTCTCTACGGCGGCTGCGACAACCTGCTCTCCATCGGCAGCATCTCTCCGAGCTTCAGCTTGGAGTGTGACGCCTCCCTCGCCACGGGCGACACCCCCGGGGGGCTGTGCGTGACCCACTACGGCGTCGGTTTCCCGTGCGCCTCGGGCAGCGACGCCTTCCCCTGCGCCGAGGGGCTCTCGTGCACGCGCTTCAGCGCCATCGCCGGCGATCTCTACCTGTGCACCAAGCGCTGCCTCGGCGACCGTCAATGCAACTCTGGCGAGGCGCCGCGCAACTACTGCTTCGCGGGCTATTGCTTCCCCAAGGGCGACGCGGGCGCTCGTTGCACGGCCCACGGGCAATGCCTGAGCCACTCCTGCGTCGACGGCGTGTGCGTGGACGGAGGCGCCGGTGGGCCCTGAGACGCGCGCCGCGCCCATCGGGATCTTCGACTCGGGGCTCGGCGGCTTGACCGTGGTGCGCGCCATTCGTCAGGCGTTGCCCCACGAAGACCTGGTGTATCTCGGCGACACGGCGCGGGTTCCCTACGGCACACGCAGCGCCCACACCGTGCTGCGCTACGCCCAGACCTGCGGAGAGCATCTGCGGCAGCGCGGCGTGAAGCTCCTGGTCGTGGCCTGCAACACGGTGAGCGCCGTGGCCTTGCCGATGCTCCGCGTGGAGTTGGACATCCCGGTTCTGGGCGTCGTCGGGCCCGGCGCGCGCGCGGGGGTGGCGGCGGCCAAGGGTAAGCGTCTGGGCGTCCTCGCCACGCCCGGCACGGTGGCCTCGGGGGCGTACTCGCGGGCCGTCGCGGCGGAAGATCCCCGGGTCGAGGTGTTCGCCCAGGCGGCACCCTTGCTCGTGCCCTTGGCGGAGGAGGGCTGGGTCTCGGGCCAGGTGCCCGAGCTGGTCGCCGCGCGCTACCTCGAGCCCCTGTTCGACGCGAAGGTCGGCGCCCTGGTGCTCGGCTGCACCCACTATCCCGTGCTGATCGACGTGATCCGCGAGCAGGTCGCCCGACGCTGTGGGCCCGACGTCCCCGTGGTGGACAGCGCCCACGCGCTGGCTTCGGAGCTGAGCGAGCTGTTGCGTGAGCGCGAGCTCTCGAATGCATCGACGGGGCCCGGTCGCCTGCGCGTGTTGGTGACCGACAGGCCCTCGGACTTCAGCGCCGTGGCCCGTCGCTTCTTGGGCGCGGAGCTGGAGGAGAGCCCCGTGGAAGCTGTGGATCTCTGATGGCGCGTGACGCCATCTTCCGAGTTGGGGAGCTGCTCGCTGGCGTCTACGAGATTCGCGCTCTGCTCGGCGAGGGCGCCATGGGCCAGGTGTTCGAGGCCCGCGATCACGATCTCGATCGACGCGTGGCGATCAAGGCCGCCTGGCCTGGTCTCGGGCTTCCGTCGCTGCGCAAGGAGGCGCGCGCCCTCGCGGCCTTTCGGCACCCGAGCTTGGTCACCGTCCACACGCTGGGCGAGCACCGCGGCGCCGAGTTCCTGGTGATGGAGCGCATCTATGGCGTGAGCCTCGAGGCCCACATGGATCATCGCTTCGGCAGCGGAGAGGTGTTCAGCGTGGACGAGGTCGTGGCCCTGCTGGTCTCCCTCGCGGAGGGTCTGGCGGTGGTGCATCGCGCGGGTCTAGCCCACCGCGACGTGAAGCCCGCGAACGTGATGCTCACCCCGGATCATCGCGTCGTGCTGATGGACTTCGGGCTCGTCTTGCCCGAGTTCGAGATCGCCGCCCAGACCAGTATCGCGGGCTCTCCGAGCTACATGGCGCCCGAGGCGCTCGAGAACACCGTCTCCGCGGGCGCCGGTCACCTCACGGATGTCTATGGGCTCGGCGTCGTCGCCTTCGAGTTGTTGACGGGACAGCTGCCCTACGACGCGGACACGTTGACGAAGCTCTGGGAGCTACAGCGCTCCGGGCCCAACGCCGACGTCCTGGCGCTGCGCCCGGACGTGCCCGTGCCGCTGGCGAAGTTGGTGAAGGACGCGCTGCACAGCGTCCCCGCGGATCGCCCCCAGAGCGCGGAGGCCTTCGCCTGGCAGCTCGAGGCCAGCCTGCGCCGTGAGGCGCGTGTGCGTGCGCCGACCCTCCCGCCTCCGCCCATCGATCTGCTGGTCGTGGAGGACGACGCGGACATGGCGCGCATCCTCTCCTTCTACGCGAAGCAGGAGCTGGGGAACGTCCACGCGCGGCGCGCTGTGGACGGCGTCGAGGCCATCGCCATGGTGCGAGAGCGCGCGCCCGACGTGATGCTGCTGGACCTCCACATGCCGAAGATGAACGGCGTCGAGGTCCTGATGCAGATGCGCGGCGAGCGGCTGGCCGAGGGCGCCGCGGTGATCGCCGTCAGCGCCGGAGCGCAGCGTGACGACCTCGAGCTCCTGCACCAGCTGGGGATCCACCACTTTGTGTCCAAGGGGCAAGACCTGAAGCAGAAGCTCGCCGAGGCGCTGCGTGGCGCCTGCGGACGTGCCGTGGTCGCGCGCGACGTCAGCGGTTGAGGCTGGCCCGGAGCTTGCGCAGGACGCCGAGGTCCGACTCGATGTCGAGGCGCGCGCGCAGCGCCGCGATGGCGCGTGGCGAGTGGATGCGTCCCAGAGAGATGACCGCCGCTTCGCGCACGACGCTCTCGGGGCGCTCGAGGAAGGGGGCGATCTCCAGGGTCGCCGCCTCGCCGAAGGCGCGCCCCAAGGAGAGCAGGCCTTCGCGCACGAAGAGGTCACCTTGCCCGCGCAGAGTCACGACCGCCCGCAGGAAGGTGTGCGCCGCCGGCGTGTGAAAGGCGCCCGCCGCGGCCACGCTGCGCAGGCGCACGTAGGGAGGCTGGCTGGCGTCGTTGTAGAGCGCCGCGAGCGCTCCCACGGTGGCCGGTCCCATGGCGCGCAGGCTCTGGTCGCTGGGCATGTCCTCGAAGCCCGAGAGCAGCTGGGCGAGGTGCGCGGCGCTGGGCGCCACGCTCGACGGAGCCTGTGCTGAGGAGTGGGTCGATGGGAGACCACCCAGGCTCAGCAGAGCGAGGGCGAGCAAGGTGGTGGAGCGACGCATGGGCGCAGCATAGCAGCGCTTGGCCCAATGGTCCCGTCGTCCTCACCGGCGCTCGTCTACCCTCGTCGCCTCGAACAAATGGCGACAGGTGCTAGAGCCTTCGCGTGATCCTACGCACCGAGATCGTGGAGCAAAGCGTCGCCGGGGATCGCGTGGTGAAGCTCGTGAAGGACGTGGTGATGACCGCCGGGAGCGTGCCCCTGGGCATGGTCCGCAAGCGCCTCGCTGGGCCTGAGCCCTCCCGCGGCAGCGTGCTGCTGGTGCACGGCTTTGGGCAGAACCGCTACACCTGGCACACCAGCCGGCGCTCCTTTTCCGCGTTCCTGGCGGCGGAAGGCTACGACGTCTTCAACCTCGATCTGCGCGGTCACGGGCGCTCACGACGCTTCGGCGCCGGCAGCCCGCGGCTGCTCGACGACTACCTGAAGGAGGACGTGCCCAGCGCGGCCGCCGAGGTCCTGCGCCTCTCGGGCGACTCGCGACTCTTCCTGATCGGTCACTCCATGGGCGGCCTCTTGACCTATGGCGCGGGCGCCACGTCCCTGCGGCCCGTGCTCCGTGGCACCGTCACCTTGGGCGCGCCCTACCGCTTCGGTCAGGGCTCCATGGCGCTCGTGCTCCTGCGACAGCTGCTCTTGACGCTGCGCTTCACCGGGCTGCTCGACGGCAACCCGCGCCTGCCCCTCGGCATCATCGGTCGCCACCTGCGGCGTCGTCGTCACCTCTGGAACGCGCCGCGGCTGCCCATCCCGATCCGCGTGTGGCGTCCAGGCAGCGTGGAGGACGACGTCCTCGACGAGTATCTCGACCGCGCCTTCGACTGGACCAACATCCAGATCGCCCTGGACATCCTGCGCATCGGCGCCGACCGCGCGCTGACGAGTCGAGACGGTCGCACGGACTATGGCGCCGCCTTCGAGCATCTCGACAAGCCCCTGCTGGTGATCGCGGGCAGCGAGGACACCCTGGCGCCGCCCAAGTCGGTCAGGCCCGCCTTCGAGCGCAGCGAGTCCAGAGACAAGAGCTTCCGCGCCTTCCCCCTCGGGCACATCGACCTGATCGTCGGCCGTGAGGCGCCCTCCACGGTCTGGCCCGCGGTGCGCGATTGGCTGAACCGGCGATGAGCGAGCAGGCCGCGGCCGCAGGCTCCGAAGCGCAGCAGGTCGAGCTCGCGCGGGTCGCCTTGGAGCGCGCGCCTTTGCCCACGTGGGCCAAGCGCCTGGTGAGCGTGCTCGACGATGGCGTGCGCATCCCGGGCACGAAGATCGGCATCGGGCTCGATCCGATCCTGGGCGCGCTCTTGCCCGTCGTGGGTGACGCCGTGACCGGCGCAGGCTCAGCCAGCCTGCTCCTGCTCGCGTTGAAGGAGCGTGTGCCTGCCGTGGTGCTGATGCGCATGGTGATCAACATCGGCGTCGACACACTCGTGGGATCCGTGCCCGTTCTGGGCGATCTCTTCGACGCCTTCTATCGCAGCAACCGCAAGAATCTCGATCTGATCGAGAAGCACCGTGGCGCCGAGATCGAGCCGGGCGCAGCGGACTACGCCGTCGTCGGTCTCGGCTTCTTCTTCGCCCTGCTCTCCGTGGTGCTGCCGATTCTCAGCGTCGTGTTTCTCGGCGCCTCGGTCATCGCGCTCGTCCACCAGCTCTTCGGCGGCTGACCGAGCTGCGAGGTCGTCGTCAGTGGCGGCGCTCTCGGCGCAGGCGCGCGATCTCGCGCTCCACGTGGCCGCGATCCGGCGCGTTGGGGCGCACGCGCAGGTACTCGCGATAGTAGTCCATGGCGTCACGCAGGGAGTGGAGACGCTCGGCCGCGACCGCCATGTTGTAGAAGATCTCGGGCAGGGGCGCGAAGCGCTGCGCCGCCGTGAAGGCCTCCATCGCCGCCTGAAAATGCCCCCGGTTGAACATGGCGACGCCACGCAGGAAGAAGGTGCGCGCCTCGTTGGTCAGCTCGTCGCCGCTCGGTGGCAGCACGGTGAAGACCTGATCGCGCTGCCGCCGCTTGGCTTCTTGGAGCGCCGTGATGCGCGCCTCCACGTCCGCCCGCTCCTCGTCCGTGGGCTGCCCGTGGTGCAGATACATGCGGAAGAAGCGGATCGCCGGGTCGTACTCGCTCATGCGCTCGTAGACGCGCGCCACGTTGAAGGCGAGGGCGGGCGTGTGGAAGAGCTCCCACGCGGCGCGCATCTTCTCCGCGGCCTGCGCGAAGTCGCCCGCCTCGTAGGCCTGTTGGCCCTGCACGAAGAGCGCACGCGCGCGGCGCACGTTGGGCGCTTGGGCCAGGGCTCCGCTCGTGTACGCGGCGGAGCTGGTGAAGAGGGCGACGGCGAGGGTCAGCGTGGCGAGGAGTCTCGACATGTCCGTGAGACTGCCACGGGCTGGGGCAGATTCACATTGGCGCGATCAATCGGTGGCCTCAGGCCTCGTCCTCGCTCGTGCGCGCCTGCTCGAGCTCGCGCTCCATGCGCCGCAGGCTGCGCTTGAGCTCACGCAGCTCCTTCTTCGTCACCAGGTTCATCGAGTGGGCCAGCTGCTCGACCCGCGAGTCGATCTCGCTCTGCACGCGACCGCGCGCCTGAAGCGCTTGCATGGCGAACTTCATCACCCGAGGATCCTGCGCCAGCTCCATCACCTTCGGGTTCTGGAGCAGCTCCAGGGACTTCTGCTTCAACAGCGACTTCAGATCCACGTCACGCCTCCTCGGCGCCGGCATCCTGTCAGACGCTCCGCGCCTCGTCGAGGGCCCTCGGTCGCCCATGCTCGCTGGCTTGACCGACCCCCTCGTCTGTGGATAGATGCGGTCGCTGAATCGCTATTCAGAGATCGCCCAACTGGAGAATTTCCATCATGCCTGACGCCAAGACCTCCTTCGAGACCGAAATCCCCGCGAAGATCGCCAAGGACCCCGAGAAGTCGAAGGCCATCGGCGCGATCTTTCTGTTCAAGATCTCCGGCGAGTCGGGTGGCACCTGGACCGTGGATCTCAAGGAGACCCCCGGAGTCTACGAGGGCGATCAAGGCAACGCGGAGTGCACTCTGGAGCTGACCGACGAGGACTGGGTTCAGATCAGCGAGAACCCCGGCGCCGCCATGCAGCTCTACTTCGCCGGCAAGCTGAAGGTCGCTGGCAACGCCATGCTCGCCACCAAGCTCCAGCAGATCCTCGGCTGACCCGTCCATGACGGAGCTCGGCCCGGGCCCTGCCCTCGATGGCGTTCGCGTCCTCGATCTCTCGCGGCTGCTGCCGGGGCCCTTCGCCACCCGCCTGCTCCTCGATCTGGGCGCCTGTGTGGACAAGCTCGAGGATCCCCGCGGAGGCGACTACCTGCGCCTGATGCCGCCCCTGGCCGAAGATGGTCAGGCGGCGGCTTTTCATTGGCTGAACGCCGGCAAGCGCAGCTTCGTGCTCGACCTGAAGCGGCCCGCTGGGCGTGACGCCTTTCTGCGCCTGCTGCCGCGCTACGACGTCTTGGTCGAGAGCTTCCGGCCCGGCGTCTTGGCGCGCCTCGGGCTCGGGCCCGACGTGCTCGAGCGAGCGCACCCGGGGCTGATTCATTGCGCCCTGACGGGCTACGGACAGGATGGACCGCGGGCGCAGCGAGCGGGCCACGACCTCAACTACCTCGCCCTCGCGGGTGTGCTCGGCGTGACGGGGCCCGTGGGCGCTCCACCGCAGGTCTTCGGCGCGCAGGTCGCGGACATGGCCGGCGCTCTGAGCGCGACGGTGGCCATCCTTGGGGCGCTGCTCTCGCGGGCCAAGGACGGGTGCGGACGCTTCCTCGACCTCAGCCTATGCGAGAGCGCCACGCCCTTCGCGCTCTTCGCCTTGGCCTCCGTCTTGGGCGGCGAGCCCAGCGTCCGTGGAGAGGGCGTGCTCAGCGGCGGTATCGCGGCCTACGGCAGCTACCGCACGAGCGACGGAGGCTACGTCAGCCTCGCGGCTCTGGAGCCCAAGTTCTGGATGGCCTTCTGCGGCGCCGCGGGTCTCGAGCCCGACATGGACGCGCTCAGGCCCGGCGACCATCAAGTGGCTTGGCGCGAGCGCCTCGAGATCCTCTTCGCCTCGCGCACGCGTCGAGAGTGGGCGCGCCTCGGGGCCGAGGCCGACTGCTGCCTCGAGCCCGTGCTCGAGGGCGCCGAGCTGCTCGAGGACGCGCAGCATCGCGCCCGTGGGCTCTTCGTGGATCAGGGATCCGGCCGTCTGCCGGCGCTGCGCACCTTCGCCGGGGAGCCGTCCCTCGAGAGCCCTCCCACGCAGGGCGAGCACACGCGGGAGATCTTGCTCGAGGCGGGCTTCGAGCCGGAGGAGCTCGAGGCGCTCCTGAGCTAGCCCGCTCTAGGCGTCCTCGAGATCTTCCGCGAGGTAGCTGAGGATCACCTCGTCGAGGGACTTCTCGCTCAGCAGATCGTCTCCAAAGATGCTCGCTCCTGCGCGGACTTGTTCTTCCGCGTGCGCGGGTCGAGAGGGCCGCCGCATGGTCTCGCTCGGAGGTCGCCGCGAGAAGGGCGCTGGCGCGCTCTGGCTGCCGGGCAGAGTCGCGTCGTGGGTCAGCGCAGCCTCGGGCAGGGCGGTGTCGGGGATGGCATCGTCGGGCACGCCGGCGTGGGGAATGCTGCCCACCTCGAGCTCGCTGACCGCCGGTATCCCGGCCTCGCTCGGGTGGCTCAGCCGCTGCGCCGCGCGCTCGAGGGCGTCCACGTCTACGTTGGAGGGACGCGGCGCCACGGCCGGTGTGTCCGTGCCGGGCTCGTCGAAGACACCGTCGCGCAGCTCGATGAACATCGCCTTGTGCTGCTCGCGCATCATCTGCTTGACGTGATCCGCGTAGTCGTCGCGGCCCACGTACTCGGCGTAGACGCACTTCTTGGACGCCACTACGCGCCCGCCATCGGCGAAGAGGTGCGTCAGGATGTGCGGCCTATCGATACCCGAGTCTTCCGTCTGGATATGGTAGAGCTTGCCGTCGTGCCGGACGTTGGTGTTGTAACCGAGGAGCGGTGAAGCCATGGAGTTGGGTCTGGCGGGTGGTGATGGCTACCGCGCCTCCTCCACGCATGATATCTGATCGCGCCCCGGCTCTCCAGGCTCTCGATGAGTCTCGTGGCTCCGAGGCTGGAGGTCCGCATGGCTCAGAAGGTTCGCGCCAAGGTACGCCCGCTGCTCGTGCGCCCCGGCGCCCGCTACACCTGTTTCGGCGACGGGCTCTGCTGCACGGATATCCACGGCCTCGGGCCGCTGACCAAGCGCGAGCTGACCCAGATCCGGCGCATCGACCCCGAGGGCGGCGAGTACAACGATGGCTTCGAGGACTACATGCTGCGCACGGCGGCGGACGGCGGTTGCGTGTTCCAGCTGCCCGATCAGCGCTGCTCCGTGCACGCCAAGCGCGGCCCCGAGGCCAAGCCCGAGGGCTGCACGCGCTTCCCCCTCGGTCTCGTCGCCACCCCCGAAGGCGGCCGCATCACCACCGAGCATCGCTGTCCTTGTCGCACCTTGGGCGATCGGCCGGAGCTGACGCCCGAGGACGCGCTTCCCTCCTTGGTCGACAGCGCGGGGAGGCCCAGCGCCGACGATCGCGTCAAGAAGGTGAAGCTCAGCGCCAAGCAGAAGGTCGCCTTCTCCACCTACCGTGAGATCGAGTCCAAGATGCTCGACGAGCTGGCCAAGGGCCGCAAGCCCGCCAAGGTGCTCGACGCGAAGCCCTTCCCCAAGCTGCACAAGAGCGATTGGGTGCTCGAGGCGCTCGAGCTGATCGACTCGCGCGACGGGACGGCCTTCGGCGCCGCCCTCGGCTGGTTCGGCGACACCATCCTGAAGTTGGTGGACGGTCGTCGGCCCAGGCCTCCTGCGCGACCTTGGGCTTCGGCCTTCGACCGCGCCGAGGCGCGCCCCGGCGAGCCCCGCAGCTCGCGCGAGGTGTTCGCCGATTGGATCGCCGACGAGCTCTGGAGCCTGGGCTGGAACGACGAGCGAAACCTCGCCCTGATGCGCGTGGAGCTCGCGACGCGTCTCGCCATCGCCGAGGACATCTGCAAGCGTCTCAGGCGCCGTGGCCTGCGCCCCGATCGCTCCGCCGCCGAGGCCGTGACCGTCGTCGAGCTAGTCGGCGAGTCCGACTTTTGGAAGGAGATCGTCGAGCGCATGCGCTGAGTGGCCTGCGGCCCTGTTGCTCGCCCGCTTGCCATCGTCCCCCTCCGGGAACATCTCTGGGCTCGTAGCCCGCAGCGTTGCGATGACGCGCCGCGTCGATTAGAAACCGGGCGCGGCGACGACGCGCGCCGCCGAAAGAGAGCTGAATCCATGAGTTCCATCGGGATGACCATCGTGCTCCTCAGCACGCTCTCCTTCTTCTCCTATTCCGTGTTCCGGCGCTGGCGGCAGCTGCGCGTGGGGCAGCCGGATCCCAAGTTCTCCCTCGCCGGCGGCGAAGCGGCGGCGCGCCCTCGACACGCTGATCTACGCCTTCGGCCAGAAGAAGATGCCGAACTATCCGCTGGCGGGCTTCGCCCACGCCACCATCTTCTTCGGCTTTCAGGTGCTGCTGCTCAACAGCGTCATGCTCTGGGGCCGAGGCTTCTCGGCCGACTTCGACTTCTGGGGCCTGCTCTCCACCGATCACATCGTCGGTCAGGGCTACTCCTTGCTGAAGGACATCTTCGCCTTCTTGGTGATCCTCGGCACCGTCGTCTTCTTCTACCTGCGCTTGGTCAAGAAGGGCGTCGACAGCGGCGACCCCACGGCGGTGAAGAAGGGCTCGCGCATGACCCTCAGCCTCGAGGCCACCGGCATCCTCGGGATCATCTTCACCATGATGCTGGCCGACTTCGTCTACGTCGGCGCGAAGCTCGCCCTCGAGGCGCACGCCGCGGGCACGGCGGTCGGCTTCCATTGGTACGAGCCCATCGGGTCCGTCTTCGGCATGGCGTTCGCCGGCGTCGGCACGAGCGGCTTGACGGTCGCTGAGCACGTCGGCTTCTGGTGGCACTCGAGCTTCGTGCTGATCTTCCTGAACATCCTCCCCCACTCGAAGCACTTCCACATCCTCACGGTCTTCCAGAACGTCTTCACCCACGACCGCAGGGCCAACGCCCTGCCCAAGGTGGACGACCTCGAGGGACGCGTCGAGCGCGACGAGTCCCTCGGCATCTCGAAGATCACGGACCTGACCTGGAATCACATCCTCGACCTCTACACCTGCACCGAGTGTGGGCGCTGTAGCGACAACTGCCCGGCCTTCATCACGGACAAGCTGCTCTCGCCCAAGCACGTCACCTTGGCGCTTCGCAATCACCTCTACTCCACCGAGGCAGCGATGTTCGCCGAGGGCGACAGCGTCGAGCGCCCGGGTCAGGTCGCTGCGCCCGCCCACGCCGACGGGGAGCCTCTGCACGCTCACCCGCCGGCACCCGAGGGCGGCTACTTCGAGAATTCAGAGGTCGTCGAGCTGCTGCCCCACGTGCTCCATCCCGACGTGATCTGGGCTTGCACCACCTGTCGCGCCTGCGAAGAGCAGTGCCCCGTGATGATCTCCTACGTCGACAAGATCGTCGGCATGCGGCGCGAGGAGGTCTTGATCAAGGGCGAGTTCCCGCCCGCCTTGCAGGGCGCGTTCAATGGCCTCGAGACCAACGGAAACCCGTGGAACCTCTCGGCTATGGATCGCGGCGAGTGGTCCGATGGCCTCGACGTGCCCACGCTCGCGGACAAGCCCGACGCTTCCGTACTGTATTGGGTGGGCTGCGCCGCGAGCTACGACGATCGCGCCAAGAAGGTCGCGCGCGCCCTGGTGAAGCTCTTGAAGGCGGCGAAGGTGGACTTCGCCATCCTCGGTGGCGAGGAGAACTGCACGGGTGATCCCGCGCGCCGCGCCGGCAACGAATACCTCTTCCAGATGATGGCGGAGCAGAACGTCGAGGTGCTCGACGGCTACGGCGCAGGCAAGAAGACCATCGTCACGGCCTGCCCCCACTGTCTCAACACGCTGGCCAACGAGTACCCCGACTTCGGCGGGCACTACGACGTGGTCCACCACGCCGACTTCCTCAACGGTCTGCTCGTCGCGGGCAAGCTCAAGCCTACGCACGGGGTGAGCGGGAAGGTCGTCTACCACGACAGCTGCTACCTGGGTCGCTACAACAAGATCTACGACTCACCCCGAGAGGTGCTCGAGGCGATCGACGGAATCGAGCTTGTCGAGGTGCCCTACTGGAACAAGAACAAGGGCCTCTGCTGCGGCGCCGGCCAGATGTTCATGGAGGAGCAGGGCGAGCAGCGCATCAACACCAAGCGCACGCTGCAGCTCCTCGACACGGGCGCCGACACCATCGCCAGCGCCTGCCCCTTCTGCATGACCATGCTCACGGACGGTCTGAAGGAAGAAGAGAAGGAAGAAGCCATCGCCCAGCGCGACCTCGCGGAGATCTTGGTGGAGGCTTGCGGTCTCGAAGCAGACGTGGACGCCGACGCGGCCGAGTAGGGCCACTCACCCGGGCGCGGATGCCCATAGTAGGGGCTGGTGCCCCCGGTAGAGCATGATCCTCCCCGTCCGTGGCGCGCGGGAGAGCAGGCTCCTCCCCGTCCGTGGCGCGCGGGACTCGTCCCGCGCAGCGTGCGTCGTGCGCGTATCCGTCCCCAACGGGCTCAGGGACGCCCAAGGGCGTCCCGCCACGGGAGAGCGAGCATCCGCGCGCTAGCCGCGTGGGCGCGGTTCCGGACAGTAGGGGCTGGTGCTCCCGGTAGAGCAGGCTCCTCCCCGTC
>JAADHO010000294.1:15995-19371 GCA_013151775.1 Deltaproteobacteria bacterium | reverse complement strand
GTGTTCCTGCAGCAGCCGCCCCCGGCGCCGCCGCCGCCGCCGGCGATCACGCGCGCGTTGGTCTGAGAGGCGGCTCCTCGGAAGACGCCAGAGTAGCCGCCGCCGCCACCACCGGCTTGGCTGCTCCAGCCGTTTCCGCCGCGCCCACCACCCGGTACTCCGCCGAGCATGCCGCTGCCCGTGGTCGCGCTGAGCCCGGGCGTGCCTACCCAGATGGTCAGCGTCTCCCCGGGCGTCACCGGGAAGGTGCCCTCGGCGTAGCCCCCGGCCGCCGCCAAGGTGTTGCCGAGGCCGTTCCCGCCTCCGGCGCCCCAGGCGCGAACGTGCAACCGCGTGCAGGCCACCGGCACCACGAAAGACGACCTCCCCGGGCTGCGATACTCACTCGAGCAGCTCGGAAGCGGGGTGTCCGCGGGACAGCTCACGGCGCTTCCATCGCAGACCTCGGCCACGTCGCAGGGGACGTTGGACGCGCGGCAGATGCTGCCCGCGGCGAGGCGCGCGTCGGCGGGGCAGGCGGGCGAGGAGCCGCTGCAGGACTCCGGCAGATCGCATGCTCCGGCGCTCGCGCGGCACTCGCTGGAGGCGGAGGCGAAGGCGTCAGCGGGGCAGGCGGGTGAGGAGCCGCCGCAGGATTCGGGGAGATCGCAGGGTCCTGCGCTCGCGCGGCACTCGCTGGAGGCGGGGGCGAAGGCGTTCGGCGGGCAGCCCACGGACGCGCCGTCACACACCTCCGCCAGGTCACAGCGGCCAGCGCTCGCGCGGCACTCGCTGCCCGTGGGGCGCAGCAGGTCGGCGGGGCAGCTCGCGTCCGAGCCCGTGCAGCGTTCAGCCAGATCACAGGGCCCGGCGCCAGGGCGACAGCTCGTCGTGTCCGTCGCGAAGGCGTTCACGGGGCAGCTCGTGGTCACTCCATCGCAGACCTCCTGCGGGTCGCATTGGCCCGTGGCGGGGCGGCAGACGGTTCCGGCCTCGGCGGGTCCGGTCGGCGAGCAGGTGGGCGTGGCGCCGGTGCAGTCCGTCTCGCCGAGTTGGCAGGGGTCGCCCGTGGAACAGGCGGAGCCGGGCATGCACGCGCCGCAGTCGCCCAGACCGTTGCAAAACTCGTTTGTCCCGCACGTCTCCCCCGCAGGTTTGAACTCGTCGGCCGGGCACACCGTGGCGACGCCGTCGCAGACCTCCCCTCGGTCGCAGTCGCCGATCGCCGCGCGACAGGATGTGCCGGCGCTCGCGGGCCCCGTCGCCCGGCAGACCGAGGCCCCCGAGCTGCAATCGGTCACGCCGAGCTCACAGGCGTTGCCCGTGTCGCAGGCTTGGTCGGGCACGCAGTCGCTTTCGGTGGGCAGGCAGCCCCGCTCGGGGTCGCAATACTCGCTGGCGACGCAGGCTTCATCCACCGGCTGCGCGAGACAGGCGTCCGCGCTGCAGATGGCGACCGCGCAGTCCGCCGGAGCGGCGCAGTCGGCGTCGACGCTGCACTCGGCCGTTCCACAGGCGCTGGGGTTCTGAGGCGAGCACTCGGGCGGAACACAGGCTCCGGCGAAGCACTCCGTGGCGTTCGCGTCGCCCGAAGGCGCCGGGCAGACCACGCCCCGGCAATCTCGCGTGATGATCACTGTGATGCCCGTCAGCCCGGAGACCTCCACTCGCACGCGGCGAGAGGCGACGCGCGCTCCCGTCTCGTCCCGGAGCTCCACGTCCACGCGCCAGGACCCGGGCTCCACGTCGTCGAGGGCCGCGACCCGGAGGCCACGCAGGAAGGGATCTCCCAAGATCGCGGGCCGATTGGTCGAGCTGCCCGAGGTGACGCCCGTCTGGGTGATGGTCGTGGAGACCTCCTGGAATTCGATGCCAGGCACCAGGTCCGTGCGCAGATCCACCAGCAGAGAAGGCGACGAGCTCGCGCAGCCGAAGGACAGCAGAGCGCACGCGCTCCACAGAAGGACTTCCGAAGCGCGCCGCCGGAGCGGTGAAATCGGAATGATTCGCATGCCAGGTGTATGGGTGAACGTGCGCCTCATCGAGCGATTGTACCCCTGACGGCGTGGCCGCCAAAGGGGGGCCGTCGATGGCTCTCGATCGCAGCGCAGCTCGAGGCTAGTGCACGAGCTGAGGGATCGCGTGCCACAGGCCGCTGGTGAAGCGCATCAGCTCTCCGCCCATGAAGCCTCCGCCCACGGCCAAGGCTGCCGCCACGGCGATCAGCTTGGGGACGAAGGAGAGGGTCTGCTCCTGCACTTGTGTGACGGCCTGCAGGAGCCCGACTGTGAAGCCGACGATCAAGCTGACGCCCAACGCCGGGGCGGAGATCAGCAGCACCAGGTAGAGGGTCTCTGTGGTCAAGCGCGTCAGGTCGGCGGCGTTCATGCGATTTCCGTCAGTTCCCGCTCGAGAAGACCACCGGGAAGGCGCTCTGTCCGCCTTGGGCGGAGGGTGGAAAACGCCAGCGACGGACAGATGTCTCGAGGCAACCGCGCAGCCCACCAAAGTCGTTTCCGCTGGCGCTCGCGCGCGTCACGCGGCCGCCCGAGGAGACCGTGAGCGCGACGTCCATGCGCACCGAGGGCGGGTCCGCGCGTCCACGGATGGCGCGGTCGTAGCAGCGCTGCAGCGCGGGCCGATTTCGTGTGACGACCCGCCGGACCTGTGCTGCGTCGAGGGGTCCGCGGCTGCGAGCGGCGTTGTTGATCGGGCCTCGCACGCGTAGGTTGCCGGGGGCCGCGCTGGAAGAATCGCCGAAGCGATCGAGCAACGCCTGCTCTTCGGCGGAGAGCTGCTTGGTCGGGCGAGCGGAGTTTCCGCCATTCTTGCGTGCGCCCGCCGGGCCGGTCGTGCGTGGGCGCTGAACACGGGGCCTGGGCGTCTCTGGCGTCGCCGGAGTGGTCGCCTCGCCCGGGTTCGGGGCTTCCGCCGCCTGCAAGTCCACGTCCGCCTCTCGTGGAGCGCTGGGCTGCGTCGCCTCCGAAGGCGCGGCCTGGCTAGGCGCGGGATCGGCGGCAGCGACAGGCGGGGGTTCGCTCCCGAACATCTTGCCCGCGACCATCACGGCCAGGGCGACGCCGAAGGCTCCGGCGCCCACGATGGCGATCCAGGCGCCCGTGGGGATGCCTGGGCCGCGCTGCGTCGGGTAGGTGCTTGGCACAGGCGCGACGAGGGCCGCAGGGGCGATGGCGGGCGCAGGCGCCGGGCCGACGGCGGGCGCCGGGGTCGAGATCGGAGCTGGAACGGGTGTGGGGACCGGAGCGGGGGATGCCATCAGCGCCGCGAAATCGGGAGCTTGCGCGATCTGGGTGGACTCCTCGTTGAAGTCCTCGGGCGCCGCGGCCGGCGCCGCTCCGAGCCGACCTCCGATGGGGATCACGTTGGAGCGGGCGGG
>JAADHO010000294.1:0-15974 GCA_013151775.1 Deltaproteobacteria bacterium | reverse complement strand
TGCGGAGGTGGTGCGGGCACGCGGCGCTGGCGCAGTAGGGCGAGGAGCGCCGGGATCTCGCGCACGGGCCTCCAATCATCCAGACCTTCGCGCCAGGCCAAGGTCTCCTCCGTGACCGCGCCCGTGCCTACCTTGCGCGCGATCTCGTCACGGTGAATGGGACCCACGGGGACGTCGTTGATGGCGACGAACCACTCCTCCTGCACCGGGGGCCGCGACGGCTGCCTATCCACCTCAGCCACGTGCTGACGGAACCCCGCGCCGAGGGCCGATCCCCCCTTGGCGCCGCTCGCCCGAGCCGGTTCACTGCCACGAGCTAGGCTGCGACCGGGCACAGGTCCGACGTTGGATCCTCCCTTGGAGCGTCCGCCCCGTGGTCCCGCCGGAGAGCTCTTGCTGCCCGCGACGCCCCGCAGACGTTTGCCTTGACTGCTGGGCTTGGCGCTCGCGCCCTCGCCGCGGATGATGATGTCGTTCTTGCATCGCCGACAGGTCATGCGCAGCGTGCGCCCCGCGACCTTTTCGTCCGGGATTTGATACTTGGCCTTGCAGTGATCGCAGAGGAACTTCATCGCTTTGTCGCGTCCCCGAGCAGGCATGCAGCGCCACGCGACCGCGCCGTCGCGAGTCTCGTGTGCACACCTGGGAGTGGGGATAGCATGATCGCTTCCCGCTCTCGGGTCGAGGCGGGCTTCGCGAGGGCTCCCGCGGGGCGCTCGCTGTGCGGCACTTGCGGCATGACCATTAGAGCAGGCCCATGAGGTGTTCTTTGATCCCCTGGCGCGTGGCCTGGTCCGGCGCGGCGCCGAGGGCACGCTCCCACACCTCGGTGGCCTTGTGCTTGAAGCCCGCGCGTTGGTAGAGCACGGCGAGATTCTTCAGCGCCGAGAAGTGCCGCGGCGACAGGTCGACAGCGGTCTCGAGCTCGTGGATGGCCTCGAAGACGTTGTCCGTGCGGCCGGTCAAGAGCCCGAGGTGGTAGTGCAGAGAGAAGGAGAGGGGGTCGATGGAGAGCCCTCGCTTCAGCTGCGCGATGGCGCCCTCGAGGTCGCCGTCACGGTAGGCCTTCATGCCGGACTCGAGCGCCTCGCTCGCCTCCTCCGTGAGCCGCTCGTCCTCCCCGGCGGTCTCCACCTTCGCTCCCTCGAGGGCCGCGGCGACGAGGGCCAGGATGTCGCCGATCTTGAAGGGCTTCTCCAGGAAGGCCTCCACGCCGTAGGAACTCTTCAGATCCTCCGCCACGCGCCAGCCCCGATACAAGGCGCTGACCATGATGATGGGGATGTGGCCGTAGCGCTTGGAGCCCTTGATCCGCCTGCAGATGTCGAAGCCGTGGACTTCGGGCAGCATGGCGTCGAGCAGGATCACGTCGGGCATGTCGTCGCGCACGCGCTCGAGGGCCTCGAGGCCCTTGGTCGCCTGCAGCACCTCGTAGCCCTTCTGTTCGAGCACTCGGGCGAGCATCTTGCGGATGTCGTCCTCGTCGTCGACCACGAGCACCCGAGGCCGCTCGTGTTTTTGTCGTGGAGCTTGCGATGGGCGTGCGGGCGCCGGCTCGGCCCGCCGGTCGAGCAGCTCGTCGATGCCCAATTCGTCGGTCACGCCAGCGTGGGCTCCCGCGGCGATCACCGCCGCCTGGGATCCGGGGCGTGGCTCGGGAGGCTCGCTCGCCCCGGCCGATTGCGCAGAAGCCGCCGCCTTCACGGACCCGCCCGCGCTCCGGGCGAGCTCGGGGGAGAGGCCCAAGGAGGCGAGGTATTCTGCCGATACCTGTGCGCCGATGTAGTACTCCTCGCCAGCCTCGGCGAGCCCGTAGGCCACGTCGATCACGTGGGAGAGCGCCTCGTGCAGGGCCACATAGGGGAACACGCGACGCCCGGTGACGAACTCGATCTCGTCGACGGCGCGCCGATCCCCTGGATCCGCCATGGCCAAGAAGACCCGGTCGTCTTTCACCAAGATCGGCAAGATGAGGTGCTGTCGGGCGATCTCCGCGGGGATGATCTCCAGATTGCAGAGCGGAACCACGACCTGAGCCAGATCGATGCCGGGCAGACCGTGCTGTTCGCTCAGCGCCTTGAGCAGGTCCACGTCCGCCACTTTACCGACACGACTTGCGGTCGACGCCAAACGCTCGCCCGGATGGCCGCGCTGTTCAGTCAGCAGGCCATTCAACTCGTCTTGGGTGACGAGTTTTTGCTGGAGCATGATCCTGCCCAGCTGTCGTTTTTCGCCCGAGCCTTTGCCCATCTACCGCATGCGCCCGGACCTCGGGCGAGACCTGAGAGTCTACTGCGAGCGGCCGCCGTTCTCAATCGAAGACTGCATCCGTCGTCGCTTCCTCTGTCGCAGCGGTGCAGTCCGCGTCCCCGCCACGGCCCGCTCACGCAATCCGAAGCGTCCACGAACGCGGCGGCGTGTGTGCTCGGGTGGCCCCGGTATGATACCCCTGGGGCGTGACGCGCCGACTCGCCTACGCCCTCCTCATGCTCTCCGCCTGCGGTGGCGGCGAACACGGCTACACCTTCGACGCCGACACGCCGGATGGCGCCATGGTGCCGCCCTATCGCACACGCTGCGCGGGTGATGGCGGCGGCAGCGGGCTCGGCGGCAGCGGGCTCGACGGAGGCACGTGCAACGGCGACGCCATGACGCCACCTCCACCGCCCGTGGACGCCGGTCCCCCGCCTCCGCCCTGCAACGAGCTGACCTTCACGCTCGCCGACGCCGGCTACACCAGCGTCTGGCTCAGCGGCTCCTTCAACGCCTGGGCCACCACACCGGCCGAGGGCGCGCTGGCCCTGGAGCTGGTGGACGGAACCTGGACATTGACGACGCTGATCGAGCCGCTGGGCACGCATCAGTACAAGTTCGTGATCGACGGCACGATGTGGATCCCGGATCCGGGCAACCCCAACAGCGTGCCCGACACCTTCGGAGGCACCAACAGCGTGATCGACGTCTGCACCACGAGCTGCGGTGACGCCGCGGACTTCGACTGGCGCGACGTGGTGATGTACTTCGCAATGACGGATCGCTTCCGCGACTCGGACGGTCGCGCAGATCCCGTGCCCGGCGTCAGCGGAGGCGACGCCTCGAGCGGGCCGAGCGGGCAGTACGCGGGCGGCGATCTGCGCGGCGCCACGGAGGCGCTGCCTTACCTGGCGGATCTCGGCATGACGGCCATCTGGATCACGGCTCCCTACGAGAACCGCAACACGGCGGGCGCCGCCATCGACCCGAGCGCGGATCCGCACACCTACTCCGCCTATCACGGCTACTGGCCGAGCCCTGCGAACGTGGACTACAGCGACCCCACGAGCCCGTCGCCGACGCCCGCCGTGGAGAGCCGCATCGGCAACTCGGCGGATCTGCACGCCTTCGTGGATGGCGCCCACGCGACCACGGGCGCCGACGGACACCCCATGAAGGTGCTCTTCGACTACGTGATGAACCACGTCGACTCCGAGAGCGGTCTCTACCGCGCCCATCGCGATTGGTTCGCTACCTACATGGGGCGCACGCGCCTCTGCGGTCCCGAGAACCTGTGGGACAGACCCTATTGGAGCCTGCGCTGCGCCTTCACGGACTACCTGCCGCCCTTCGACTTCGACAACGCCGACGCCCGCGCGTGGTCGGTCAGCGACGCCCTGTGGTGGGCCGAGGAGTATGGCATCGACGGCTACCGCCTCGACGCCATCAAGCACGTGCCGCTCTCCTGGCTGCTGGATCTCCGGAGCGCCCTGAACGCGCGGATCACGAGTCCGACGGGTGGCCGCTTCTATCTGGTGGGCGAGACCTTCTCCTACGACGACCCGGGCCTGATCCGAGGCTACGTCGATTCCGACACCATGCTCGACGGTCAGTTCGATTTTCCAGAGAAGGCGCGGCTCTGCGAGGCGGTGTTCACGCCCGGCGGTCGCCTCGACACGCTCTCGAGCTACCTCGACTCCAACGACGGCTTCTATGGCGCGAACGCCATCATGACGACCTGGATCGGCAACCACGACATCCCGCGGGCGATCCACTTCGCGAGCCGCGAGATCGGCAACTGCCGCGAGGGCTCGAGCCCCGGCAACGGCTGGAGCAGCTCTTTTGATCAGCCCACGACGCCTGAACCCTACGAGCGCTTGGGCGTGGCCTTCGCCATCCTGATGACCAACCCGGGCATCCCGCTGATCTACTACGGCGACGAGATCGGCCTCGCGGGCGGCGGCGATCCTGACAACCGCCGGATGATGCCCTGGAGCGACTCGGAGCTGAACACGCATCAGCTCGCGCTGCGCGACAAGGTGCGTGCCCTGGGTCAGCTGCGCGGGACGCACGCGGTGCTCGGGCGCGGTCGACGCATCACCCTCAGCGCCGATCGAGACACCTGGGTCTATCGCATGACCGGCTGCGGAGACGCCGCCGGGGACGTCATCGTGGCCATCAACCGCGGCGACTCGGCCCGCAGCGTCACGCTGCCGGATGGAACGTACGACGACCTGATGGCGAGCGGCACGCGCAGCGGCGGCGCCACCACCCTCCCGCCGCGCAGCTTCCTCGTCCTCGGCGTTCGTTGATGCGGCGCCTGTGGGCGCGTCTCCGGACCATCGTCGAGGGCGCGCTGTGGCTCAGCCTGCTGCCCCTAGGCGCCTGTGGATCGCCCGCCGTGGGCGCGCCCGCCATCACCACGCAGGTCGACGATTGGCGCGACGAGGTGATCTATCAGGTGCTGACCGATCGCTTCGCCAACGGCGATCCGAGCAACGACGAGGTCGACGGCGTGGGCGTGATGCCCGGCGATCTGTCGCGCTACCAAGGCGGTGACTTCGACGGACTGCGTCAGCACCTCGGCTACATCGCGCGTCTGGGCGCCACCGCGATCTGGATCTCCCCGGTGACTGCGCCCATCGAGCGTGAGACGCAGGCGGACGGATACCACGGCTACTGGCCCGCCGATCTCACGCGGACGAACCCGCACTTCGGCGATCTAGAGGCGCTGCGTCGGCTGGTGCGCGCCGCCCACAGGC
The DNA here is from genome assembly GCA_013151775.1 of Deltaproteobacteria bacterium. Taxonomy (GTDB): domain Bacteria; phylum Myxococcota_A; class Polyangia; order Polyangiales; family Houyiibacteriaceae; genus JAADHO01. Next base: position 10,959 of record JAADHO010000294.1, on the reverse strand, counting down.
GCGACCTGAAGGTGATCGTCGACATCGTGCCGAACCACATGGGGCGCGTCTTCGACTACGATCTGAATCGCGATGGCGTGGCCGAGGAGGACGAAGCGGAGCCCGCCTTCTCACTCGCCGCGCCCTACGACGCTCCTCTGCTCTGGCGCGTGCCGGCCCCGCTGATCTTCACCTCGGATGGATCCACGCGCGCCCTGGGCGTGCAGGATTTCCATCGCCGTGGCCGAGGCGATTTGTCGGATCCGGCGCAGAGGCGGCTGGGAGATTTTCCCGACGGCCTGCGCGACCTGGCGACGGAGCGCCCCGAGCTGCGTGACGACCTGGTCGCGACCTACGCGCGCTGGGTGATGGACACCAACGTCGACGGCTTTCGGATCGACGCCGTGCCGCACATCGAGCGCGCGTTCTGGCCCGCCTTCTCGAGCGCCCTGCGCGAACGCATCGAGGCGCTGGGCAAGCAGCGCTTCCTGCTGCTCGGTGAGGTCTTCGAGGCCGATCCGCGTCGCATCGCGCCCTTCACCGAAGACGGAGGCTTGGACTCCTTCTTCGACCTGCCGCTGAAGCTCAGCCTCTTCGATGGCGTCCTGCTCGACGGCGCTCCGCCCGAGACCGCGCGCTTCGCTCTCTCCGAGGCGCGGACGCTTTTCCCTACGAGTGGCGCCACCCGAGGCATCGGCGTCGATCCGTGGCGCGCCCGCGCCGTGCTCGCCGACAACCATGACACCTGGCGCTTCGCCGGCGAGCTCGCGGACGCACGCGTGACGCGTCTTGCCATGACGTTGCTCTTCACCTTGGACGGCTTTCCAAGCGTCTACTACGGCACGGAGCAGGGTTTTCGCGGACAAGGGGGACACGAGTCGCGCGAGGTGATGTGGACCTCGGGTTACGATGAGGGCGCGCCCCTGTACCAGATGATCGCGCATCTGGCGCAGATACGCCGTGAGTCGGCGGCTCTGAGGCGCGGCGAGCTGGTCGTGCGCTATCTGGCGGAGACGGGCGGTCTGGCCACGGCGGAGGACTCGGGGCTCCTGGCGTACGAGCGCGTGCTCGACCCAGAGCGCGTGCTGGTCGTCATCAACGCTCACGCCCTGCAATCATCGGGCGCCGTGATCCCCACGGGCTTCCCCGCGGGCGCCACCTTGGTCGACGCCCTCGAAGGCGAGCGCCGCTTCGTGGTCGCCGAGGGAGGAGACGTGAGGCTCACCCTGAGTCCGCGCAGCGCCGTGGTGCTGAGGCGCTGAGTCCGACTGCCTTCAGCTCCCGACCCGCTCGCGGTAGGCGTTGGCCACGGCGACGATCAGCGTCAGATTCTGAGCGAACCAGCTGGCGTCGAGCGTCCCGAGCAGCTCGCCGTCGGGGTCGACCACCCGCAGCCCACGGCGTCGACGGAAGCGACCGTGACGATCGACGCTGATGCTGAAGGGACCGAGCTCGGACCAATGAAAGGTGCGCACTCCCGAGGGCAGACCGATCACGCAGCCGTCAGGGCAGAGCACCAAGACGCGCGTCCGCTGACGCCGGCGTCGCCCACGGCGGGCCACCAGATACATCACCCCGGTAGCGACCAGGGCGCCCACAGCGCCGCTCGCAATGATCGCCCCTGGGGGTGCGTGTGGCCAGGCCAGCGAAAATGAGAGCACGGCCACCGTCGTGCCTCCACTCATGGCGGAGAGGGGTTCGGCAACGCGCGAGACCGGGTCTCGGGGGCCACGCCCCACGGGTACGGAGAGCGCGCCCGGCAGCTCCTCCCGGGCCAGCACGGCGGTCTCGAGTTCATCCCGCTCGAGGCGCACTCGAGCGAGGCGGCCTCGGCGGTAGCTCTGGCTCTCGAGACGCGAGCGCAGCGTGCGGGCCAGGGTCTCCAGATCGGGGATCTCCACAGACGGCTCGAGCATGCTCGGCGTCAGCTCGAACCACGGCGGCGCCGGGGGCTCGCGTGATGTCAGCACGACCAGACGCCGACGCCTCGGCGCGCCATGCTCGGCGACGCCGAGGATCTCGCTCAGGGCCAGCACGTTTCCTTCGATGTGCAGCTCCCCGTCCTTCAGACTCACACCCTCACCCGCTCGCCGTCCACGGCCCTTGCTGCTTCGTCTCGCCATATGGGCGTCAGCTGCGCGGTTCGGGGTCGATAGCCCCGCCGAGGAAGTAGAGAGCTATGGCGGCCAGCACCAGCCAGATCCCCGTCCGCAGCAGCTGCTCTGCCGCGGAGCGCGGCTCGCCAGCGTTGTGGCGTCGCACGGCCCCGGGCACGCCGAAGACGTCCACCGCCATCGCGACCGGTACGAGCAGCATCGGCGCGGGCGATTTTTCCGAAATGGATAGGAAGACGGCGCCAGCCTCAGCCAACGCCAAGAGCAGGGCGGCGGCCCTCTCGCGGGCGTAGAAGTGTCCCGCGCCCAGCGTCAGGAAGAGCGCCACGGAGATGCCCACTGTGGCCTTGCGTGGGGCTGACTCGGCAGGCTCCCCTCGGCGCTCGCGATACGGACCTTCGCCCGGGATGGCGCGCTCCGAGTCCTTCGTGGACGGCATGCGCAGCTCTTCCGGCGCGTCCTCGTCCACCACCTCGCCGCCCTCTTCGAGCGCCTCGAGCAGCTCCATGGCTTGCAGCGCCTCGCTCTCCCGCACCTGCACGGGGATCTGCAGGAGCATGCTGCCCGCCGCGCCCAAGACGCCGCTGTGACCGACTCCGGTCGCTGTGGCGACGATGCCCTCTTGGCGGAGCACGTCCACGGCCATCTGCGCCAAGATGGGGTCGACGTAGCGCGCGACGGTGACGAAGGGATCGGCCATGCGCAGAAGTATACGTCAGGACGCCGCCGCGCCTTCCATTCGATGCCAAGAGTCGCGGGACTTGGCGTGACGCCGAATCCACGCTAACAGCGGCGCATGAGTGAAGCTGAGCGCGAGGAGTCGAAGGAGCCGATGGAGAGCTACCCCGGGGTCGAGCCCCCGTCGTCGCGTTCGCTCCTGGCCGCGCGCTGCGCCATCGGCGGCGTGCTGATGGGTCTCGCCAACCTGGTGCCCGGCATCAGCGGCGGCACGATGTTGCTGGCTTCGGGCGTGTATCCGCGCTTCATCGAGGCCATCGCCGAGGTGACGACCTTCAAGTTCAAGAAGCGCTCCATGCTGGTGCTCGGCGTGGTGGTCGCCTGCGCCGTGCTGTCGATTCTACTCTTCGCCGGGACGGTGAAGGGCCTGGTCGTGGAGCACCGCTGGGTGATGTACAGCCTGTTCATCGGGCTCACCCTGGGGGGGCTACCCGTGGTCTGGAAGGAGGCCAGGCCGGCCCACGTCTCCACCTGGATCGCCGCCGTGCTGGCCTTCGCGGCGATGGCCGCGCTGAGCCTGGCTCAGAGCCACGAGGCGGGCGGGAGCGTCGAGCGCGACGGCGCCCTCTTCCTCTTCATCGCCGGTGTCGCGGGCGCCAGCGCGATGATCCTGCCCGGCGTGAGCGGTGGCTATCTGCTGCTCTTGATGGGCGTCTACGTGCCGATCCTGGGCGGCGTGGACGCGCTGAAGCAGGCCTTGAAGGCAGGCGACGTCTCCGCCGCCATGGGGCCGATGACCAGCATCGTGATCCCCGTCGGCCTCGGCGTGGTGGTCGGCGTACTCGTTGTCAGCAACCTGCTCGGCTGGCTCTTGAGGCGCTTCGAGAAACCCACCCTCGGTGCGCTCCTCGGTCTGCTCTTGGGCGCGGTGATCGGCCTCTGGCCTTTCCAAGAAGGCGTGGCGCCCGTCGTCGGCAGCGTGTTCAAGGGCCGCGTCATGACGGCGGAGTCGTTGACCTCTCTCTCTCCCGACAAATACCCCACACAGTTCTTCGATCCGAGCGCCGCGCAGATCGCCGCCGCCCTCGGGCTGGTGCTTCTCGGCTACGGCATCACGGCGTTGGTCGCCCGTTTCGGTAGCGACGAGGCGGACGCTAGCGAGGCGGAGGCTGCGAGCGGCAAGGCCGCGTGATGCAGCGAGGCAGACCTCGCGCCACCCGGCGATCCGACTGAAAAGCGGCGATTGACGCATCGCAACGCGTTCAGGCAAACAGCAAGGCACTCTGCCCTGGGGCCGGAATGAGGAGGTGTGGGATGGCTGTGAATTCGCCGACTCGGGGCTGCGCTACGTCGCAAACAATCGGAGTGCTGCTGCTGAGCCTGATGACCGCGTGTGGTGGAGGCGCGGGTCCGACCGGCGGAGACGCTGGTGGAGACTCGAGCGTCGACGCCGCGACCGACGGTATGACGAGTGACTCGGGGGGACTCTGCGTCTCCGATGACGACTGCGACGATGGGCTCTTCTGCAACGGCGTCGAGCGCTGCCTGCCCGACGACGTCAGCGCCGACGTCGACGGTTGCGTACCGGCCGAAGCGGACGCCTGCCTCGCGGAGCAGACCTGCGACGAGGACGGAGACCGCTGCCAGACGATGTGCGATCTGGACGGTGACGCCGATGGAGACGGACATGACTCCGTCGACTGTGGCGGCGACGACTGCGACGACGCCGACGCCAATCGCTACCCCGGCAACGTCGAGGTCTGCGACGGTCACGACGAGGACTGCGACCCGACGACGCTTGGCAGCGACGGTGACGGCGACGCCGACGGTCACCTACGGCTGACCTGCTGCAACCCACAGACGGACGGCTCCTCCCTCTGTGGTGACGACTGCAACGACACGGAGAGCACCATCAACCCAGAGGCCCTCGAGGTCTGCGACGGGGACGTGGACAACGACTGCAACGGGCTCGCAGACTCCGCAGACGGCGTGTGCGTGCCCTGCCCCGCCGGCTTCCGCGGCTTCGATACGTCCTGCACCAACATCGACGAGTGCGCCGAGGGCGCTCCCTGTGTCGGCGCCGTCGGGGCGACCTGCGCCGACACGGACGGTTCCTACACCTGCACCTGCCCGGCGGGCTACTCGGGCGCGGGCGTCGGTGCTGGAGGAACCTGCGCCGATGACGACGAGTGCGCGAGCGTGAGCACGTGCGGATCGGGCAGCTGCTCGAACACCGTCGGAAGCTACACTTGCAGCTGCGATTCCGGCTACTCGGCGCCGGCGACGGGCGGCACCTGCGTCAACGTCAACGAGTGCGCGACCGCGACCACCTGCGGCGTGGGACGGGCGGGCTGCGTCGACACGGTGGGTAGCTATCGATGCACCTGCCAATCGGGGTTCACGGCGCCCCCGGCTGGCGGCACCTGCAGCGACATCGACGAGTGCGCGAGCGTGAGCACCTGCGGACCGGGCAGCTGCTCGAACACCGTCGGATCCTACACATGCGCCTGCGACTCCGGCTACTCCGCGCCGGCCACGGGCGGGACCTGCAGCGACATCGACGAGTGCGTGAGCGGCACGGACGACTGCGACTCGGATCCAGTAGCGAGCTGCGCCAACAGCACCGGCGGCTTCACCTGCACGTGCGGCGCGCCCTTCACCGGAACCGGCCATGGAGCCACGGGCTGTCGGCTCCCGGACGCGCGCCTCAGCGCACTCGTGCCCTCGGTAGGCAGCCTGCAGCCGGGCTTCGCGCCAGACACCTTCAACTACACGCTCACGCTGTCGCCGGGCGAGACGAGCGTGGCGTTCACACCCTCTGTGCTCTACCCCACGCACGCTACGATCCGCGTCAACGGTGTGGTCGTAGCCTCTGGATCGCCGTCGGCGGCCATCGCGACGACAGCCGTCGTCATGCCGCTGTCGATCACCGTGACCACCGACGACGGAACATCGCTCAGCTACACCGTGGTCGTCAGGCGCAGCAGCACCTACATCAAAGCCTCCAACACGGACATGAGCGATTCCTTCGGCGGAGTCTGGGGCCCCGGCGCTTCCCTCGCCCTCTCGAGCGACGGCACGACGCTCGCCGTCCAAGCCTACCAAGAGGACTCGAACGCCACGGGCGTCGATGGCAATCAGGCCAACAACAGCGCCACCCACGCCGGCGCGGTCTACATCTTCACGCGCAGCGGCGGCGCATGGTCACAGCAGGCCTACATCAAGGCCTCCAACACCGGCGCCGGCGACTCTTTCGGAAGCGCGCTCAGCCTCTCGGACGACGGCTCCACCTTGGCCGTGGGAGCCGACGGAGAGGCCTCGAACGCCACAGGCGTCGGAGGCAACCAGGTGGACAACAGCGCGAGCTACGCCGGTGCAGTCTATGTCTTCACACGCAGCGGCAGCACGTGGTCACAGCGGGCCTACGTCAAGGCCTCCAACACCGACGCCTATGACGCTTTCGGCGTCGCGCTGCAGCTCTCCGGGGACGGCTCCACCTTGGCCGTGGGAGCCGACGGAGAGGCCTCGAACGCCACAGGTGTCGGCGGAAACCAGGCCGACAACAGCTCCGGCTGGGCTGGCGCCGTCTACGTCTTCACAGGCGGTGGCGGCACCTGGTCGCAGCAGGCCTACATCAAGGCCTCCAACACGGACGCGAGCGACCGCTTTGGCCATGCGCTCGGCCTCTCCGACGACGGCTCGACACTGGTGGTCGGAGCCTACCGAGAGGGCTCGAACGCCACGGGCGTCGGAGGGAACCAAGCCAACAACAGCGCGACCCAAGCCGGGGCCGCCTACGTCTTCACGCGCAGCGGAACCTCATGGTCGCAGCAGGCCTACATCAAGGCCTCCAACACGGACGGGAGCGACGAGTTTGGCAGATTCGTGGCCCTCTCCGGTGACGGCTCCACGATCGCCGTCGGTGCCCAGAAAGAGGGCTCGATCGCCACAGGCATCGGAGGAAACGAAGCCGACAACAGCGCCGGCGCCGCCGGCGCCGTCTATGTCTTCACGCGCAGTGGAGCCACTTGGTCTCAGCAAGCCTACGTCAAGGCGTCCAACACGGGCAGCGCGGACTGGTTTGGAGTGGTTGCCCTCTCCGACGACGGCTCGACACTGGTGGTCGGCGCGCGCGCTGATGAGTCCAATGCCACCGGCATTGGAGGAGACCAAGCCAACAACAGCGCCATCGACGCCGGCGCAGCCTATGTCTTCACACGCAGCGGAAGCACGTGGTCTCAGCTCGCCTACCTCAAGGCTTCCAACACCAATCCGAACGACCAGTTTGGGCAGAGCGCGGCGGTCTCCGGCGATGGCTCCATCATCGCCATCGGCGCGCCCGCTGAAGCCTCGAACGCCACGGGTGTCGGCGGAAACCAAGCCGACAACAGCGCCAGCACCGCAGGTGCTGTCTACGTCTTCTGACACAGCCCTGCTTCAGGGATCGCCCTACCCGTGGACAGCGAACGTGCTACGAGCTGCTCCGTGCGATTCCTGAGCCTCTTTCTGCGCGCGTGGTTCGTCCTCTGGATCTTCATCCGAGCGGGCCTGGTGCACGCGTGGCGGCGACTCCGCGCCGGGCGCCTGACGCGGGAGCAGGCGCAACGACTGCGAGCGGACGCGCTGACGGAGGCGCTCGAGAGGCTCGGCGCGACCTTCATCAAGTTCGGACAGATCCTGAGCACGCGCCCGGATCTGATCGGCCCCGTCTATGTCGAGAGCCTGAAGACGCTGCAAGATGCAGTCGCGCCAGAGCCCTTCTCCCACATCGAGTCCGTGCTCGAGGCTGAGCTGCCCGAGGAGGCGCGCGCGAGGCTGCTCGAGATCGAGCGCGAGCCCATCGCCGCCGCATCCGTGGCGCAGGTGCACGCCGCGACCCTCGACGACGGCACCAAGCTCGCGATCAAGGTGCTGCGCCCCCACGCGCGCTCACAGATCGTGCGGGATCTCTCGCTGATGCGCGCCGGCGTGCGTGTGCTCGAGTGGATCCCTTCACTGCGCCTGCTCTCTCTGCGCGGCGCCGTGGATCGCTTCGGAGACGCGCTGGAGCTGCAGCTCGACTTCGAGACAGAGGCCAGGAACAACCTGCGCTTCGCTGAGAGCTTCAAGCGCCTCGAGGGCGTCGAGGTGCCCAAGCTCGTGCCCGAGCTGTGCACGCCACGCGTGCTGACGATGCACTTCGTGGACGGTGCGCGCGCGACCGAGCCCGAGGAGGTGGGAGGCGACCGCACGACGCTCGCGAAGCGCGGCTTCGAAGCCATCATTCACATGGTCTTCCGCGACGGCTTCGTGCACGCCGACATGCACCCCGGCAACATCCTGCTCTGCGAGGACGGCCGTCTCGTCTTCCTCGATCTGGGCTTGGTGGCGGAGATCGAGGACGAGCTGAAGCGCCCGTGGATCGAGACCTTCCTGGCGTTGGCACAACAGGATGGCCGACGCGCAGCGGAGCTCTTCTACGGCTACGCGCCGGAGGTGCACACGCCAGACTACGAGCGCTTCGCACAGGACGTGGTGGACTACTTCGCCTCCTTCACGGGCAAGCCCCTCGGAGAGATGGAGACGAGCGCTGTGGTCGCCGGCATGATGAACGTGCTCAGGCGTCACCGTGTGATGGTGGACCCGGTCTTCACCGTCGTGCACATCTCGCTGCTGGTCGCCGAGGGTCTCGGCAAGCAGCTCGATCCAAGCCTGGACCTGATCTCCATGATGGCGCCCTTCCTGGTCGAGGTGCTCGCCTTGGCGCCCCCGGGCAAGCCGCCGAATCGCGAGACGCCGAAGCCGCCGGCACGCTCGCTCGCAGCGTAGGCTGTTAGGCTTGGTGCGTGCCGACGACCAAGAGACGCTTCGCCTACCTCGGTCCCGCGGGGACCTTCACCGAACAGGCGCTGCGCAGCCTGAAGGAATCGAAGGACGCCGAGGCCTTGGCCTGCCCCACCGTAACGGTCGCCCTCGACGAGGTGCGCAATGGCGATGCCCTCGGCGCGGTCGTTCCGATCGAGAGCAGCGTCGAGGGCTCGGTGCCGGTCACGCTCGACGAGCTCGCCACCGGTTCGCCGCTGATGATCACCCGCGAGATCACCGTGCCCGTGGCCTTCTCCCTGCTCGCGCGGCGGGGAATGGCGCTCAGGGATCTGCGCTCGGTCGCGACCCATCCCCACGCCGCGGCCCAGACCCGCAAGTGGGTGGCGGCGAACCTGCCGCAGGTCGAGGTCGTGCACACGGCGTCGACAGCCGCAGCGGCGGCCGGCCTCGCCGACGCCGACTGCGCCTGGGACGCGGCCATCTCCGCGCCCCTCGCCGCCGAGCCCTACGACCTCGACGAGCTCGCGGCCCGCATCGGAGACAACCGGGAGGCGATCACTCGCTTCGTCTTGGTCACGCGGCCGGGCCGGCCGGCGCCGCGAACGGGCGCCGACAAGACCTCCCTCGTCGCCTTCATGCAGGACGACCACCCGGGCGCCCTGATGGAGATCCTCCAGCAGTTCACGATCCGTGGAGTGAACCTCACGCGGATCGAGTCGCGACCCACCGGCGCCGCCCTCGGCCACTACTGCTTCTCCATCGACTGCGAGGGTCACGTCGATGACGCCCGGGTGGGGGAGGCGCTGATGGGGCTCCATCGGGTCTGCTTCGACGTCCGCTTCCTCGGCTCCTATGAGCGCCACGACGGCAAGACTCCGGCGATCCAGTCGGGCACCTCCGACGCGGAGTTCACTGGAGCCAAGGACTGGCTGAAGGGCATCCGCGGCGAAACGTGACGCGGCGACAGCGGCGCGGTGAAGTCAGCGTCGCGACACCGGCTGCCAGCACGGAGCTCGCGCGCGGCGCTGCGTGAAGGCGGCCTCGATGGCGCGACCCTCGAGGCCGTGGGGCAGAGGCAAGCCGAGGGCGCGCAGGATGGTGGGCGCGGTGTCTAGCGTGCGTACGCCGCGCATGACCTCGCCGGGACGCACGACGCCGCCGAAGGCGATCCAAGGGATGCGTCGGTCGACGCGGGCGGATGTGCCGTGCGTGTGGTCGTGTCCGCCGTGGTCGGCGGTGACGATGATCAGGGTGCGCGCGAAGCCGTGGGTGGAGAGGGCCTCGAGCACTTCGCCCAGGCAGCGATCCGAGCGACGCACGGCGCGGTGGTAGTTCGGACTCATCCAGCCGTCACGGTGACCGGCGCCGTCCGGGTCCGGGTAGTGCACGAAGGCGAGGCCAGACGCCATCTCCCTCAGGTAGGGCAGGGCGCGTGCGTTCACACGGTCGCACAGGATGCCGCCGACCTCGAAGGTGTCGGCGTCGCCGGGCTCGAGGATGTGGGAGAGCTTGGGCTTGCCGACGAAGAGCGCGGTGGAGATGCCCGCCGCGTGGGCGACGCGGAAGATCGAGGGGAAGTGGCTGCGTCCGCGCGAGAGGTGGAAGGAGTTCCAACCGAGGCGGTGTCGCACGATGCCCACGCCGGTCATCATCGACGCGTGGGAGGGCAAGGTGAGGGAGCGGCGCAGCGTGCGCGCGTGGCGCGCCGAGAGGCCATGGGCCATCAGCCACATCAATACGGGCGTCTCGCTAGCGGAAAGCGCGTCGGGCCGGAGACCGTCGATGCTCAGGAGCAGCACGCGCTGCGCTGGGGCGTCAGGGGCGGCGCGCAAGATCAAGCCCGCGAGGGCCTCGTCGCCGGGCGCGTCACCGAGGGGCGTCTCCGCGGACTCGCTCGGCAGACGCAGCGTGGGCGTCGGCGTGGAAGACCTGCCCTCGGCCGACGGAGCCAAGCCGCGCTCCCAAGCGTAGCGTGGACCGGGGTCCGCGAGGGCCGGCGCCGTGACCAAGAGAACCAGCAGCAGCCAAGGCAGTCGCTGAGGGGATGAGGTCGACGGAAGGGGGGACACGGCTCTGATGACTTTTCACATTCGGCGCCGGGAAGCGAAAAAGTTGGATGTCGGGACTGGCGTCGACGCAGCCCGCTTCCATGCCGACGCGAAGTGCTGGCATAGTGGAAACCATGCACTCCATCGTCCGATGCTCGCTGTCCTCGCTCCTCTTGCTCTGCGCGAGCTGCGGCGGGGGCTCCACGGGAACGCCCTGCTCCGTGCCGAGCGACTGCAGCGGGGGTCGAGTCTGCGTCGACGGCAACTGCCGGGCGGCGGCCGGCATGGACGCAAGCGCCGACGCAGCGGCCGACTCGAGCACGGTGGACGCGACG
>JAADHO010000250.1 GCA_013151775.1 Deltaproteobacteria bacterium | reverse complement strand
AGCGGGACGAATCTCGAAATGAAGGTCGTGGCGGGCGCAGAGGTGCGAGCCCGGCGTGTTTCAGCGGGCGGGCAGGGCTCCACGAAGAGCGCGGACCAGAAGTAGCGGAAACGAGCAGCGAGACCCGGCAGAATCAGCTCGTGGCGAGTGCGACCTTTGGACGTCGACGTAGTCTGTCGAGCTGGGACGGGGTGGCGGAGATCAGCGTTCGGTAGGCCCAGTCGAGCAGCTCACGCCAGGGCATGCCGCGTTGGCCGTTGGGACGCAGGCTGACGTTGCGGAAGAGCGCGAAGAGGCTGAGCACGACTCGCCGCAGCACGATGAGACACAGGGACGCGCCGACGTGGGTCGGCACGAAGAGGTGGTCATCCTCCTTGAACTGCACGTCGAGGGCGTGATGCGCGTTGTTCTCAACGCCCCAATGGGCGCGGATCAGACGCAGCCATTGCTGGAGCGTGAGCGCGTGGGCCGGCAAGCTGCTGAGGAAGTATCGGCTCTCGCAGGAGGTCTCGTTTCCTTCAGCGTCTTCAACGGTCGCCTCGACGCGCAGGACGCTGCGGAGGTGCTCCCACTCGGGGCTGCCATCGGGCGCGACGCACAAGAAGAGCCGGCGCGTGACGGTCTTGTTGCTGCTGACGGTGTCGACGGTCTCAGCGTCGGCTTGGTGGATCTCTCGCGACTCGAGCTGCGGCACGTACTCGCTCCAGAGCTCTTGTTGCGGCTTCTTCAAGGCGAAGACGTAGTGCTTGGCGGCGTCGACGACGCGCTGCGCGTTGGCTCTCGAGGTGGCGCCGGCGTCGTAGGTGATGACGCGAAACAGGTCGGAGCGACCGTAGACCTTCATCAGCGCATCGAAGGCGGTGTTGAAGTGGCTCATCTCGTTGTTCTTCGCGGGCACGAAGGTCACGTCGATGACGATGCGCGCTGCGGCGCTGACCAAGCAGGCGGTGATGGAGCGAATCAGCGTGCGGTCCTTCTGGCCCTCCCCGACCGTGACGGGCTGGCCGAGTCCGCTGTCGTCGGTGATGCGACCGACGCCCGTGACCTTGCCGTCGAGCGCGACCACGCCGAAGGGCAAGCGGTCAGGCGCGAGCGCCTTCCGACGATAGGCGTCGCGAGTGAGCTGATGCAGCAGCGGCCGTAGGCTGTCCGGCGAGAGCTTGCAGAAGAAGTCGCGCAGCGTCGTGTCCGGGACCCGTCGGCGCAGACTCAGCATGCGCCTCATGGCGCCGCTGAGACCGACGTCAGTCAGCAGCTCGATGTGTCGCAAGCTGCGACACGATGCGCTGATTCCGAGGAGCGCGCTCATCAAGAGCGTGCGCAGGGGCCAGCGCGTGGAGGCCGCGCGACGGGGATCGTCGATGCGGTCGAAGCGAAGCGACAGGAAGCGCGACTTGAAGAAGCCGGCCATGGCGCGATTGGATTGGGTGATGTGGCTCAATGAGAATCTCCTTGCGCCCTCGATCGGGAGCGAAGAGCCTCGAGCTGAGCTGCGGTCGAGAGCGATTTTGGTGGCTTGATGAACGTGCCGCTGACCTTGCCGGGTCTCACGGCGGCGCGATGAGATCACATCTTCGGCCGCAGCTCGATCCCTAATCGTGCCTTCTATTTCGGCATGAGCCCGGGCCGGCCGGTCGCTCGGAGGGGGCTCCGCGCGTGCCAAGTCGCCCCCCGGCCCAAGCCCGACTTGGCGCGTGCGGCGAGGCGGCCTTGCGCGAGCGCCTCCCGGCCACGCCGTCGATCCTTGCCAAGCGCTCGCATCTGCAAGGCCGCCGTACCCCGCAGGGCGACCGGCCGGGGCGGGCGGGACGCTCGCGATCCCAGGGAGAACGCTCTGGGCGGTTTTTCGCTCGAACCGTCCGAAAAATCATCAAGTGCGAAAGTGCAGCCCGCGGCGGCTCAGCCCCGCCCTGCGCGCAACCGCTTACGTCCCAGGACTCGAGCGCCCTCCGACCTCGCTACTCACCAATCAGGTCTGCGTGACTGCGGCGTGACTGCGGACGCGGTGGCATATGGTAGGGGACCCTGCTGCGGGCGGCCAGGTGGGCTCGGGCTGGCGTCTGGCTGCACCCGAGGACCTGGGGCCGCACGCCGTCAGCATGGTATGGGGAGTGATGATGTCTCGTCTCAACCTCCTGCCTTTGGCGCTCATCATGTCGGCGTTGGCGCTCTCCTTCGCGACACCGAGCGTGGCTCGGGCATACGAAGACCAGGCGACTCTGGGCGTCGACTTGGGCTGGCTCGGAGCTCCGTCGGCCGAGGCGGGCGTGCCTCGGAACGGCGTCTCCCTGGGCCTCTCGGGCACGCTGGGCCTCGGTGACAGTTGGTCCTTGGGCGGCCGCGTGGGCTATGCGCTACACCCCGCCGACCCCACGCTGCACTCCGGCGTCGGCGGCCTCGAGCTGATCTATTTGGTCGACGTCCTGCGTCTGGTCCCGAGCCTCGGCCTGGGCGTGGACGGGTTCTTCAGCCTGCGGGACGGCGAGCTCGGCGCAGATCTCGCCGTGCACGCCCTACTCCGCCTCGACTTTCTCTTCAGTCGCCGGCTGCTCTTCGGGGTCGATTTCCGTGTCTACGCCCTGCCCTTCGCCTTCGATGACGGAGGCTTGGCGCCCCTGGCGATGCAGGCGGGCTTGAGAGTCAGCCTGACCTTCGATCGCTATTGACCCCCAGACGGCAAACGCCGCGAACCGAACTCGAGACGTTCGATCCGCGGCGGTCGCGGGGATGGACCCTAGCTGGACTCGTTCAGAGGCAGGCGGGTGAGGGGGTCCCCGTGGCCGGCTTGCAGGAGAAGTCCGCGCAGTCGGCGAAGCCGTTGCCATCGTCGTCCATGCCGTTGTCGCACTGCTCGGCGCTGGTCTCACGGGGACACACGGTCACCGCGGGGTTCATGCTGCACGAGAAGTCGGCGCAGTCGGTGAAGCCGTTGCTGTCGTTGTCCATGCCGTCGCTGCAGGTCGCGTCCGAGCCCTCGGCGGGGGGCGCGCACACGGTCGTGCTCACGTCAGGGTTTCGGTTGCAGCCGAAGTCCGCGCAGTCGGTGAAGGTGTTGGTGTCGTTGTCGGTGCTGTCACTGCACTCCGCGTCCGTGGCCGCCTTGCGCGCGGCGTCGTCGGCGAAGGTCACGGCAGTCGTGCCATCGCAGACGACGGTGCCTTCGCGGTTGCAGCCCGGATCGGCGCAGTCCGTGAGGCCGTCCTTGTCGTCGTCGACGCCGTTGGAGCAGGAGGCGTTGCCGCCTTCACGGGGCAGGTCGAAGCAGACGCTGGCCTCGAAGTAGTCGGTGCAGCCGAAGTCGCCGCAGTCGATGTGGCCCTCGCCGTCGTTGTCGACTCCGTCGCTGCAGGCCGCGTTCACGGCCGCGGGGATGTCGCTGGGCAGGGGCGAGACGGGGCTGCTGCCGTCGCAGACGACGATGGCCTCCGCTTGGCAGTCCGTGTCCGCGCAGTCCGTGGCGCCGTCCGCGTCGTTGTCCAGGCCGTCGCTGCAGCGGGCGTTGGTGTGCTCGCCGAAGCAGACCTGACGCTCCTGACAGGCGAAGTCGGCGCAGTCGGTGAAGCCGTTGCTGTCGTTGTCCAGGCCGTCACTGCAGCGTCCATTGGAGGTCTCCACGGGGCAGCTCGGCGTGCCCTTGCAGAGGTTGTCGTCGCAGTCGACGAAGCCGTTGCCGTCGTCGTCGCAGCCGTTGGTGCAGCCGTCGCCCTCGGCCTCGGTGGCGCGCATGGTCGCACACATCATGGCGGCGCAGACGCCCACGTCCTGACAGCCGAAGTCGTCGCAGTCGGTGAAGCCGTCGCCGTCGTCGTCGCAGCCGTTGTTGCAGTTCGCCGCGGTGCCTTCTGTGCCCGAGGGGTCGCAGCTTCCGCCGCTGTCGCCGCCCGAATCGGGTCGACTCGAGTCTCCTCCACCGGAGTCCGGGACCGCGGAGTCCACGCCGCCGTCGGAGCGAGTGGAGTCGTCGCCACAGCCGGCGAGGCCGAGGGCGAGGACCAGGGACGTCAAGAGCACATAAGGTCGAGTCTGCATGAAGTTCTCCATTCGAGTGTCCAGAGCGTGCTAGCCGCCATGGCCTTCGGGTGCAAGCGGGTCCTGCCCTGCGTCCTCACAGTTCGGGCATCCGGCGTCGCTCCCGACGCTTGGGGGGACGACCCGGAGCAGCCCGCGCAGGGCCTCGAGGCGCCGCATACCGATGCCGCGCACGCGGCGCAGATCGTCGAGCTGCCGAAAGGGTCCGTCCCGTCGACGGGAGCGCACGATGCGCTGCGCCAGGGCGGGCCCGATACCCGGAAGCAGCTCGAGGCTCGGCTGGTCGGCTCGATTCAGATCGAGCGGCTGTCCCTCGCGCAGGGCTCGCGCGGCCAGGGCTGGCTGCCGCTCGGCAGGCGCGCGCGCAGACGCCCTCTCCTGCTCTGAGTGGGGCCGCGCGTGGGCCAAGCCCACCACCGCCATGATCGCCACCAGCGCGGCGAGCGCGCGAATTCGGCTCGAGTCGTCTTCCATCGACCGTGTATCGGCCCGAGACGCGTTCGGTTGCCCCGCATCAGTCGCCGAGGTGGAAGCCGTCGTGGAGAGTGCGCACGGCGAGCTCACGGTATTTGTCGGCCACCAGGCAGGAGGTCTTGATCTCGCTGGTGCTGATGGCCTGAATGTTCACGCCCTCGTCCGCCAGCAGCCGGAACATGCGCGCGGCGACGCCGGCGTGGCTGCGCATGCCGAGGCCGACGATGGACACCTTGACCACGCGTGAGTCCACCACGACCTCCTCCGCGCCGATGCTCGAGAGCAGCGCATCGACCGCCTCGCGGGCGCGCAAGAGCTCGTCCTCGCAGACCGTGAAGGTGAGATC
Source organism: Deltaproteobacteria bacterium (assembly GCA_013151775.1). GTDB lineage: Bacteria > Myxococcota_A > Polyangia > Polyangiales > Houyiibacteriaceae > JAADHO01. Next base: position 11,215 of record JAADHO010000250.1, on the reverse strand, counting down.
CGTGCGCCCGGCGTCGGACACGTTCTGGATGATCATGTCCACGCTGATGCCCGCCTCCGCCAAGGGCTCGAAGACCGACGCGACCACTCCAGGGCGGTCCGGCAAGGCGCGGATCGTCACCTTCGCGGCGTTCTTGTCGCTGGTCACGCCCGCCACCACCACCGACTCGAGAGACTCGTCTTCGCTTGCCACCATCGTGCCCTCCGATTCCTCGAAGCTCGAGCGCACGTGAATGCGCACGCTGTATTTCATCGCCAACTCCACCGAGCGGATCTGCAGCACCTCAGCGCCTAGAGACGCCAGCTCGAGCATCTCCTCGTAGCTGATGCGCGCGACCTTGCGCGCCCTCGGGCAGACGTTGGGATCCGCCGTGTAGATCCCGTCCACGTCCGTGTAGATCTCGCAGACCTGCGCGCCGGTGGCCGCCGCGATCGCCACCGCCGAGGTGTCCGAACCGCCACGCCCGAGGGTCGTGATGTCGCCGCTGCGGCTGGTTCCCTGAAAGCCCGCCACCACCACCACGCGGCCTTCGCGGACGGGCGCGAGCAGCGCGTCTCCGTCGATGCCTCGGATGCGCGCCCGGGTGTGGGCGCCGTCGGTCTCGATGTGAGCCTGATGTCCCAGCATGGAGCGCGCCTGCACGCCCAAGGCGCCGAGCTGAATCGCCAGCAGCGCCGCCGTGACCTGCTCGCCGGTGGAGACCAGCACGTCGAGCTCGCGCTCGGTCGGCCGCGCGGCGACGGAGCGTCCCAGTCCCAGCAGCCGATCCGTCTCACCCGCCATGGCGCTCACGACCACGATCACGTCGTCGCCCGCGCGCCGTCGTCTGGCCACGCGTTCGGCCACGGCGCGGATACGCTCGAGGGAGCCTACGCTCGTGCCACCGAACTTTTGTACGAAGAGCGCCACCCGCTCACGCTACTCCGAGGCCGGACGGCGTCAATCTGCGTCGGAGTCCGAGTCGGACGAGTCGTCATCCTGGTCCGTGTCGGCGGGAGGGTCCGTCGGCGGCGGTGCGCGGCGTACCCGCCGGAGGGGCGCGCCGTAGTCGCTGCGGAGCTTCTGGGAGAGATGATCGGCGAGCATGCGCTCGACGTAGCTCGGCATGGCGGAGACCTGAATGGCGACCTGAACGGAGGCGTCTGCACCCTCGCCCTCACGCACCAGCTCGAGCGATCCGGGAAAGGAGCGGCCCCGATCGACGTAGTCGAAGAGCAGGTAGCCGTTGTCCGCATCGCGATCCTGGATGCGAAACCCGTAGTCCACCCGCAGCATGCGAATGGCCGCGCCCCAGACCTGCTCGTAGCGATAGTCCACGGAGAACTCTCTGCGCGCCTGGGCGGGGGAGCTCGGGCCCAGCCCGAGGCCGAGGGTGCAGAGGACGAGGATCGCGAGCCGTCGCATGCCACGACGCTACGCGCGGAGGGTCAGGTGGCAAGAAATCGACAACGCTAGCTGGACTCGGCGGCGACGGCGTCGCCCTCGGCCTGACCCAACAAGGCGCGCAGGGGGATCTTGCTGGTGTAGAGCGGGATGATGCCCAGGGTGAGGATCACCGTCGCCTGCACGCCGTAGAGCAAGAAGATGTAGACGGAGCCCATGCCCGAGACCAGCGACTCCGCGAGGTACAGCTTCAGCCCAGCGGAGACGGCCAGCTGGAAGTTGCCGAAGAGGCCAGGCCCCGTGGGCAAGAGCACGCCGATGGCCAGAATGCCCATGATGGACACTGCGTGACCGAAGCCGATGGGCAGGCCGACGCCCAGCGCCAGGATCCACATACCCAGCGCGTTCGAGGCCCAATAGAGCAGACTCTCCAGCGCGAATCCGCCGGCCAAGCGCGGGCTCCTGAGCGAGTGGACCCCGTCGGCCACGGACGAGACCTTGTGCGCGAGCACCCGCGCGAACTTCTTGGAGACCAGGCCCAGGACCCACTCGGTCAGACGCACGGCGCGCTCGCGCTGCCAGACGAAGGCGAAGAGGGCCACTAGCCCGCCGCTGAACACGGCCAGCATCAGGTAGCCGTAGAAAGGCAGGTTCTGGGCGATGGGATCGTCCGTGACCACGCGCGGGATGGCGAAGAGCGCCCAGGCCACACACAGGCTGGTGACGAGTCCGTCGAGCACACGCTCCACCGCCACCGTGCCGAAGCCCACGCTCATGGGGATGCCGTGTCGCAGCTTCGTCAGCGCCGGGCGCGCGACCTCCCCGAGGCGCAGGGGGAAGGCGAAGATGGCGAAGAAGCCCATCCAGTTCAGCAGGATGACCTCCTTGAGCGACATTTTCTTGATCGGCGCGATCAGATAGCGCCAGCGCGCCGCCCGCAGGAAGTGGGTGAGCAGCATGCTGAGCACGTAGCCGGGGATGGTCCACCAGGCGATGGCGCCGAGCGCCTCGGCGTTGGGTACCAAGGGCACGCCTCCGCGGGCCGCGAGCCAGGCGAAGAGCGCGCCCAAGACGAGGGAGAGCAAGAGCTTGGGCAAGACGCGCCGCAGCATGGAGGGCGCGGCGGTCTCAGCTGCAGGCTCGGGTGAAGGCGATGGGGATGCGGGACGGCTCAAGGGCTTCTCAGGGGGGTCGAGGACGCGGCGTGGAGCGCGAAGGAGTGGAGGTCAATCATCGATGGAGCCCGCCAAGATGTTCCGAGGACCGTCGTGGAGCAACTCGCGGGCCTCCTCCGGGCCCACCAGCTGCTCGAGGCGCTCGATCCCCTCGGCGACCTTGCTCAGGTCCTTCGGGCGATGGGCGTCGCTGGCGGCGCCATAGTAGACGCCCTGCTCGAGCATGCGCTCGGCGGCGCGCCGGGGGCGGCGACCGTAGCGACCGACCAAGGACATCAGATCGAGCAAGGGCAAGGCGCCCGCGTCGAGCAGCGGGTCGAGGGCGTCGGTGGACTTGAAGAGCGGCGCGTAGCGCTCCGGGTGGGCCAACACGGGCCGCAGACCACGCACCCGCAGCTGGAAGAAGCGCTGCGCCAGGCCAAGGGGGAAACGCCTGGGCGGCAGCTCCACCAGGGCGCAATGACCTCCCGGGTACTCGAGCCCGTCGCCTTGAGCGAGCCAGCCCAACACTACGTCGTCCACATAGTGCTCGGCGCCGAGGCCCAGCTCGGGCAGGCCCGGCAGCTCGTGCAGCTCGTGCATCAGGCGCTCGAAGGCCGCGCGCAGGCCGTCGGCGGTGTTGGGGAACATGACCGTGCGGATATGCGGCGTGGTGACCACCTTTGTGAAGCCCAGCTCGCGCAGACCGCGACACAGCTCCACGGACTCCTCCACGGTCTTCACCCCGTCATCCACGGCCGGGACGACGTGGCAGTGCAGATCGATGAAGCCCTTCACGCGTCCCCCTCCCGGGCGATCTCCTCGGCGGCGAGGGCGAGCAGGTGGTCTCGCGTATTCAACTCCGGATCCTCCAGCACGCGCTCGAGCAGCGCCCGCAAGATCGCGCCCACGCGAGGCCCAGGGCTCAACCCCAGCTCGCTCATCAGCGCGTCTCCGCGCAAGGCCAGATCCTTCACCCCCAAGGCCGCACCGGCCGCGGCGACCTGCTCGATGCGTGCCTCGAGCTCACTCAAGTTCGCCAGCTCCTGCTCCACGGAGCGCCCCTTTCCGAGGGCGTCCGCCCGCGCCAGCTCGATCAGCCGCGGGATGGACTCCGCGCCCACGCGGCGCATGAAGCGCCTCACGGCTCCGTCCGACCAGCTCGGGTCGTAGCAGATCAGGTGGTTTCGAATCAGCCCGACGACGGTCTGCCGCTCCGTGTTGCTGAAGCGGAACTGCCTGAGCCAACGTTCCGCCATGCGCGCGCCAATGCGCTCGTGATTGTAGAAGGTGTAGTCGCCCGTCTTCTCCGATCGCCCGCGACTCTCGGGCTTGCCCAGATCGTGCAGCAGGGCCGCGAGGCGCAGCAGGGGATCCGCAGGGCAGGCGTCGAGGGTGGCGAGCGTGTGCTCCCAGACGGGGTGCGTATGCCAGCGGTTCTGCTCGCAGCCGACCTGCTGCAAGAGCTCGGGCAGCGTCACCTTCAGGATACCCACGCGCCGCATGACCTCGAAGGCGCGCGAGGGCCGCGTGGCCTTCATCGCCTTCAGCCACTCGTCGCGCACGCGCTCGTGGCTGACCTTGCGGTAAGTGTCGAGGGCGAGGCCCATGGCGCGCAGCGTCTCGGCCTCGAGCTGCATCTCGAGCGTGGCCACGAAGCGCGCGCCCCGCAGGATGCGCAGCCCATCTTCGGCGAAGCGCTCGGAGGCGACGCCCACGGCTCGGAGGCAGCGCGAGGACAGATCCTCCAGGCCACCGTAGGGATCGATCAGCACGTCCGTGCCGGGAGCGTAGGCGATGGCGTTGACGGTGAAGTCGCGACGCGCGAGATCTTCCTCGATGCCGTCGACGAAGAAGACCTCGTCCGGGCGTCGACCGTCCGTGTAGGCGCCTTCACCCCTGAGGGTGGTGACCTCGTACGGCTCGCCGTCGAGCATGACCGTCACCGTGCCGTGGGCGATGCCCGTGGGGATCACTCTGCGGAAGACTCGACGGACCTGCTCGGGGCGCGCGCTGGTGGCCACATCCCAATCGTTGACCGCCCGCCCGAGCAGCAGGTCCCGGATGCAGCCTCCCACGACCCAGGCGCCATAGCCGGCGGCCTCGAGCCGGCCGCAGAGCTCGCGCACGGGCTCCGGGATCTGCTCGAGGGAGATGCTGCGCGGGGCCATGGGCGCACGCATAGCGAATCGGGAGCAGTCGCGCCACATCTGCCCGCGGCGGCCAGGGGCAGAAGAACACGAAGCGCCTACTGAACCTCAGCGCCGTGGGTGCCAAGGTAGCTGGCTCGGACGGCTCCCGTGAGCGCGCCATCGGCGTCGAACACCGTTTCGGTGAGATCGTCCGTGTAGAAATTGTCGCCGGCTCCGACGATGGCCGGGGCGTCCTGCCGTAGCTCGCCCTGGATCACATTGCCTTCCGCGATGCCTTCATAGTTGGCGACACGGTTGAACCAGACGGACCCGTAGATCGAATTGCGGTACACAGCAGCGGGACCATCACCTGGAGTCGAGCCCAGGCCGACCTGAATGGCCATCCCGACAGTCACGCCAGATGGAAGGCGCGTACGATCCACTCGGATGCGATTCCAACAGACTTCGAAGTACCCGGGGTTGTGACTGGGATCGTAGGAGTCGGACATTCCGGCGCCCATGGCGTGTCCGAGTGCTGCACCGCCTGACGTCGCCGCCCAGAGGTCATTGTTGCGCTCCGTGACGTGATCTGCATTGGACTTGTCGTAAAATGTGCCCGTGCCTTCCCAGTTCCTCACGATGTTGCCTTCGTAGACGATGTAGGACACACAGGACAGCGAGACGGCCGACGGGCCGTTGCCACGAAAGGGGCCAGAACCGTCAAATACATTGTTCACGAAAACCCAATTGCTCCCGCGTACTGCGTGAGTGCTGGGTCTCCAGACAAATGCCGGATTGTCGTTGCCAAATCTATCGTCTGCGGGATTTCCTGGCTGAATATTGGATACTCTGTTCTCGAAGAACGTAATACGATGTTCGTTGCGTTCGCCATAGAATGCGATATTACGAGAATTTCGAATGGGCGTCCCATCGGGTTGGACCAGCTTGCTTCCGTCGAAATGGATGCCCGAAAAGAACACGTCATCGCAGCGCGCCCAGAAAGTCCAATTGGCCCGGGTTGCATCGAACACCACGTTCTCTCCCGGATAGGCCATGAAGCTCATCGGCTTCTTTCCCGCTTCGATGGGTAGATTCTCTTTTCGTGAGGCCGCCCCGACCGGTTGGTAGTTGCCGCCTCGATAGTACACGAGCTTACCTGCGTACGTCGTGTCGTTGACGTCACCGTGGTACCAACCGGCCGTTGTCGCGAAAGGTCGATCGATCGTGCCGGGGTTCGAGTCGTCACCGGTCTCGGACACGAAGATGAAATGAGACGAGTCAACTGTCACTGTCCAGAGCGCATCGACGACGGAATCCTCTTGATCCGTCACCCGGACATGGAAGTCGAACGTCGCTCCCTCGTCCTCCGACCGTGGCGTCCAACGGATCACGCCGTAGTCATCGGGAGCCACTCGGACTTCGCCGCGCATCACGAGCTGGGCGCCAATCGTAGCTCCGGGCGGGCCGTCGATGAGCTCGTAGTAGAATGGCCATGCTCCGCCCTGAACCACAGCACCGGGGATACGATACTCGATTCCAGGGTAGGCCCAGCGATGACGTGCGTAGTCGTTCGTCTCGCTATCTGGCCTTGGATACACGACCACTGGCTCGACGATGGCCGGGTGGAAGTGCCCTGCCGGGAGGTGGAAGTCGGCGGGTACGGTTCCGCTGTCGACCGCGGCGTCCTCGATCGCAGCATCGGGCAGCGTCCCGCTGTCGACCGTAGCATCACGGGCGGCATCAACCGCGCCATCACCGCCCGAAGGAGAACCTCCGCAGGCAACTAACGATGAGGCGAACAGTGCTCCAGCTAGAACATTCACATGACGCCGCTGAGCAATATGTTGGACCGATGAAAAGCAGTTGAACATGTGCCCGATGGTAGTTTTCGTAGATCTACCTGTCAATGTCGACAAGAACGGCAACAGATCGGGAAGAGACCTGGTCGGTGGAGCGCAGGTTGAGCGCCCTCCCTCGTGAAGCAGGGCCTAGGCTTCGTCGAGGGGGTTGCTCGCGCCTGGATGGGTCGCCTCGCCCTCCAGCGGAGGCAGGGCGTAGGCTTCGGCGGCGCGCAGGCGCTCACGGATCGCGTCGGCGCGGGTCCGCAGCTGCATCACCTCGTGGACCTTGACCGGATCATCGTCCCCTTCCGTCTGCTCGACGAAGGCGGCGTAGGAGTCGAGGGAGTGGGCCAGCTCGATGTCGTTGCCCAGCTCCGTGAACAGGGCCACGGAGCGCTCGAAGGCCTCCTTGGCGCGCGCGTGATCGTCTCCGCCCCAGCCGGCCGCGCTCGCGATCTCTCCGAAGGTGCGCTGCGCGACGCCCAAGAAGGGTTTGGCGCGGGCGCTCTCGAAGAGCTCGATGGAGCGCGAGATGTACTCGCGGGCCTTGGCGAATTCGCGCACCAACATGTGGGCCTTGGCCAGACCGCGCAGGATCTCGCCTTCGAGGATGCGATCCCCGAGGGAGCTCGACAGAGCCTCCGCGTTCCCGAGCACCTCGATCGCTTGCTGCGGGCGCTCGAGTCGATAGTGGGACTCACCGAGGTTGGTCAGGATCACCGCCTGCCTCATGCGGTCCCCGACCTCGCGGGCCACCCGCAGGGCCTCGTCGTAGACCTCCACCGCGCGCTCATGGGCGCCGTCGTCCTGATGGATCGTCCCGAGGTTATTCAGCGTCTGGGCGATGCCGGGCCGGTCGCCGATCTCCTGTCGCAGCAGCAGCGCCTCCTCGAAGGCGCGCTTGGCCTCCTCGAAGCGACCCGAGTCCTGGTAGACCAGGCCCAGGTTGTTCTGACTGAGGGCGATGGAGCGCTTGTCCTCGAGCTCTCGGCGCAGCTCGAGCGCCTTCACCATGAAGCGCTCGGCCGAGCCGTAGTCGCCTCGCATCCAGTGCACCTTGCCGATATCGTCGAGCGAGGACGCCTGCCCGCGTCGATCCCCGTCGGCGTCGAAGAGGGCGTGACCCGTACCGAGGTGACGCATGGCCTGATCGAGGTGGCCCACCGCGCGATACAGACGCCCGATGCGGTTGTGCGCCGCGCCGCCCTTGGCCTTCAGGTCCAGGCGCCAGGCCATCTGCAGCATGTCACTGAAGGCGCCCAAGGCCTCGTCGTTGCGCCCGGCGAGCTGCAGCACGTCGCCGTAGTGGTGCAGCGCCTCCACGCGGATGCGAGGATCCGCGTCGCCCAAGAGCTCCAGACCGCGTGCGTAGTACTCGCTCGCCTTGGCGTTGGCGTAGCGCGCTCGCGCACGGTCGCCCGCGGAGACGTAGTAGCGCGCGGCCCGATCCGGCGCCCCACCCTCCTCGAAGTGCTGCGCCAACATCTCGATCTGCGCCTCGGCGTCCTCCTCGCCATGAAACTCGAGCCACTCGCCCACCCGGCGGTGCAGCGTGCGCATGCGCGAGCGGTTGGTCAGACGGTAGAGCGTCTCGCGCTCGAGGTTGTGCTTGAAGGCGTACTCGCGCTCCCCCGGGATGGAGGAGTCGGGCAGAGGCAGCACGTAGTCTCTCTCGGCCAGCGTCTCGAGCAGCTCCTCGTACTCCGACACCACCGTGTCGTGGCCGCCCCACAGCTCGGGAGGCTTCTGCCCCTCGCGGCTGAGCGCGACCAAGGCACCGAGCCAGAACACGCCGCCCATGGACGCCGCCTTCTCGAGCAGGCCGCGCTCGGCGGCGGTGAGCGAGGCGATGCGCGCGCTGATCGCGTCCTCCACCGTCAAGGGCAGGTGGGCGTCGTCGAGCTTGTCGAGGGCGACGCTCCAATTGGCGTCCTGCTCCACCCGCAGCACGCCCGCGTCGAAGAAGGCGCGCAGCATCTGCTGCAGCAGGTAGGGGCTGCCGCCCGCCATCTCCACCGCCGCGTCCACCAGCTCCTCCGGGGGATCACCGGTCTTGTCGAGCAGCTTCAACATCAGCTGCGCGGCGTCGTCTGGGCTGAGTGGAGAGAGCTCGAGGCGTGTGTGGGAAGGGCTGTCGAGCCAGTCGGCGCGGCGCGCAAGCAGCTCCGGGCGCGCCGTGGCCACGATCAGCACGGGGCAGCCGCGCAGGGACGCCGTCAGATAGCGCAGGAGCTCGAGGGAGTCGTCGTGGGCCCAGTGCAGATCTTCGAAGGCGAGCACCATGGGTCGGTCGCGGGCGTCGAGCTCGAGGAAGCGGCGCAGCACGGCGCGACCCACGACGGCGGCCTGGGCGGGATCCTCCTCGAGGGCCTGGACGAACGGGCTGCCTTCGAGATCGAGACCGAGGAAGGCGCCGAGGTAGTGGACGAATTCGTCGACGCGGCGATCGCCCAGCGCCTCCTCCACCATCGCCCGGAAGCTGGCGCGGGTCGACGCGCTGTCCGCACCTTCGAGGATCCCGAAGCGGGCCCGCAGAATGTGCGAGAACGGCCCGAAGGAGGAGCCGCTCTCTTGGCAGGCGGCGCGGTAGATGCGCACGCGGCGCTCGCGCTCCGAGACCCGCGACACGAACTCGTGCAGCAGTCGGCTCTTGCCGATGCCCGGCCCGCCGATCAGCGTCACGGTCTGGGGCTCACCGTTGGAGAGGGCGCGCGCCAAGGCGTCCTCCAGCTCGCGCAGCTCCCGCCCGCGACCCACCAACGGAGTGCGGATCGTCGCACCCGGCACCCCCAGCGCTCGAATTGCAGAATCGCTCATATCGCAGCCTCCCAGAGGGACGGTCCTAAGGAGTTAAGTTGTTTGACGCAGCCGATGCGCGCCGGGCGACGGGGCAGGGCCCGCGCGGGCGCATCATCGCACAAACTCGCTCAGCTGTGGAGTCCGAGTCGGCCGCTGCGATCGGAGGTCGCGGGGCTGGCGCGCTTCGGATAGGCTGCGGGCGATGTACCTGGGTCGTGTAGTTGGGACGTGCGTCGCGAGCCAAAAGATCGACGGCCTCGCGGGCGCGAAGTTGCTCGTCGTGCAGCCGCTGAGCCCTGGGGGCGACCCCGCGGGCAGACTTCAGGTCGCCTGCGACGTGGTGCAGGCCGGGCCCGGAGATCACGTCGCCTTGGTCGGCGCGCGTGAAGCCTCCCACGCCTTGGAAGACGCCTTCGTGCCCGTGGACGCCGCCATCATCGCCGTCGTCGACGACGTGCAACATCCCGCCGCGGAGCGGGCCTCGTGAAGCTCTGTCGCGTCACCGGGACCGTAGTCGCCAGCGTCAAGCATCCGGCCTACGTCGGGCAGAAGCTGCTCTGCTGTCAGCCTCTGGACGCCGCGGGCGCAGACCAAGGCCCCGAGCTCTTGGCCGTGGACCGGGTGCAAGCCGGCGTGGGAGACCGCGTGCTGGTGAACCAAGAGGGCAACGGTGCCCGTCAAATGCTGGGCACGATCGATGGCAAGCTGCCCATCCGTTCCGTCATCATCGGCGTCGTCGATGATGTCTGCGTCGACGACGTCGAGGCGCGTCGAGGAGCCTGATGTCTCGCCCGCCGACGGAACATGCGCTGCGTCGACAGGCGGCCGAGGTGTCGCGCCTGCTGTGGGAGCGCGGATGGGTCGCCAACCACGACGGTAACGTCAGCGCGCGGCTCGCGCCGGGGCGCATCGTGGCGACGCCCACGGCGCTCAGTAAGCGGGCTCTGGGCGCCGAGGACATGTTGCTGATCGACGAGTCGAGACGCGTATTGCGCGGGCGCCGACGGATCTTCAGCGAGGTGGGCCTGCACCTCGAGGTCTACGCCGCGCGAGTGGACGTGGGCGCTGTGGTGCACGCGCATCCACCCTACGCCACCGCCCGCGCCGTCACGGGTCGCGCCCTGCCCTGCTTCCTGCCGGAGGCCGTGGTCAGCCTGGGGGAGTCGATCCCGCTGGTGCCCTTCGCGCTGCCCGGCAAGAGCGCCGAGGACAGCCTCAGGCCCTGCTTGCTCGACTCCGACGCCGTGCTGCTCGCGGGCCATGGCGTGCTGAGCTGGGGAGACGATCTCGAGCAGGCCTACCTGCGCATGGAGTTGGTGGAGCACCTCAGCCGAGTGGCGCAGCTCGCCGAGGCCAGCGGGGGCGTTCACGCTCTTCCGCGGTCTGTGCTCGATCCGCTGCTGGCGGCCCGCACGCGAGCCGGGCTGGGACGCCGCGGGCGCGCGTCGCGCTGAGCTACAGCCCCGTGGCGGGGCGGTAGTGCGCTCCGCCGTCGGTGGTCTCCACGGCGAGCACGTCGAGGCCCTCACGCATGACGAGCAGGATGCGCCCATGGCCGCTGCTCAGCCGCGCGGGGCCGCAGCCTCCGCCGCGCCGATCGAAGCAGGGTAAGAGCGAGCGCTCTTGGCCCTGGGCGCCGCCGCCAAAGGACAGCACCCGGGTCGGTCCCCTGAGCTCGTGCACCAACGCCAGCACACCGCGCCCTCGCTCCCGAGCGGCGTCGAAGGCCACCACGTCCAGCGACACGAGCTCCCATGGAGCACAGGGGGCGTGGTCGCAGGCGCTCATGCGCAGCTCGGCGTCCGCGTTCAGGGCGAAGAGCGTAGAGCCCTGGGCGTCGGCGACACGGCGAATGGTTGCGCCGGGAGTGGGCAGCCGCGTGTGCCGCAGGCTGCCGTCGGCGCCG
>JAADHO010000317.1 GCA_013151775.1 Deltaproteobacteria bacterium | reverse complement strand
CACCGTCCGGTCCGACGCCCATCGCCTTGCCCTCGGGCGAGGCCAAGAGCGCGGTGACGCCGCAGGCGATCAGCCTGCCGAACGCGGAGGGCAGCATCGAGGGGATGGGCGAGTCGTTCTCGCCGGTGCTGTCTTCGGGCACGGGCACCTTCAGCGTGCCCATCGCCTTGCCCTCGGGTCGCGCGGGCGTGGCTCCCTCGCTCGGGCTCAGCTACTCGACGAGCGGCGGCGACTCGATGGTCGGCTTCGGTTGGAATCTCTCGGCGCCCTTCATCTCGCGCCAGACGGATCGAGGCCTGCCGGGCTACGACGACCGCGCCTCGTGGCATCCGGAAGAAGACCGCTTCATCTACAACGGCGGCCAGGAGCTTGTGCCGGTGGACTCGCGCATCGCGGACGTGGACGCCTCGGGCGGTCTCTACCCAAGCGCCGCCGACGTGTCCTCGGACGTGCGCGGCTGGCAGCAGTATCGGGCTCGCGTGGAGGGCGCCTTCATGCGCTTCTTCCGCGCGCCCGACTCGCGGCGCTGGGTCGTGCAGGGCAAGGACGGCACGCGCTTCGACTTCGGCGTGCTCCCCAGCGCCGAGGGCCCCGTGGACCTGGACCGCGCGGCGGCGCTCGAGACGGAAGACGACGATCCATCAGGCCGCGTCTCGCGCTGGCTCTTGACGGGCATGAGCGACGCCCACGGCTCCACCGTCTACTACCAGTATCGCGTCGACCGCGGCGCCCGCTACCTCGAGGACCTCTTCTACCTCTCGCCTGCGGACTGCGCGGCGGGCGGCGACGCGGCCATCCAGCGCGCCTGCAGCTCACGGCTGAGCCAGTACGGCGCGCGCGTGCACCTCGACTACGAGGCGCGGGACGACGTCTTCACGCGCTACGTCACGGGCTGGCGCATCACCGAGCGCCTGCGGCTGAGGCGCATCACGGTGACGGCGGCGGAGGACGCCCTGGGCGAGCGCTATCTGGTGCGCCGCTACCACCTCAGGTATCAGCCCGGGAGCTTCCTCAGCGTGCTCGAGAGCGTGCAGGTGGAGGGCCGGCCCGACCACATGGACCCGGGCGCGGGCGCCTTCGTGTCGGAGCTGCTGCGCGAGGACGCCCTCAGCGACGCGCTCGTGGGCGAGCTCCTGCCGCCCATGCGCTTCCGCTACAGCCAGCAGCCGAGCGCGGGCCCACAGATCGCGGGCTTCGGCGGTTTCGACGCGACCGTCCACGAGGTGGTGAACAGCCCGCGCGTCAGCGTGGACTCGGCGCGCGCGGACCTGATGGACGTGAACGGCGACGGCCTGCCGGACCTCTTGGTGACTGACCCCGCGCGCTATCGCACGGCGGACGGGCGGCCGGCGGCGGGGGTCTTCTTCAACGGCTTCGACGGCGCGGGCGCCACCCCTGCGGGTGAGGCGGCGCACTTCAGCGAGGCCGTGAGCGTGGGCGTGCCCTCGGGGCTGTCGGGTGTGCTGAACCTAGCGAGCCAGTCGCTCGTGCCGATGGACGTGAACGGCGACGGTCGCGGCAACCTCCTGCACATGCCTCGCCTCGATCGCTACGGCTTCTTCACGCCGACGCGCGACGCGGACGGGCCCGTGAGCGAGGTGAGCCCGGCGCGTCAGGGCTGGCGCTTCACCTACGCGCGCGTGCAGCTTCCGGGCGTGGGGGCGGACCCGCGCATCGACCTCATACGCGACGGGGCGCGCTACAAGGCCTTCGACGTCAACAACGACCACCTGGTGGACATCGTGCGCACGACGGGCACGGTGATGCAGACGTGGCTGAACCTGGGCTGGGTGCCCGGAGGCGAGGGTCGCTTCGGCCAGGCGAGCTATCGTGAAGGCACTGGCTGGCGGCTGAGCACGGCGCCCATCGAGAGCTGCCTCCTGCAGGACGGCCTGCCGCTCGACTTCGCGGACCCGGAGGTGCGGCTGGCGGACATGAACGGCGACGGCGTGCAGGACATCGTGAAGATGCGCCGCGGTCGCCTCGTCTACTGGCCGGGCAGAGGCACTGCGTCCTGGGGCACGGGCCCGGCGACCTGCGCGCGGGGCGAGGGCGCGGGGCGCGGCGTGGTGATGGCGTCGGCGCCTCCGGAGCTGAACCCGGACCTGGACGGCGTCTACCTGGCGGACGTGAACGCGGACGGCGCGACGGATGTCGTGCAGGTGCGCTTTCGAGACCTGGACATCTGGCTGAACCGCGCGGGCGCGAGTTTTACGCACCGCATCACGCTGCGCATGCCCTTCGCGCCGAGCTTCCAGCCGAACGTGCGCTTCACGGACATCGACGGCAGCGGCACGACGGATCTGCTCTACGCGCGCGCCGGCCACTGGCAGTATGTGGACTTGCTGGGTGGCCAGCGCCCGCGGCTCTTGGTCGGCGTCGACAACGGCCTGGGCGCGAGCACGGAGCTGGCCTACGACACCAGCGCGCGCGACTACCTGCGCGACCTCTCGGAGGCGGACTCGTGCCGTGACGCGAGCTGCGAGCGCTTCACCTGGAGCCACGTGGGCAGCGACTGCGACGAGGCGCTTTCGGCGATGAGCGGCGAGTGCGCGCACGTAAGCGGCGGCAGCCCAATGGTGAGCACAGTCGTGCGCAGCGTCATCACGAATGACCACTTCGGCGAGCTGGGCGGCGGCAACGTCGACAACGTGGTCGAGACGCGCTTCGCCTACCACGACGGCTACTACGAAGGCATCGAGCAAGAGTTTCGAGGCTTCGGCGCGGCGGACGCCGTCAACGTGGGCGATGAGGACGGCCCGGGCTACCAGCCGACGCAGTACACGCGCACCTACTTCCACCAGGGGCGCCGGCCGACGAGCATTGCCAGCGACCTGGCCGACAACCCGCGCGAGGCGCTGAAGGGCAGGCAGTGGCGCAGCGAGACCTTCGACGGCGCGGGGGCGTACCTGAGCACGACGGCGGCCGAGGTGCGCGTGCGCAAGCTCGCCACGGGCCTCGACGGGCGCGGCATCTGGTACGGCTTCGTGGCGCGCACGGACGCCTACCGCTACGACACGGCGGCCGTGGAGGCCTACGGATCACCCAGCAGGGTGAGCTTTCCCTTCGTGAGCTTCGAGGACGTGCCCGCCTCGGGCGCGCTGCCCACGGCGGTGACGAGCGAGTCGTCCGAGCTGCTCCTCCGCTCGAGCCGTTACGCGCTGATGCGGACCACCATCGACCGCGTCGACAACCTGGGCCAGGTGCTCGAGCAGACGGCGCACGGCCGGGTGCACGCCGAGGAGGACGCGCCCGGCAGCGAGCGCGACTTCGGCGAAGACATCGTGAGCCACAGCGAGCCCATGCTGGTGAACGCGGGGCCGTGGATCTGGCGCACGCGCTCGGCCTTCGTGGACGGCCACGGCACGAGCGTGCCTCTGGGCCTGACGACCAGCGACTACTCGCCCGTGGGCGATCTCCTGCACTCGGTGACGGAGGCGAACCTGCCCTCGAGTGGCGGCTTCGACTTCGCCGGCGACGCGGAGGGCGCCTCGGGCTACGCGCAAGCGAACCAGCGCCTGGAGTCGAGCACGCGCTACGACGCCTGGGGCAACGCGCTCGAGAGCTGCGCCGGCGCGGACCTTCAGGCCGGCGGCGTGGCGGCCTGCCTGCGCACAGCCAAGGTGAGCTACGACGCCATCTACAGCCAGCTGCCGATCAGGGAGTCGACGGCGGTGGACGCCAGCGCCTCGCCCTTCCGCTATCTCTCGACCACGGCCGCGTGGGATCGCGGCTTCGGCGTGCTGAGAAGCGTCACCGACCCGAACGGCGACACGACGGAGGTGGCCTACGATGGTCTCGCGCGCCTGAGCTACCTGCGCCCGCCCACGGTCCCCGGCTGCGACATGGGTCAGCGCCCGCCGCAGCGCTTCTTCTACGATCTGGTGCCCGGCGGCCGGCCCGTGAGCGTCATCCGCTCCGACTCCAACGAAGGCCTCGACGAGGCCGGCGCGCGCTGCACGGGCGACCTCTTCATCCACAAGCGCAGCTACGTGGACGGCCTCGGGCGCACGCGCGCGAGCC
>JAADHO010000218.1 GCA_013151775.1 Deltaproteobacteria bacterium | reverse complement strand
GACTTGGCGATGGCGTCGAGCGTGCCGTAGGTCAGGTGGTTGTAGTAGCAGGGGAGGTGGGCCGTGACGTAGACGCCGAAGGCCTGCACGAGCCCGCGCGCGTCTCCGGCGACGCCCGCCGTGAAGTCGCGCAAGCCCGCCGCGATGGCTGCGATCTTCTCCTCGTTCATGCCCGTCAGGGGCGCCTTGACGCGGGTTCGCGAGTCGTCGATGCCGAGGGAGCCCGGGTGGGGCTCGGGGTTGTCCTCGGGCTTCAGCGTGAAGTGACAGCGCGGGGCGCGGGCCACGAGGCAGGCGTCTTCCGTTGCGCCCATGGACGGAGGTCGTCCGAAGGCGACGTCGGCGGCGGCCGCGGCGAAGCCTGCAGCGAAGGCGTCCGCGGGCAGCTGTCGTTTCACCACGCTGCCGTATTTCTCCTTCCAGGAGTAGCCGTAGTGCAGCGTGTCGCCGTCAGCATCTCCTCCGTCCGCGTCCACACGAATCGAGAGGCGCCCGTGACCCATCCCCGCGAAGCTGGCCTCGGCGAGCTGAATGATCTCCGCGGGAGTAGTCGCGTCGGCGTCCGCGGCGAGCGCGTGGATCAGATCGAAAGAGGCGTTGCGCGCGGCGCGGAAGCGCAGCTTCAGGCTCTCCTCCGAGCCCAAGGCGTCATCCACCGTCTGATCGAGGAAGAGGTTGAAGTGGTGGCAGTGGTAGCACGCGGGCACACCCGCCAAGAACATCAGGCCGTGCTCCAGCATGTAGGAGCGGGGAGAGTCCGTGGTCGTCATAGGCTGAGGTGCTCCAGTCCGAGAATATCCTTCACCGCCCCCTCGAGCCGACCCAACTCATCCTCCCCCAGCGTCGCCGCTTCGCGCAGCGCCTCCACCCGGATGCCTGTCCGGAGCGCCACACGGTTCAGCGCCGCGTGGGCGTCCGGCGCGTACTTCTCCAGGAACTCGACGATGCGCAGACCGCGGGGCCGCTCCTCCGCCTCCACGCTCGGCAGCGTGGGCGCCACGCGCTCGAGCACACGCTTGGCGTGTAGCCGCGCCATGCCCAGGGGCACCTTGCGTTCGAAGGCGAGGGTCACGAGGAAGTCCTCGCGGATCTCCTTGATCAGGAGCAGCACGTCCGCGGACTCGATGGTGATCTGCATCTCCGCCGACCACGCGCGCAGGGCCTTGAGCCCTTCGCGGTTGGCCCGGATCAGATCTCCGAAGTACGACGCCGCCTCCTCGGCGTGCCACTCCTCCTCGGGTCCGGTCCAGGCGTCATAGAGCAGACAGTCGGGCATGGCGGTGATGAACACGCCGCGCAGACTCGGCACGTCCGCGACGATCTCGGATAGCTCTTGAAAAGACTCGCTCATGATGTCTCGCCTCCCATCCCTTCTTCCACGTTACCCACTTCTACATTCTTGACGGCGACCGCCAACACCAGCGCTCGCCGCGCCTCGCGCACCAGCGTCACGTCGAGCTTCGAGGCCACCACCATACCGAGCACCAAGTAGCCCGCGTCGGTCGCCGCGCTGATCGTCTCGAGGACATTGCCATCGCCCAGATCCACTATCATGCTGGGCTCTTCCATGCCCGGAAAGAACTCCCGCAGGCCCTCCTGAGCGCGCGCCAGCGCGGCCGTGGCCACCACGTAGTCTTCCGGGGCGTGCCGGTTCACCAGAGGCAGGCCCTCCCGGTCGGCCACGAAGACGGCGAAGGCTCCCGTCGCGCCCATCAACCAGCTCACGAGCAGCTCGAGCCGGCCCTCCACCGGCCTCGCCATGACCTCCGTGTCGAAGAGGTCCGCCACGTCGGCGTTGGCGCCCGCCAGCGTGGGTAGCTCTCCCGTGATCTCCGCCCGATCCCAGGCGGTAGGCGCTGCGTCGGTCGTGGGCGTCGCTAGCGCAATCGACCGTGCTGCCACAGCGCGGGGCGCGCCGAAGCGGATCCGGCCTGGGCGCACCGCCACCTCGGGGCCCTCCGGTGACGCTGTGGCTCGCTGCACGAGCCGCTCGAGGGTGACGTCGTCAGGCAAGAAGCGGGATCGGGGCATCGTCTTCCTCCTTCCGGTCGAGCCCGAGGCGCGCCTCGAGCTCCTGGGCGAGGCGGTCGAAGACCACGTGTACGGGGGGAGGCCGCCGGCCGAGCAGTCCCAGGGGCACGCCGGCTCCGCTGGCGCGGAGGAAGGCCTTGTCGCGCGGGATGGTCGTGTCGAGCACCAGCTCCGGAGGCATGCGTGACCACAGCTCCTCTGCGACCGCGAGCGAGTCCGGGTCGCGTTGCTGAAGCATCGTGATGACGACTCCCAAGAGCTCTACGGCGAGCCCCTGCCCGCGCAGCCCGGCGATGGCCTCGAGGGTTTGGTCGAGGGTGCGGAGCGACAGGGGCTCCGCTTGAACCGGGAGCAGCACGTGGTCGCTGACGCTGAGCGCGCCACGGGTGATGCCGCCGAAGCCGCAGGGGGTGTCGATGAGCAAGAGATCCGCCACGTCGGCTGCCTCGCGCAGCAGCCGCCCGAGGGGCGCGCCATCGGAGAGCATCGACGCGAGGGCGGGCGTGTCTTCGACGGCGAGGTCCCCCATGGGCAGGAGCGACAGGCCGTCGAGGCGAGTCTTCAAGAGCAGCTCCTCCAATGGGAGTTCTTGGGCGAGAAAGCCAGCGAGGCCGGGCTCCAACTCGCGACGCCCCAGGGAGTGGGCCACCGCGCCCTGAGGATCGAGGTCCGCGAGCAGCACTCGCGTGCCGCGTGTGGCCATGGCGTAGGCGAGATTCAGAGACACGGTGGTCTTGCCTACGCCCCCCTTGGCGCTGGCGATGCATAGGCTTTTCATCCGCTCTCCTTCCTCAGCTCGAGGCGCTTCAAGTTGTGGAGCGCCCGCGTGTCGTCGGGCCGGATCTGGAGGCAGTGACGGAAGCAGCGCTCGGCCTCGGCGTAGTCTCGGCGCAGGTACGCTCTGGTGCCCGCCTTCAGCGTGCTCGCGTAGCTCTCGGGCGTGTCCTCCGCCGCGGATTGGGCGTCGGGAGCCACCGGGGAATCGCAGGACGCGGCCGACCTCAGGACGTCGGCATCTGGACGTTCGGACGGAGGCGGCTCGCGTACGGAGCGCACGGCGGGGAGGTCCGGTCGAGACCGGGTGCGCGGCCGCTGGGCGACGCCGATGGCCTCGAGGTCCAGGAGTTGGCTGAGAGCATGCAGCGTCTCGAAGCGGCCCACGGTCGAGCTCTGGAGCACGTCCCCGAAGGAGGAGATTCCGTCGACCAAAGACAGCACCTTCTGGGCGTTCTCGCTCAGCTCGCGGTCGAGCTGATGGAAGGTCCTGCCGGCGATCGCGTCCAGGTCTCCGATGCGCCGCTCGTAGCGCATCGTGAGCTGCTTCTTGATGGGCAGGATCGAGAGCGAGAGCGACGTGTCCGAGGGTTGGCGCGCGCGAGCCTGGTAGAGCAGCTCGAGGGCGCGTTCGAAATCGCGGGCTTGCACCGCCTCGAGGATCGCCTTGCGGTTCAACGAAGGCGCCGGCGCGCGCTCGGATCCGGGAGGGTGCAGCGTGACCACGTCGGCGATGCTCGGCGGCTCGACACCTGCTGCCTCGAGGTACTCGCGCGCTTGTTGGTTTCGTGGGTCGAGCTTGAGCGCCTCGACCCACAGCTCCGCGGCCCGCTCTTCCTTCCCTACGCCGTAGGCCTCGAGCCCCTCCTCGAGGAGCCTGTCGACCGGCTTGACGTAAGGCAGCTCGACCATGACGGCGCAAAAGTATACCCCTAGTCGGGGACAGGATCTAGTAAGAGATCTGGCCGAATGCTGGCCGGATGGCATCGAGAGCGGCGGACGGCCTGCTCGCCCTTGCATGGTCGCCGCACGGGCGCCCTGCTACAAGGCAGCATGCTTCGCCCTGTGATCTGGCTGATGGGTGCGCTGTGGCTCGCCGGCTGTGGCGGCGGCACGAGCAACCACAGGCCGGCCCCGGCGCCGGTGCGACCCGCGCCTAGTCTGCGGATTCTTGCGGTGACCGACATGGATGGGGCGCTCGAGCCCTGCGGCTGCACCAGTCGACCGTTGGGCGGGATCGACCGCCTGGCCGCTCGCCTGAGCGAGCTGCGGGCCGAGGTTCCTTCGTTGATGTTCGTGGTGGGAAACACCTTCGTGGGTCCGGAGCACACCGATCAACCCGCCTTCGCGGCCCAGACGCGGCTGAACGAGCAGACCTTGGGCTCCGTTCTCCAGGCCATCGAGGTGAGCGTCGTGGCGCCAGGGCCCGCGGACCTGCGTTGGGGCGCCGAGGAGCTGCGCGAGCTCTCGCTGCGCAGTGACCTGCGGCTGCTGCCCTCGGACGAGGCGGAAGACGCGCAAGCACAAAGCCTCTCGGCGTCTGCCTCGATGCAGGTCGGCGAGCTGAACGTGGGCGTCTTCGCCATCTCGTCCCTCGAGCCCACAGCCGAGCCC
The DNA here is from genome assembly GCA_013151775.1 of Deltaproteobacteria bacterium. Lineage (GTDB taxonomy): Bacteria > Myxococcota_A > Polyangia > Polyangiales > Houyiibacteriaceae > JAADHO01. The sequence goes on along the minus strand of JAADHO010000218.1, from coordinate 486 downwards.
GTGGACACGGCTCGACGCCTAGTCCTCGAGTTGAAGCGCGCCGGGGCGCAGATCGTCGTGGGCTTGGTCTCGAGCTCTTCACGCGCGACACGCCGCATCGCGCGACTTCAGGGCGTGGACCTGGTGATCCGAGGCGGCCTCGATCGGGCGGAGGCCCTGCCCCCCTCGCAAGAGGGAGGCGCTCTGGTGGTCCACGGAGGCCGACAGGGTCAGGGGCTCTTGGTCGTCGACCTCTACCGGCGCGGTGAGGGGGCGTTCGAAGACGCGAGCGCCTGGTCCCGGCGAGCGCGGGCGGAGCAGCTCCGGCGTGAGGCCAGCTCCCTCGCGCGTCAGATCGAGGGCTGGGAGCGCGCCGGAGACACGGCCGCTCAGGACCTACAGCGTCAGCGCCAGCGCCTGACGGATCTGCGCGCCCGGGCGGACAGCGCCGAGCAGGCGGGCGAGCGCATCCCGGCGCAGGGCAACGTGGTGTCGGCGCGCCTGCTG
>JAADHO010000232.1 GCA_013151775.1 Deltaproteobacteria bacterium | reverse complement strand
CTCCACGTCTTCGCTGGCGTCCGCGGCCGCGACCAGGGCGGCGGCGACGCGTGCGGGCGCCTCGAGCTGCTCGCCCGCGCTGCGCAGGGCCGAACGCGCCTCGAGGTCCGTGGGCCGCAGGGCCAAGATAGCGGCCAGGTGATCGAAGGCCTGGGAGGCCTCACCGCGCTCGAGCAGATGGGCCGCGGCCTCGCGATGCAAGCTCAGGCGCTCGGCCGGGTCGGCCAGCTCCAGCGCCGCGTCGAGGGTACCGACCACATCAGAGATGCGATCCTCAGCGGCGAAGCGCGTGCGCAAGAGCCCCAGGGCGCGCCGCCTCGCGTCCGCCGGGCGCTGATTGTCGCTCACCAAGGCCTCGAGCATCGAGACCGCCTGCTCGCCGGATTCGCCCTCCTCCGCCAGCAACGGCTCGAGCACGATCACGCCCTCTTCCTCACGCGAGAGGCGGTCGAGGTAGAGACGCGCCAGGCGCAGGCGCGCGGCGCCGCTGGAGTCGGCTCCCTCGAGACGCGAAGCGAGCAGCTCCGCCAGATCACCGAAGCGCTCCTCGCGCTCGAGCAGGCGCTCCAAGGTGGAGGCGAGCTGAGCGTCCTCGGGGCGGATGGCCAGCAGCTGACGCAGGTAGCCCGTGGCGCGGGCCGCGTCCCCGGCGAAGTCCTTGGCCGTCTGGGCGGCCTCCTCGAGCAGCGCCTCGCGGCGGGCGGCGTCGGCCTGCGTGGGGATGAGCTTGTCGTACAGACCGAGCAGAGGCTCCCAACGCTCCGCCACGGTGTGGATCATGGTGAGACGCGAGAAGGCCCAGTCGTAGATCGCGGGGTCGATCCAGAGCACGCGTTCGAGCACGTCTGCGAGCTGCTCGGACTCCTCGGAGAACCACTCCTCGTGGAAGGCCACGGCCCGCTCGGCCAGGAGCTCCGCGACCTCCGCGCTCGGGCTGTCGCCGAGCACCTCGCGATACAGAGCGGCCGCCTCCTCGGGGCGCTGCTCGTCCGCCGCCAGCTCCTCCAGGGCGTCCCAAGCGTCGAGCGAATCGGGCGCTCCGCGCGCCGCGTTCAGGGCCTCTTCGAACGCCCCACCGGACGCCTCCCCCACTGCCTCTTCGCGCTCATCCACCGTCATGTCGCCTCCGCTCGGCCATGCTCAGGGCCGGCGGGGAGAATACAGCGATCGCCCGGGGAGATCCGCCCTGATCGTAACGGCGAGGCAATTTGCCAGGGAAAGCGGCCGATTGTGCGTCCCACGAGGTCCCGTGGTGCCCGCCATCGGCCGCGCCGACCCTCGCTGGGCGAGCTCGCTCCCCGAGGGACCGCGGACCGATTCCCTGGGCACGCCAGCGGCGCCCACCTATCATGGGCGCATGCGCCACCTCGTCTTGCTCCTGCCTCTGCTCCTCAGCGCCCCCGCCTGCGGAGGATCCTCCACGGCGCCCTGCAGCTCCAACGCGGAGTGCGGCGCCTCAGGCGTGTGCGTGGACGGAGCCTGCGTGTCGCGCGCGGACTCGGGGGCAGACGCCGCGAGCGCGGACGGCGCGGTGGACTCGAGCGTGGACGCCAGACGCCCGCCCGTGGATGCCGGAGGTTGCGCCCCGACCGAGGTGGAGTGCGCACGCAGCTGCTGCGGGGCGGGCGAGATCTGTCGCTTCGACGCCTGCGTCTCCGACCTCGGTCCCTGCGCCACCAACGACGAATGCGCCGGCGACAGCTACTGCCTCGAGGGGCGCTGCGTGCCCTACGGCGTGCCCGCGGGATACGACCACGACGCGATGTGCAGTCGCTCCGTCAGCATCGACGCCATCGTGCCCGAGGTGCAGTGCCGCTGGACCGGACCGCCCGCCGGTGACCCGCGACCCTTGGAGGTGCACGCCATGGCCACGCCCGTGGTGGTCGACTTCGACCTCGACAGCGACCCGAGCACCCTCGCCCCTTCGATCGTCTTCGCGAGCTTCCCGACCGCGGGCAGCTACCGACAGCCCGGTGTGCTGCGGGTGATCGACGGCGCGACCTGCGCGCAGCAATTCTCGTTTCCGGATCCCGAGGACGCGGTGATGGGGCCGGCCTCCGTCGCCCTCGGAGACATCGACTCGGACGGACGCGCCGAGATCGTGGCCGTGGGCCAGACGGGCGGGCTGAAGGCCTTCCGCTACGACGCCACCACGGGAACCTTCGCGCGCATCTGGACCTCCGGCGTATGCGACGGCGCGGGCGGACGCGTCGCGGACAACACGGGCGGGCCCGACGAATGGCAGGGGCCCTCGATCCACGACCTCGACGACGACGGCGTACCCGAGCTGATCTACGGCAACACGGTCTACGGGCCCGACGGCTGCGTGATCACCTCGAGCCTCGGCTACCGCCCCTACAGCCAGGGCGTGGTGCCGGTGATCGCCGACGTGGACGAGGACGGACGCATGGAGCTCATCGCCGGCGACGGCATCTGGGAGTTCGACCCGAGCGCCCGCGATTGGGTGGCCGAGAGCTACTTCACCGGCACGCCGGCGCGCGGACAGGTGGCCGTGGCCGACATGGGGGACTTCCCCCTCGCCTCCCTCGGCGGCACGGACTACCCGGAGGTGGTGGTGATCTCGGCGGGCGCGGCGCGGGTGCAGACCCTGGAGGGCAGCGTGGTGTTCGGCCCGGTCGCCATCCCCGGTGGCGGCACGGGGGGCGCGCCGACCATCGCGGACTTCGACGGAGACGGACGCCGCGAGTTCGCCAGCGCGGGAGGCTCGGCCTACGTGGTCTTCGACCTCGACTGCGCGAGCGCCGGCGGCACCGGGAGCTGCGCGAGTGGGCGCACGGACGGCATCCTGTGGACGCAGCCTTCGCAGGACAGGAGCTCGAACGTGACGGGCTCGAGCGTGTTCGACTTCGACGCCGACGGCGCGGCCGAGGCGGTCTACGCGGACGAGTGCTTCCTGCGCATCTACGACGGCACCACGGGCGAGGTGCGCTACAGCGCGGCGCGCTCGAGCGGCACGACCTACGAGAACCCGGTGATCGCGGACGTGGACGGAGACTTCCACTCGGAGATCGTCAGCTCGGTGAACGACTACGCCGGCAGCCTCGGCTGCCCGGCGACGGACCCTCTGCGCGCCGGCACGAGCTTCGCGACGAACCACGGCATCGTGGTGTTGCGCGACGAGATGAATCGCTGGGCCGCCTCGCGCCCGGTGTGGAATCAGCACGCCTACGCCGTGACCCACGTGGGAGACCACGGCGAGATCCCCCGCAGCTCCGCCGTCGTACGCAACTGGAGCGACCCCACGCTGAACAACTTCCGTCAGAACGTGCAGGGCGATCTCGCGGCCCTTGGCGTCGCGGACCTGACGGCGGCCAGCCAGGCGGGCCCGCTGATGGTGCCCTGCATGGCCGACGGCACGGCGACCCTGCCCGCTCAGATCTGCAACCGGGGCACGCTGCCCCTCGCGGCGGGCACGGACATCGCCTTCCGCGTCGGCGCCACCGACGGCCCCGAGCTGTGCACAGCGCCCGTCCCCACGGCGCTCGGCGTGGGCATGTGCACCGAGGTGAACTGCAGCGGCGTGCTGCCCGCCGAGGGCGTCGACCTCTACGTCATCGTCGACCCGCTGAACACGACCCCCGAGTGCTGGGAGGGCAACAACTTCGCCGTCCTCCGCGACATCCGCTGCACCACCATCGAGTAGGCCGCCCGCACCGGTCGCGCGGCGGGAGACGGCAGTCTTGCAGCCCCTTCGTTCAACGATGTTTCACAACAACTTAACTCCTTAGGACCGTCCCTCCGCCCGGAGTGCGCGATTGAGCTATCCTCTCGCGATGGCCAATCCTGCCGTGCTGATCGTCGATGACGAGAAAAACATTCTCGCTACGCTCTCCCGTGCGCTCCGGGTCGAAGACTTCGATGTGGAGGTGGCGGGTAACGCGGAGATCGCGCTGTCGAAGCTCGCCAAGAGCAGCTTCGATGTGTTGCTCCTCGACGTGATGCTGCCCGGCATGGACGGCATCTCGATCCTCCGCAAGATCCGCGGCGAGGGCAACGACGTACCCGTGATCGTGATGAGCGGTCACGGCACCATCGAGACGGCCCTCGAGGCGACGAGGCTCGGGGCGCACGACTTCCTCGAGAAGCCCATCGGCACCGAGCGCCTGCTGCATTCGCTCTCGCGCCTCTTCGACTTCCGAAAGCTGCAGGAGGAGAACGCAGAGCTGCGTCGACGCACGGGCAGCGCGGACGGTCTGCTCGGCGAGAGCGCACCCATGCGCGAGCTCCGAGAGCGCATCGAGTTGGCCGCGCGAGCCAACGCACCCATCTTGATTCAGGGCGCGCGTGGCACGGGCAAGGAGCTGGTGGCGCGCGCGATTCACGAGGGCTCGAAGCGTGCGCAGGGGCCCTACGAGAAGCTGAACTGCGCGGCCGTGCCCGCAGAGCTGATCGAGAGCGAGCTCTTCGGTCACGAGGCGGGATCCTTCACCGGCGCCACGCGTCAGCGGCGCGGAAAATTCGAGCGCGCCTCGGGTGGGACGCTCTTCCTCGACGAGGTGGGCGACATGCCCGCGGCCATGCAGGCGAAGCTCTTGCGGGTCTTGCAAGAAGGCGAGATCGAACGGGTGGGCGGCAGCGAGTTGCTGCATGTCGACGTGCGCGTGGTGGCCGCGACCAACAAGGCCTTGCCGAAGGAGATCGAGGAGGGCCGCTTCCGCGCGGATCTCTTCGACCGCCTCAACGTGGTGCCGCTGCGCGTGCCTCCACTGCGCGAGCGGATCGGGGACATCCCGATCTTGGCGGCGCACTTCCTCACGCGCGCCGCCGAGAACAACGACCGACCGAAGAGCGCGCTCAGCGTCGGCGCCCTGAGGCTGCTCGAGGGCTACGACTACCCGGGCAACGTGCGCGAGCTTCAGAACCTCGTGGAGCGCCTCGTGATCCTCACGCCCGGCGACGAGATCCGCGAATCGGACGCGCGCGCCCTCTTGCCCATCGCGGGCGGCGGCTCCGGCGGCGCGGCGTTCTATCGTCCGGGCCGTCCGCTGCGTGAGATGATGGAGGACGTGGAGCGCGAGCTGATCGTGCGCGCCCTCGAGCATCACGCGGGTCACGTGACCAAGACGGCCTCGGACCTCTCCCTCGAACGCAGTCACCTGTACAAGAAGATGAAGGCTCTAGGCATTCGTCAGAAGGCCGAGAAGTGATCTAGCGGGCGCCGTGTCCGCCTCAGGAGAGGTCGTCGCACGCCCGGATGGCCGCAGAGAGACCTTCGCGATCTTCGGCCGCGCGCACTCTCACGAGCAGGTCCGTCTCGTGGATGCGCTGGGCGATGGCTGCGAGCACGCGCAGGTGGTGGTTGCGATCCGAGGGCGGTCCGAGGGTCACGAAGAGCACGTCCACGAGGCCGCCGTCGGGCGCGCCGTAGTCGAGGGGCTCCCGCGTGGTGAAGATCCCGAGGTAGGTCTGCGTCGCTCCGTGCAAGGTCGCGTGGGGCAGCGCGACGCCGTCTCCCACCGCCGTGTTCTGTGTCTCCTCGCGCTCGAGCAGCGCCCTCTCGATGGTCTCCACATCACCGTCACCGCTGACGCGCGCCAGACGCTCGGCGACGGCGCGGAAGAGCTTGTCCTTATCGTCCACCTCGATCCGCGCCTCGAGCAACTCGAGCGTGATCAGCCCGCGCAGCGTGTCCGCCTCTCGGCGCGCGTCTTCGCTCGTGGCCGTGAGCGCCTCGTGCACCAACTCCCGTGGACGTCTCAACACCAGGGTGGAGCACGCCGCCTCGCGCATCACGCGATCCTCCACCGGCGGCCAGAGGATATGCTTCAGGCGCCGATCGCCCGAGGCGCCGAGCACCAAGAGGTCATACTGAACGCTCGCCGCCGTGATGGCCGCGACCTCGTCCTTGCCGTGAAGCACGATGGTGCGGTGCTCTCGACCGCAGAGCACGCTCACCTGTTCGAGGTAGTCCGCCTCGGATTGGGCCTCGAGTCGATCCGCGTCATCGTGAACGAAGCGCGCGAAGACGATGCGCGCGTCGTGGACGGCGCCCAAGCGCTCCGCGGTGGACGCCACGAGCACGTCGTGGGGCCCCGGCTGCGGGATCACCAGGATCTCGCAGATCTCGCGTACGCCCGCGTCGCGCAGCAACGCCAGGTTCGACGTGAGGTGATTGATCAGCCACCCCAAGGGGTTCACCGCCGTGATCCCGAGCACGCTGCTCTCGCGCCAGGGCATCACCAGCCAGCGGCAGCCCACGGCCTGCGTAGCGTGGTGAATCGTCTCGACGATGTCGCGCGTGGCCACCGCGTCGAACTCCACCTTCCAATCGTGTTTGCGTCCGAAGGAGAGCAGCCGCCGCTCGAGGGCGCGCACGCCACCGTCATCGTCCAGCGCTGTCCCGAGGCCGATCTGCTCTGGGACATCCGAGAGGTGGAGCACCTCCACCCGGCCGCCCTCCGCCAAGGCGGCGCCCACCTCCACCAAGGTCTCGGCCGAGCGCTCGCGTCCCGTCAACGCGACCACGGCCGCCGCGTCGCCAGGCAAGGCGTCGTCCAGATCCCGCAACAGCTCCCGCCGTGGTCCCATGCGACCGATCACGCCGCGGCGATCCGTGCGCTTGCGACCATAGAAGAGGTAGAGCAGCAGGCCCGCGCCCATCATCACCACCAGGGCGATCCCCGCCAGCCAGCCCGTGGCGAGCAAGAGCCCGATGCCGCCGACCACGCCCACGCCCTGCACGTAGGGGTAGAGGGGCGCTCGATAGCTCGGGCGATACCAGCGCGCGTCGCTCTCGCGCAGCACGATGACCGCGCCGTTCACCACCACGAAGGCCGCGATCATGAAGGAGCTCGCGAGCTTGGCGATGGAGGCGACGTCCATGGCCACGAGCACGGCGCCCATGGCGAGGCCCGTGACGACGATGGCAAAGGTGGGCGTCCCGAAGCGCTCGGAGACGTGGCGGAAGCGCGGCGGCAGGAGATCGTCGCGCGCCATGGCGAAGGGGAAACGCGACGCGGCCAACAGCCCCGAGGTCGCCATGGAGGTCATGGTCAGCACGGCGAGGATGGCCGTCAGAGACGCTCCCACGGGTCCAGCGACGCGCGCCGCCAACGTGTAGATGGGGCGCATGTCTCCCGCCAGCTCAGTGGCGGAGACGTTGCCCACGAGGCAGAGCGTTACGCCGCCATAGACGACGATCACGACGCTCAAGGAGATCAGAATTCCACGCGGCAGGTTGCGTCCGGGGTTCTTCACCTCTTCGGCGATGGCGCCCACTTTGGTGACGCCCGCGAAGGCGATGTAGACGAAGGCCACGGCCTGCATGAAGCCCACGACGCCTCCGGAGAAGGAGTCCTCGAGCTTGGCCTCATCGAAGCTCGGCGCACCCCACAGGGAGAGGGCGATCAGGCCGATGAGGGCGACGCCCACGATGCCGAGCTGGATCTTGCCGATCTTGCGAACGCCCGCGACGTTCAGCGCCACCACCCCCGCGAGCAAGACGAGAGAGGTCGGCAGCAGAGGCAGGGCGTCGCCGATCTCCGCGGACAGGTAGGCGCCGAAGCCGACCAAGGCGAAGGCGCTCTTGAGCAACAGAGAGAGCCACAGGCCGAGGCCCGCGATGGTGCCAGCGAGCGGGCCGAAGGTGCGATCGATGTAGACGTAGGTGCCGCCCGAGGTGGGCATCGCCGTGGCCAACTCCGCCTTGGAGAGCGCCGCGGGCACGACCATCAGGCCTGCCACCACGTACGCGAGCCAGATGCTCGGCCCCGTGAGCGCGCTGGCCAAACCCGGCAACACGAAGAGCCCGCTGCCCAGCATGGCGCCGATGCTGATGGCCACGACAGCGGCCAATCCTAGACGTCGTTCGAGGGTCTTCAAGCTGTACGACCCTAGCATCAAATGCAGCGCCAGCGTGGTGCGCGCTCAAGGGGGCAGCAGACAGATGGCGCGGGTGGCTGCGTCGAAGCCGCCGCGACCGTCGCGAAGTGTGAAGGTGAAGCGCACGAGGGTTCCGTCGACGGCGACATCGTCCAGCGCGGGCGGCGTCCAGTCCTGCGCAACCTCCGCGTTGCGGTCGTCGAAGAAGTCGAAGAGGCGCTCGAAGGAGCCGGCGGTCGTGAGCAGAGACACCTGCAGGTCTTCCGTCCGCTGCGTCGGCGCGGGCGGCACACCTCTGAGGGCGGAGAAGGTCTCACGGCTGCCCGGCGCGGCGGTCAGCTTCAGCTCGAGCACGTCCTCTTGCCAGGGGATGGCGGGCGCGTCTCCGCCGCTACAACCCGTCGCGGCTGCGTCCGCCGGAGGCACATACTCCAGGCTCACGCCGTCGAGCTCCAGCGTGGCGAAGTGGGGCGCGGCGTTCGCCTGACCATCGCGATCCAGCCTCAGCTCTAGGGCGACCACGCTGCCGACCCCCGCCTCGTCGGCACAGGCGCGCAAGGCCTCACGGTCCAGGTTCACCGGGCCCTCGGCACAGATGGCGCCGAGCACCAACATGCTGCGAGCGCCGGCCAAGGTCGCCTCGTCGGGGACGTCCACGCGAAGGCCAGGCGCGCCGAAGGCGGGCTCGAGCTGCAGGCTAGGCGCGGTCGTGCCGGCGGCACAGCGCGGCTCGCCGAACTGTGTCGGCTCGGGCACACACGCGATAAAAGCCCAGGAGAGGGGCTGCTCGGCGCCCGCGAAGACGACCTCGAAGCGCACGTCCGCAGCCTCACCCGGACGCGGGTTCGTGCGCAGCGGATCCCCGACCACCAGCACCTCGGCGCCCAGCACGCGCGCCTCATCCACCAAGGTCGCGGGAGTGAACTCAGCGGAGCAGCCGGCCGCGCCCAGGGCGACGATCATCGCCAGGGAGCTCATCAGCGAAACCCAGCGCATCACATCTCCCCCCGAATGCCCAGCGCGGGCAGGATCGGAAAGCCCCGGATCGGTGCGCTCTCGGAGTAGTCGAAGTTGTAGTTGATCCCTTCTCGGTTTGCGCGGTTGTAGACGTTCTGTACATCGAGGTAGAGCGAGAGCTTCCAGCTCTGAAACGCCCACTCCTTGGATATTCGTACGTCGAGCCGATTGAACAGAGGGTTCCTCGTGGAGTTTATCCTACCGTTGATCGGAAGATACACTCCGCTCGTGGCGTCGTAGATCGATCCGCTGATGGGCGTATTCGGATTTCCACTGACGAGGCGCAGTGTACCGCCCAGCTCCCATCCTCGGTTAAATCGGTAGACACCCGACAGGGTGAAGATGTGGGTCTGGTCGAAGTCGAAGAGGCGCCAGCGCTCGCCGGGACCGTCCCGACGCTCTGAGCGCGAGAGTGTGTAGGAGAGATAGCCGAAGAATCTCCTCCCGATGGGCTCGATACGCCCCGAGACCTCGAGGCCATAGATACGGCCCACGCCCTCGTTGGTGAACACCGGATCGAGTCCGCCGGGCACTCCCACCACGCGTCGCCAGAGCTGCTTGTAGAAGCCCTCGACACCGAAGCGAATGCCCTCGCCTAGCTCTTGGTCGACGCCGACGTCGAAATGCGCCGCGCGGATGGGATCGAGCCTTGGATTTCCCACCTGCGAGTTGGACTCCTGAAACTCCGGAGGCTGCCCGAACATCCCGGCCCCGGCCTTGAGCACGGTGCCCTCGCGGATCTCGTAGCGAGCCACGAGGCGCGGATCGAAGACGAAGGCGTCGATCTCCTGAAAGTAGTCGAGCCTCAGGCCGAGAATAGCCTCGAAATTCGAGGTCACCTGCAGGTCGCTCTCGAGGTAGAAGCCGGGCTGAAACGCCGTCCCCTGAAAGCGGTTGTCGCTGATCTGCTGAGACGAGAGCGGCTCGTGATCCGCCCTGCCCTCTTGCTGTCTCACAGCCGGTCCCGTGTAGCGGATGTCGAAGGGCACGACGAGCACGTCGAGTCCGCCGATCACCCGCACGCGATCCGAGAGTCGAGCGCGCCACTCGGCGCGACCGTAATTCTGGACGAAGCGGGCGTCGACGCCGATGGCCTCACCGAGACCGAAGTTGATCCTCGTCGTGCCACTCAACCACTGAAGTTCCTGCTCCACGTTGGCGGAGAGCTGTCGAGTCCAGGAGATCTGGTTGTGGAAGAACCGAGTCGAGAGCTCGAGGTTCCCACGGAGCAGCGGATCATTGCCTCCAACCTCCTTGACGAAGAAGCGAAAACGATCGCTCGATGCGTAGACCAGGAGCCGAATCTTGTCGCGATTCGTCGGCCTCCATGTCGCCAAGGCTTGGTAGTCCCAATAGACGGGCGCCGCCAAGCTGTTGAGGGCGTCGTCTGGGATCACCGCGTTGAAGACGGCGTCGACCACGCTGCGACGGCCCGCGAGCGCGAAGGAGAAGTTGTCGCCCACGGGCGCCTCGACCATGGCCGACAGATCGATCACGTTCAGATCGATGGCGCCGTGGACGTCGTCCGTAGCCGGATCCCGAGGCGTGACCTCGAGGATGCCGCCGATCTTGCGTCCGTAGCGAACGGAGAAATTGCCGGGAAAGAAGTCGATGCGCTGAAGCAAGCTGCCGGGGACGAAGCTCGTGAGCCCGCCGAAGTGGTAGAGCAGCGGAACCGGGCTGCCTGCGAAGAAGACCTCTGAGTCGTTGGGTGAGGAACCGCGGACGATCAGCGCCCCGGCGCCGAAGGGCGGACGGGCCACGCCGGGCAGAAGCTCCACGGCCCTCAGGGGGTCGCCGCGGGTACCGGGGATGCGCGTCATCTCCTCACGCCGAATCGTGCGCCGCGTGACCTCGCGTGGCGGAGGATCGATCACGGCCGTGGCGCCGAACTCGAGCTCGTCCCCGGGCCCACTCGTCAAGCGCATGCGATAGACGACATCGGTCGCCTCGCCTGCGTGAACCTCCTCCGCTTGGTCGAGCTCTCCGTACTCGCTGGTGATCACGCGCAGGGCATAGGCGCCTGGAGCGAGCCCATCGAAACGGAAGCGGCCATCGCTACCCGTGACCTGTCGCTGTGATCCATCGCCGTCCGCCTGCGTCAGCACGACCTCCGCCTCGAGCAGAGGCAGACCGTCTTCGAGTCCGATCACGCGTCCGACGATACGCCCGGGAGTGGGCGTCGTCGGCTCCTCCGGAGGCTCCGCGTGTTGAAGCTCGAAGTGGTAGCGATAGCCGATGATCACCGGGATGGGCGTGCCGTCGCGCGTGGCCGGCTCGAAGCGAAAGCGTCGCGCGGCCTCGAGGGCGGCCTCGTCGAAGCCATGACCCGCCGCCGTGGAGACGCGCGCGTTCGTCACCACGCCATCGGCTGCGATGGTCAGCTCGAGGACGACCGTCGCCTCGAGCCCCTGCTCCTCGGCCGCGCTCGGGTAAGCCGCCTGCACGAAGTCGACGAGCCTCGGCGGCACCAAGACAGCTGCCGCAGCCGCCTCTTCCGGCGGTGCACCCTGTGCGTGCACCATCGCCGAAAGCAGGAGCAGCGGCAGCGCCAAGACGAGCCCGACGTCGCGACAGCGGAGGCGCAGCTTCCTCATCGGACGGCAGCCTAGTACATCCGCGCCGAATATCGATCCGGGATTTCCGCAACCGCGGGCACTCCGGCGTAAGCAGGCTCGCGCGATGTGGTGGTGCCGCGCGCCAAGGTCCAGTCACCCCCCTTGCACTCGCGCACGTCCTTGCCCTAGGTTGAACTCCACACTTCTCGCAGTGCCACCTATCGGCCGGCGAGCTGTGGGAATGGCGTAGTCGATTCCGGCGAGGCCTGTGATTTCGGGCCGGCGAACGCGAACGAGCCGAATACCTGCAGAACGACATGTGTGTTACCCAGGTGCGGTGACGGTATACGTGACATGGGCGAGCAATGCGACGACGGAAACCCGATCAATACGGACCTTTGCCGCAACAACTGTACGCTAAGTATCATAGGTGGTTGCCCGATCACGAATGCTTTGTGTGGTATCTGAGATGACTCGTGTTATGATCACCTGTGCGTGTGTCGCGGCGATGAGTTGCGCATCATCGCGCACTCCAATTACTGTTAATGATGGCTATTTCGGTTGCGGCGATTCGAGCGACTGCAGCGTGGAAACTCCAGAATGTCGTTTGGCCGGAATTGATCGGCCGGCGAACATATGTACGCTAACATGCGATACCTATGCGGATTGTTTTCACCCTGTAGGTCCGGCTGGAGGTTTGGAAGTAGGCGCAGCTTGCATTCCAGTCGACCCTGGCGGAATGCCGGATTCAACCAGCAGCGTTAGGATCTGTCTGCCTGTGTGTGATAGCGGCGAATGCATACTCGGTTCCCATTGCGAGACGATGCGGGATGAGGATCCAGAACTCTCCGTCCTATTGATGATTGGCATCTGTATTCCGGACGGACCTTGACTTGATGCAACGACTGCCGCTTGTCGTCTACTTGGTGTGGTTGCTGCTCGGCTGTGGTGGGCGTACGGGACTCGAGTCGGGCCCACGCGTGGACCCGCATGCGCTCGACCCGGATGTCTGCATCGAGCTGCCACCCGCGGAGCCGCCGCGCTTCGTCGACGTCGCGTTCACGGCTCGCATCGAGACCGCAGATGTGCTCATGCTGGTGGACACCACCAGCAGCATGAGCACGACGCTCCTAACCATCCAGGACTCCTTGCGCGACGACTTGATCCCGAGCCTGCTCGCCAACGTGCCAGATGTCCGCGTGGGCATCGCCTCGTTCCAAGACTACGATCGACCCCACAGCCGTATCTATCCTTTTCGTCTTCACCAACGCATGACCACGGACCTCGAGGATCTTCAACGAGCTGTGAACGAATTCGAACTCCGGTCGGGATTGGATGGTCCTGAAGCCCAAGTCGAAGCACTGTATCAGGCGGCGACGGGTGCGGGGCATCCTGGCTACGTGCCGCGCGCCCATTGTCCTCGTGACACGGTCGGGTATCCATGCTTCCGCCAGTCCGGTGCTCGCGTGATCTTGCTCTTCACGGACGCCTACTTTCACGCCGGGCCGGGCGGCGCTGGCCCCTACCAAGCGGGAAGCATCACGCCGCCGCCAGCCACCTATGGCGAGGCGGTGGAGGCTCTCAACGCCATCGGGGCCAAGGTGCTCGGCTTCTTCGCGGGCGGCGCCGAATCCGCCGGCGCCATGGAGGATCTACGCGGAGTGGCCCGCGACACGCATACCATCACGTCCGAGGGCGAGCCCATCGTCTTCGACATCGGTCCGGGAGCACGCGGGTTGAGAGAAGGAGTCGCAGATAGCGTGCAGCGCTTGGTCGAGCAGGTGCCCATCAACGTCGATCTCCTGCTCGAGCCCTTGTCCGCGGAAGTCGATGCTAGCGTCTTCGTCTCGCGTGTGCAGGCCCTCGCTGCCTCGCCAGCCGATGGCGCGCTGATCGAAGCGGATGCCTTCCGGGCCGTGCGACCAGGCACGCGCCTTCGGTTTCGGCTCCAGTTCGAGAACGACTCGATTCCACGGCTCGCGGAGCCGCAGCGATTCTATCTGCGCGTGGTGCTCCAAGGCGACGGAATCACGCGGTTGAAGGAGACCACGGTGGAGGTACTCGTGCCGAGCATCGACGGAGTCGGTTGCGAGGCCGAAGGTCTGGAGACCGGTCCGATCGCGCTCTGAAGCATGCGTCGGCGCCGCGGCTTGGCGACCCGGCCCTTTGCTCCGGCGGGTGACGCTGCCGGGATCGAGCCCCAGGTTCAAGAACTCGAGGGCCATGCTGCTGCCCGCGGGCCCACCGATCACGATCCGGCTCCTCATGGTGGCGGTCTATCGCACAATGTCTAGCCTTGGGCCAAGGCGATGCTTGCCGCCATCTCCTTCACCCCGACTTGCCGCCGTGGAGCTGCCCGCCTAAGAAGTGGGCCTCCGAGTGCCCAGAAAGCGAAACATGGTTGAAACCCATTCTATCGAGCACTTTCTGACGGAAGTGAAGACCACGATCGACGCGCGGCTCGCGGAGTACATCGAGCTCAAGCGCCTGGAGGCGGAGCGCGTCTCGCCCTCTTCCGTGGAGCTGGTGGAGGGCGTCGCGGCGATCACCCTGCGGGGTGGGAAGCGTTTTCGTCCCATCGTGCTCTCCGCGGCCTTTCGCGCCGTGAACGCCGCAGGATCTCTCGACGACACCATCTCCGCAGGCGCCGCGCTCGAGCTCTTGCAGAGCTTCTTGCTGATTCACGATGATTGGATGGATCAAGATGACGAGCGTCGTGGTGGGCCTGCCGTCCACGTGATCTACCGGGGCGCCTATCCCGATCGACACCTCGCCAACTCCCTGGGCATCCTCGCCGGAGACCTCGCCTCGACCTACGCCTGGGAGCTGATGCTCGACGCGCCCTTCCCGGCCACACGCCGCGAGCATGGTCTGCGCCGCTTCGTAGAGCTGCAGAAGGAGGTCTACTTCGGGCAGCATCTCGACGTCACGGCCAACCCGGACGTGACCCGCATGCACGACCTCAAGACCGGCAGCTACACCGTGCGCGGCCCGCTCTTGCTGGGCGCGATTCTGGGAGACGCGAGCGAAGACGCGATGGCGGCGCTGGTCGCTTACGGGGATCCTCTAGGCCGCGCCTTTCAGCTCAGAGACGACATCCTCGGGACCTTCGGCGACCAGGCCACCACCGGCAAGCCCGCGGGCAACGACATCCGCGTGGGCAAGCACAACGCCCTGATCGACGCCCTCGAGCGACGCGTACCCGAGACCGAGCGAGGCGTCTTCGACCGGGCGTTCGGGCAGACGGACGCGAGCGATCAGGACGTGGCGGCCGCCGCCAAGCTCTTGATCGAGAGCGGCGCTCGCGCGGAGGTCGAGCAGACCCTTCTGAGCCTGCGCGACGCGGCCGTGGCCGAGCTCTCGGTCGACTCGCTGAACGAAGAGGGTCGTGCCCTATTGCGCGGCATCGCGGACAAGCTGGTCGTGCGGAGCGCGTGATGCATGCGTCCCGCGAGAACGTCGCGCGCGCCTTCGGCGGCGGCAAGGTCATCCTGCTCGGCGAGCATGGCGTCGTCTACGGACGACCCGGCCTGGCCGCGGGAATCCGTCGCGGTGTCACGGCCACGGCGGAGGTGTGCGAGCATGCGCTGCTCCAGTGCGAGCCCTGGGGAGTCGAGGTCGAATGCAGCGCCGAGCGCCACGGAGGCGCGCGCGGGGAGGCCACCTTGGCCCACGCCTTCGCCGCTGTGCTGCGGGACTACCCCGAGCTGCCGAAGGTGCGCGTGCGCGTGGAGATCGACCTCCCCGGTGGTGCCGGGCTCGGCTGCTCCGCCGCCATCGGCGTGGCCGTGGTGGGCGCCTTGGATCGCTTCCACGGCGTCGTTCGCTCCGCGCAAGAGATCGCCGAAGCCTCCATGGCCTGGGAGCGCGTGTTCCACGGCAACCCCTCGGGCATCGACAACGCGGTCAGCGCCATGGGTGGTGTGGTGGTGTTTCGTCGCGACGCCGGGGTGCGCCCCGTGCCCCTCGCTCGACGCCTCTGGCTCGTCGTGGGCAACAGCGAGGAGCCCTCGAGCACCAAGGATATGGTCGCGAACGTGGCCGCCAGGCACGCCGAGGACGAGGTCTGGTCGAATCGACGCTTCGACGCCATGGCAGAGCTGTGCGGGCGCGGTGAGCGTGCGTGCGTGGGCGGCGATCTGGAAGCTCTGGGTCAGGCCATGCTCGAGAACCAAGAGCTGTTGCGCGACTTCGATCTGGTCACACCGCGCCTCGACGCCATGTGCCTCGCGGCGCTCGGCGCGCGGGCCCTAGGCGCCAAGGTCACGGGAGCCGGAGGCGGCGGCTGCATGGTCGCCCTCGCTAGAGACGCCGCGGCGGCGGAGGGAATTCGCGACGCCATCGCCGAGACCTCTGGCTCGGCCTTCGTGGCCGCTGTCGAATGCTCCCAACGTGAGGCTGAGACATGAAGAAGAGCAGATTCGTCCACGCGCGCGCCTGCGCCAACATCGCGCTCGCCAAGTATTGGGGGAAGAACGACCTCGCGTTGAATCTCCCCGCCGTGCCGAGCATCTCCATGACCCTCGACGGACTCGTGACCAAGACGCGCGTGCGCTTCGACGAGCGCCTCGAGGCCGACGTCGTGCGCCTCGACGGGCGTGACGCGAGCCCGGCCGAAGCGCGACGCGTGGTGGAACTGCTCGGGCGCGTGCGCGACCTGGCCAAGACGCGCGTTCACGCCGAGGTCCACTCGGAGAACGCCTTCCCCACCGCCGCCGGTCTGGCCTCGAGCGCGTCGGGCTTCGCGGCGCTCGCGGCGGCCGCATGCGGCGCCGCGGGTCTCG
>JAADHO010000061.1 GCA_013151775.1 Deltaproteobacteria bacterium | reverse complement strand
AGGCCGAGCCCGTCGCCCGCGGCCCCGCCCGTCGAGCAGAGCGCGGGCGAGACCTACGCCCACACGCGAGAGAACGGCCTGATGGACACGGCCCAAGACGCCATGAGCACCTTCTCCCTCGACGTGGACACGGCGAGCTACACCCTGGCGCGCAGCGATCTCACGGCGGGTCGCCTGCCTCGCCCCGAGGGAGTCCGGATCGAGGAGTGGATCAACTTCTTCCGCTACGACGAGCCGGCGCCGACGGACACGGACGCGCCCTTCAGCGTGCGCGTCGAGAGCGCCCCGAGCTACTTCGGCCGAGGTCGACATCTGCTGCGCGTCGCCGTGCGCGCAGAGGAGATCCCCGCAGCGCAGCGGCCCGCGGCCAACATCGTCTTCTTGGTCGACGTCTCGGGCTCCATGAGCGCGCCCAACAAGCTGCCCTTGGTGCAGTACGCGCTGACGCAGCTCGTCCACAGCCTGCGCCCCGACGACACCATCGGCATCGTCGTCTACGCCGGGAGGCAGGCGACGCTACTCGAGCCCACGCCCGTCTCGCGCCGTGGTGAGGTGCTGGCCGCCATCGAGTCCCTGCGCTCCGGCGGCTCCACCAACGGAGAGGGCGGCATCCGCGCGGCCTACGATCTGGCCACGCAGCACTTCCGCCGCGGCGGCATCAACCGCGTCGTGCTGTGCACGGACGGGGACTTCAACGTCGGGCTCACGGGCGACTCCCTGATCCGCCTGATCGAGCGCTACCGCGAGCGCGACATCACGCTCACCACGCTCGGCTTCGGCCGCGGCGGCTACAACGATCGCGACATGGAGCGGCTGGCCGATCACGGCAACGGGAACTACGCCTACGTCGACAACCGCAACGAGGCGCTGCGGGTGCTGGCGCGGGATCTCTCGGGCACGCTCCAGGTGGTCGCCAAGGACGTGAAGGTGCAGGTGGAGTTCGACCCCGAGGTGGTCTCCCGCTTCCGCCTCGTCGGCTACGACAACCGCGTGCTGCGCCATCGCGACTTCGAGGACGACTCGGTGGACGCGGCCGAGGTCGGCTCGGGTCAGTTCGTGACGGCGCTGCTCGAGTACGAGCTGAAGCCCGGAGTGGATCCGCGGCAAGATCCACGCGCCTTGGCCGAGGTGCGCGTGCGCTACAAGGCGCCCGACGGTCGCCGCAGCCGGCTGCTGCGTCAAACCTTCCGCGTGCGCCAGACACGGGCGCGCTTCGGAGACGCGAGCGACGCCTTCCGCTTCAGCGCCGCGGTGGCGGAGTTCGCCGAGATCCTGCGTCACTCGAACCACAGCGAGGGCGCACGCTTCGACGACGTCAGGCGTGTCATCGGGCGCACGCGCCTCGGACGCACAGCGGACGGACGCGAGCTGAGTGCGCTGGTGACGCGCGCCAAGCAGATCTGGCGCTGAGCGAGTGCGGGACGAAGCGAGCCTGTGCGGTGTGCACGGATTCGAATGCCCATGCGCGCGGCTCGCCCAAGGGCGGCCGCCACGTGCGCACGTCGCCGGGAGCAGCGTTCCGCACATCGCCGGGCACTTGAATGCGCACGTGGCCGCGGGACTTGTCCCGCGCGGCGGAGGGAGGGCTCGTTCAGTGTTGAAACCTCGGAGAGATCAGCTGAAGAGGTCGTCCACGTCCGCACGGGTGAGGCCCTTGAGCGGGCTGCCCTCGGTGGAGAGCACGTTGGAGACGAGGGCGCGCTTCTTGGCGGAGAGCTGCAGGATCTTCTCCTCCACCGTGCCCTCGGCGATCAGACGATAGACCGTGACGACCTTGGTCTGGCCGATGCGGTGCGCGCGATCCGTCGCCTGATCCTCGACGGCTGGGTTCCACCATGGATCGAAGTGGATCACCGTGTCGGCGCCCGTGAGGTTCAGCCCCGTGCCGCCCGCCTTCAGCGAGATCAAGAAGACGGGCACGCTCTCGTCGTCGTTGAAGTGATCGACCTTGCCGATGCGATCCTTGGTCGAGCCGTCGAGGTACTCGTAGGTCACGCCGTCCTCCTCGAGGGCCGCGCGAATCAGCGTGAGCATGGAGACGAACTGACTGAAGACGAGCACGCGGTGACCACCCTCGATGGCCTCGGCGACGATCTCTCGCAGCGCCGCGAGCTTGCCGCTGTCGGCGTTCTCGAACTCGGTGTCCTCGAGTTTCATCAGCCGGGGGTCGCACGCGACCTGACGCAAGCGAGTGAGCGCCGCGAGGATCTGGATGTGCGACTTGGCGATGCCCTTCTGCTGCACCTCGCTGAGCACGCTCTTGCGCACCTGAGCGACGATCTGTTTGTAGAGAGTCGACTGCGTCTCCGCGAGGGGCACGACGATTTCCTGCTGAATCTTCTCGGGCAGATCCTTCGCCACCTCGGACTTCGTACGGCGCAGGACGAAGGGCTGGATCGTGGAGCGCAGCTTGCGCGCCGTCGCCTCGTCGCCTCGATCGATGGGCCGCGCGACCTTCTCCTCGAAATCCTTCAGCTTGCCGAGCAGCCCGGGCGAGACGAAGTCCATGATGCTCCAGATCTCACTCAGACGGTTCTCGATCGGCGTACCCGTCAACGCCAAGCGCCGGTCGCTCGGCAGCTTCTTGGCGGCGCGCGCCGTCTGGCTCATGGGGTTCTTGATGTGCTGCGCCTCGTCGAGGATCACGTAGCGAAGATCCAGCTCCGCGAGCAGCTCCTCGTCGCGCCTCAGGAGCGCGTAGCTCGTGATCATCACGTCCGCGTCCGCGAGCTCGTCCCTGCGCTTGTGTCGATACTGCCCTTGCCAGATGACGGTCTTGAGGCCAGGCGCGAACTTCGCGATCTCACGCTCCCAGTTGGGCACCACCGACGTGGGCGCGACCACCAGGTTCAGCTTTCGCTTGTGCTTGGTCTTGGCCCAGGTCAGGAGCGCGATGGCCTCGACGGTTTTTCCGAGGCCCATGTCGTCGGCGAGGATGCCGCCGCTGCCGAGCTGATGCAGGAAGACCAGCCAGGAGAAGCCCTCCTTCTGGTACGGGCGCAGCTTGGCCTTGAGCGTGCGAGGCTTGGCGATCGAGGGCACGGAGTCGAGGTTGCCGAGCTTGTCGAAGAGCTGCTTCGCGCTGGTCGTAACCTTCGCCTGGCCCACCATCTCGAGCAGACCCTGCACGCGCCCGGCCTGAGACAGAGGCAGCTTCTTCTGCCGACCGCCCGTGGCGTAGATCTCCGCCATGCGCTCGAGCACACCCGCGACCTCGTCGGGATCGACCGGAGCGTAGGTGCCGTCTTCGAGCTTCACGATGTGACGCCCATGCTCGAGGCAGGCCCGTAGTTCGTCTTCGGCGACCACCACACCGCCCGCGTCGAAGGTCATGGAGAGGCTGAGCCAGTCGACTCCGCTCGAGACGCGCGCGCGTGGCGACACTCGGCTCTCGCGGATGGTCACGGAGGCGAGATCGTCAGGGACGTAGCGATCCCACTCCTCCGGCAGCTCACCGAGCCCACCTGTCCAGAAGGCGATGGCCTCTTCGCCATGAGCGACGAGGGCCGTACCCGACTCGTCCACCTCGAAGCCCAGACCGAGCACGCGCTGCACGGCGGCCATCTCCAGGCCCACGTCTCGACGCACCACGCGCGGTCTCCCTCCCTGCCGCGAGGGCGGCAAGAACGCCAAAGGAGACGGGAAAGAAGCAGGCGGGATATCGAACTCTTGATCGTCGTAGATCACGCTGAGCCGCGCGAAGGCCTCGACGATGTCTCCCTCGCAGCGGATCGAGAGCTGCGGCGACTCGTCCACGAGGTCGGCCACCTGGGCCAGATCGGGCAGCTCCGCGCCGAGGGCGGCGCACACACGCGGCACGTACTCGCCGACCAGCTGGGGCATATCCTCGGTCGCGTGGATCAACGCCGGTGAGTGATGCAGACGTTGCAACCACGCGGGGGTGACGACGTCGGCCAGGGGCCGCGCGACGCCCTGCGTGACGTCGATATGCCAGCCGGGCGTGCCCTCGAACCAGGCACCGTTGCTGAGCGAGAAACGGCGGCCTGTGCTCTCGATGGCGAAGTCCACGCGCACGCGAACGGATTCGCCGTTGGGGCGGTCGAGCTCGATGCGCGGCACGAGGGGCTCGTCCATGTACCGCAGCTCCATGGACGCGGGCTCGAGCAGCACACGCCGTCCTTCGAGCAGACCGATCAGCTCGGCGGCGTCCTCTTCGCGCAGCTCGGCCGTAGCGGGCTTGCCTCGGTTGACGCCCCGCGTGAGCGTGCGGAAGATCGGCCTCTCCTCGGCCGAGATCATGTTGAAGGAGGCCAATGCTTCGACGATGGGCACGGCGTTGCGCGTGCCATCGACCACCGGCGTGACCGTGACGGAGCCGGGGCGAACGACCAATCGGTACTCGAACTCGAGGGGACGGGGCAGCACGTCCGCGGGCAGCCAGACGTCGAGGTTGCCTCGACCCTCGGCGCCGCGCGAGAACTCACCCGTATCGAGCAGCTCCAAGCCAGAGGCGTCACGTCCACGTCGACGACGCCTGGAGCGCCGCCGCTTGCCGCCCGCGGAGACAGTCTGCGGGACGTGCACGGGCGGCGTGGCCTTCTTCTTCTTCTTGGGCTGATTGGCCGGACCCTTGGCGCGCGGCGGGCGAAAGCGATCGCGCAGGGCCACGATGATGGCGGCCACGTGCTTGCAGTGACCGGTGGGACCACGCCAGCCGGGACATGTGCACTCGGAGAGCAGCGTGACGGGCGCGTCCTCCGCCTCCTCACGCGTCATCTGCACGCTGGTTCGGTAGGGCTCGTCGTGGGAGCGCACGAGGATCTCGCCGGACACACGGCCGCCCTCGTAGCTCAGATTCTCGACCGCCTTGCGGCGCGCGAAGAGACGCCCGCGCAGGAACGCGTTGCCCCCCGTGACGCGTTGGATGGCGCGATCGGAGAGCCCAAAGACGTGCTGCACGATCGGCGGCTCCTTGGACACATCCACGATCTTGGGAGCGGCCGGAGCAGCGGGTTCGCCAGCCGGGAGCGCCGCATCTACCTCGGAGGGCTGCGGTGCGGGAGCCGGCGCTTGGCCTTCGGACGAGGACGCGACGCTGGACTGAAGCGGCGGCGGCTGCGCCTCGTCGGAGGGCTCGGAGACGGGCTGCGCTGGCACGCTGTCGGGCGGCTCGACGACGGGCTGCGCCTGGACCTCGACCGAGGTCTCGAGCTTCGGCCGAGCCTTCTTGCGTCGACGGCGTTTGGACGACGAAGTCTTACCCCCACTGCTGGCCGTCCGAGTCGACGTGATGGGCTCGGGGGTGAGGATGCGCCGTCGGCGCCTCACAGGCGCCACCTTGATGGTGGAATCCGTGGATGGATTGGACGCCGCCTCGGCGGGCGCCTTCGTGTCGGATGCGTTCAGCACGCTCTCAGCCATATCTATCGGCTCTGTTGTGGCCGGCCCTCGCGCTCTGGCGGACCGGCTGTTCCCGGGGAGTGTGCCGATGGCCGCGACCTCTGCTGGCCTCGACCGGCGATTCACTGAGTCTGGTGGTGGGCTAGGTCAGGCTCGAAACGCCATCTGTCATCATGCAACAGGACCCAGAACAACACGCGACGAAGATCATCGCGGTGGAGCATCCGGCGAGAGCCGGGCGGCTCGACACACACATGGAAGCTCGAAGAGCGCCCATGAGGATCTTATGGCACGGGATCCGCGGGTCGGCAAGGGACAAAGGGCGCACGCGTGATTCAACCACCGAGGCGAATCCACACGCTCTTCGGGCTCGGCTCCTGCCCGACGCTGGTGGGAAGATCCCGCGGCGGGGCCAGATCCTTCATCTGGGCGATCTCGCGGCTCGCACGGCGCGCGCCTTCGTGGAGATGACGGCGGAAGCGGGCCACGCTGAGGCGCGTGTCGTTGGTGGTGGCGAGCACGAGCGCGTCCGGAGCGCAGATCTCGAAGCAGGCGCGCGCCAGATCGACCCAACCCTCGCCCGACTTCCAGCGCTTGGCGCGGGTCGTGGAGTAGGTGGGAGGATCGACCACGACCAGATCGAAGCGCTCGCCGCGACGCGCGAGGCGGCCGAGGTAGACGAAGGCGTCCTCCTTCAGGAAGCGGTGACCCTCGAGCTCGAGCCCGGCGCGCCGGAAGTTCTCGCGTCCGCGATCCAGCGCCGCGCTTGAGGCGTCCACGCTGAGGGTCTCGCTCGCGCCGCCGAGGGCCGCGCTCGAGGAGAAGGAGCAGGTGTGGGCAAAGAGGTTGAGCATGCGTCGACCCTTGGCCGCCTCGCGAACTCGGAGGCGGCTGAGGCGTTGGTCGACGAAGAGCCCGACGCCGAGGGCGCCACCAAGCGTGACCTCGAAGGGTACGCCCGCCTCGTACACCACCAGAGGCGCGGGCGCTGGCACACCGAAGGCGGGCTCCGCGGGGGCCAAAGCGGCACGCTCGGCCTCGGACAGGCCGCTCGCCTTCTTGGGGTGGCGCTTCACGTAGGCGCCGGCCCAGCCTGCGCCCTCGAGCAGGCCGAGGAGTTCGTCGAGGGCGGCGGCGGCGGGCTCGGAGTAGAGATGCACGACGACGTAGTCTCCGAAGATCTCGAGCACGAGCCCGGGCGCCCCGTCGGCCTCGCGGTTGACCCAACGGAAGGCCGTCGTCGGCGCGGCGCCCTCACGGGAGAGGCCCAGCGCGTAGCGTCGCTCGGCGGCCCGCGAGAGCACGCGCGCGAGTTCTTCGCCGCGGGGAAAAGCGTCCACTTCATCGAGGTAGCGCCTGAACTCGGGAGGCGGGGCATGCTCGATCTTCAGCGGGCGGCCCGAGCGCGGATGGCGCAGCTCGAGGCGCGTGGCGTGCAGCATCAGGCGAGGCGCCGGGGCGCCTCCATAGAGCGCGTCTCCGGCCACGGCCGCGCCACGATGGGCGAGCTGCGCGCGGATCTGATGTGTGCGCCCGGTCTCGACGCGCAGGCAGACCAGGGCGCGATCCCCGCGACGCTCGAGCACGCGAAGCTGCGTGCGCGCGAGCTGCGCGCCCTTCTTCCCGGGCTGGACCACGGCCATCTTTCCATCTCGGGACGAGGCGAGGTGATCCTCGAGCAGCCCGTCACGAACGCGCCCGTCGCCCACCACGGCGACGTACTGCTCGTCGACCTCACGGGCCGCGGAGGCGCGCCCGAGCTCGCGCCTCGCCTCGGGAGAGATCGAATAGAGCATCAGGCCCGAGGTGTCTGGATCGAGGTGTTGATGCACGCCCAAGCTCGGGAGCTCACCCCCCTGCGCGCGCAAGTAGGCCTCGAGGCGTGAGGGTAGATCGTCCGCCACGTCGCAACGCTGCGACGACACACCGACGGGCTTGTGCACCACGAGGACGTCGTCGTCGCGATAGAGGATCCACTCCGGCCGGAAGGCGGGCCACGGCGGCGGGCTGCACATGACGGCGCGCTCCTCTTCAGAGTTCTTCGCGCAGCGCTTCGGGCAAGATCACGGCGGGCGAGCCCGTGGTCGTGACCCAGAGCTGATGTGCGGCGCGCGTGGCGGCGATGTGCAGGAGGTGCCGCGCGTCGTCCTCGGGCGGATAGCTCGCGTTGGTGACCTCGATCAAGACCACGTAGTCGAACTCGAGGCCCTTCACCTGACGCACATCCGTGACGTCCACGCCCGGGCGGAAGGGGAAGTCCTGCTCGGCGATGCGCCGCAGGTTGGGCACCTCGCCCTGCACGAGACCCTGATAGTAGACATCCGCCTGCTCCGGATAGCGTGCGATCACGGCGATCGAGGCGAGAGGTTCCGCGCGCACGAGATCGCGCAAGGCTTGGGAGAGGAAGGCCACCGCCTCGCCGTTGGCAGAGAAGCGGAAGAGCTCCACCGGTGCACCGTGGCGCGTCGCCTGACCGACGACCTCGTTCTTGAGGTGACCGAGCACGTCGGTCGCGAAGTCGAAGATCTCGTGGGTCGAGCGATAGCTCAGCCGCAGCGGCTCGATCTCCACGTGGTCGAGGCCGAGCTGTCCGAGGACGCTGCCCCAATCCGTGAAGCCGTTGTCCATGTGCAGGCGCTGCGCCACATCCCCCGCGAGGGTGAGGCTCTGCCCATCGCTCACGGTGTCGACGACGGTGGCGATCTCCACGGGCGAGAGATCCTGCGCCTCGTCCACGAAGACGTGCTCGAAGGAGAGCACGTCGCGTCGCGCGCGCAGCTTGCCGATCAGACGCTGATGCAGGCGCAGGAGCAGCGCGTCGTCCTCGTCGTCGAGGCGCGGCACGTCCTCGTCGCTTCCGTCCACGGAGGCGTACTTCGCCTTGTGGCGAGATGGATCGTCGCGTCGGCGGTCACGCTCGTCGAGCACGAGGCCGCAGCGACGACCGCACCACGAGTGCACCCACTCGAGCTCCCGCGGCGTGAAGGCGTCCGGCGCCAGCTCGGCAAAGAGCGCGCGGGAGAGCTCGAGATCCGTCAACAGCTCCGCCCACACGCTCGGCACGTCCAGCTGATCCTTCATGCGCCGGAGCAGCCGATCGAGGGTGTGCCGCGTCCCCAGGGGGATATCTCCGCCCTCGCGCTTGCGGTTGTTCAGGAAGTGGCGCACCGCCTCGAGGCGTTCGCCGATGGCGCGACCCTTGGACGCCTCGTAGACCCGCAGCACGCGCCCGCCGTGGGGCAGCTGACTCGCCGCCTCGGAGAGATCCTGCTCGAGCTCCTTGGCCAACTCCGCGACGCGGCGATCGATCAGCGTGAGCATCGCCGGGTGCTTCTTGAAGCGCACGACCACACTCGGCGTCTCCTCCGTCGCGCCGTGAGGCAAGGAGGGCAGGTGTCGCTCGCGCCGCTCACGCGCCCAATGCATGAAGGTGACGACCTGTACGTTCTCCACGCCCAGCGCCGGCAGCACGCGCGAGATGTAGCGAACGAGCGCCTCGTTCTCGACGATCACGAGCATGCGATCCGCGCGGAAGCGCTTGGGCTCTTGGAAGGCGAGGTAGGCCAGACGATGCAGGCCGATGGTGGTCTTGCCGCTGCCAGCGCCGCCTTGAATCACCACGAGCCCGGTGGTGGGCCGCGTGATCACGTCGAACTGATGGGCGTCGATCAGCGCCGTGATGTCCGCGAGGTGGCGATCCTCGCGCCCCTCTACACCCTCGACGCCGAGCTTGCCCGGCCGGTGGTACTGCTCGGGACGCGCGGCCGAGCCCTGCCCGCCCGAGAGTTGCCCAGCGCCTTCTTCGAGGGCACGCCACTCACCGCTGCGGGCGCACACGTAGGTGCCCTGCACGGTGCCGATGCGCTTCAGCTTGCCCATGTTGATGCCGAGGGTGCGGCGCACGAGCACCTCCCCTTCGACCTCGCGCCCGCCGAAGAACTCGTCGAAGTCGTCGCCCTCTTCGTAGCGGTAGTAGATGCGGCTGACGGGAGCGTCGCGCCAGTCCACGATGCGCACGCCGGTCTTGGGGTCGAGGTAGGTGCTGCGTCCGATCAGTACCTCGCGGCGCCTGTCGTCGTGTTCGAGCACCAGGCGACCGAAATAGGGTGACGTGGGATCGACGGATCCCTGCACGACCTTCGCCCGGCGTGTGGCCACCTGCTGCAGGCGCTCCATCTCCTCCACCAGCGGTGGGATGTCCTCGAGGCGCGCGTCGTTGATCTGGTCGCGCAGAGCCAGCAGCTCGCTCTCGTAGTCGTAGCTCGCCAAGCGCCGAGTCTGTCGACGGTCGAGCGTCCCGCACACGCGGGCGAGCACACGCGTCTCCTCAGCGACCACCTGCTCCATCGTGGGCTCGGCGTCGTCGATGCTGGCGTGCGTTGTGGGTCGTGGGGAGAGGCCCGACATGATCGAGATGGGCTAGCATCGCAGGGCTCACGAGGCCAGCGCACGGCGCGATGCTGCCACGATACTGCGCGACGCTGCAGCGATAGCGGGTGATTTACGCGATCCCGATGCACAGGCGCCGAGCATGCAGGGGGACACGGGCGACGAGCCCGGGTAAGCTCGACGACCATGACCTCGCATCCGGACTGCGGACGGCGCCTCGCGGGCAAGTACGAGCTGCTCGAGCTCGCGGGCCAGGGCGGGATGGCGGAGGTGTTCAAGGCACGGACGCATGGTGCGGCGGGCTTCACACGTCCCGTGGCGGTCAAGCGCATCCTGCCTCAGCTCACGGACAACGACGAGTTCGTGCGCATGTTCGTGGAGGAGGCGCGAGTCGTCTCGGAGCTCTCCCACCCCAACGTGGTGCAGATTCACGACTTCGATCAGGACGACGACGACGCCTACTTCTTGGTCATGGAGTGGGTCGAGGGCTTGAGCCTGCTCGAGTGGTCCGAAGGCTACCGACACGCGGGCGAGGTCACGCCCTGGCCGTTGGTGGCGGCCATCGGCATCGAGGTCCTGAAGGCCCTGGGTGCAGCGCACGAGCGTCGCGGCGCGGACGGCACGCCCAAGCCCATCTACCATCGCGACGTCACGCCCCAGAACATCCTGCTCGGCGTCGGAGGCGTGGTGAAGCTCGCGGATTTCGGCCTGGCCCGCGCGATGGATCGCTCGCGCATGACGGCGCCGGACGTCGTCAAGGGCAAGCTCAGCTACCTCTGCCCCGAGCTCACGCGCGGAGAAGACGCCTCGGCCCGAACGGATATCTTCGGTGTGGGGATCGTGCTCTGGGAGACTCTGGCGGGACGGAAACTCTTCGACGGAGAGGGCCCGCTGCAGGTGCTCGAGGCCGTGAAGGCCGCGCAGGTGCCGGCGCTAGACGAATTCCGGCTGGATCTGCCGCGCACGCTCGAGGACGTGATCACCAAGGCCTTGGCGCGCGAGCCTGAGCAGCGCTACCGCTCGACCCGCAAGATGGTGCGCGCGCTCTCGAACCTACTGCGCATGACGCCCGAACCCACCGGCGCCGAGGTGCTCGGCCGGACGGTGATGCAAGCTCGCGAGCGCCTCGCCGAGTCCCCTGGCAGCAGCTCGAAGGAGCCGACCGAGGTGCTCGATCTGGCCGCCCTCGAACCCGTGGATGCGACGCCGCCGCCACCTCCGCCGTCCGCCGCTTCGGCCATCCCGCTCACGCGCAAGAAGAGTTGAGCCGAGAACCTAGGTGTTGGGCTTGCGGCTCGAGTAGAGCGGGCCCTCCACGCGCCCGGTGACCAAGGGACGCGTCTTGGGCGTGCGCCCGAAGAGGTAAAGATCGCTGCGCGCACCGATGGACTCACCGGCCTCGTAGGCGTTGAAGTCGGGCAACATGTCGAGCAGCACCAGACCGGCCTCGAGCAGCGCCCGCTGCTTCTCGAGCCCACGCTCCGCGGCGCGGCGGCTCTGACCGAAGGCGACCCAGAGCCGTCCGTCGGGCTTCATCAGCTCGATGGCGCGGCTGATGAAGAGGCGAAAGCCCTCGATGGCGTAAGGCGGATCCGTGAAGACACAACCGAAGCGCCCCGTCAGCTTGCGCGGCATGGGCTCACGCAGATCGTGCTGAACACCTCGCACGTCGAGCTCGCGCGCTGCCGCATGATCCGTGACGAAGCTCAGCAGGCGTGCGTCCACGTCGACCAGCGTCGTGCGATGCTCCACGCCGACGCAGGGCAGCGCGAGGCTGACGAGGTCGTCGTCGCCTAGAAGACAGAGCCCACGCTGCACGTCACCACGCTCGACCAGCAGACGCGCGCGACGCAGAGAGGTGTCCGCTGTGGCGTGGATCTGATCGAGCTCACGACGCGCATCGGGCCGGTTCTCCACCAGAGCCTCGAAGGCGGGCAGCGCTGGATCGTCGGGGGACGACGGCAGCGCCTTGCCGCGCGCGCACATCTCGAGGCCCAGGGCGAGCTCACCGTCACGCGTCAGGCGGAAGCTCCGGTGCTCCTCGAGGATGAAGCGCGGGTGGCGACGCAAAGTCTCACGCAGCACGGAGACCGCCTCGCCTGAGCGACGCGCCCACTCGCGCTCCTCGGGAGGAGGAGCCGCGGCCAGCGCGCGGAGAGCCCGAAATATGCCTTCGTTCATGGCGTCACGCCGAGGCGCGCGTCGTGGCTCAGGCTTCAGCCGGGGCGGAGATGGGTGCGCCCGTCTCGGGATCTTCGACCTTCTTGCCGCCGACCTTGGCCGCACGCGCCAGAGTCACCCAGGTGAAGGAGTGGACATCCATCAGGTCACGCGGGCTGTGCCCACCGGCCTTCAGGCGCTCGAAGAGCTGGTTCATCATGCCCTGGATGCGCACGTAGGCAGCGCCCGAGGGGCGCGTCTTGTAGCCGAGATCGATGCCGAGGATCTCCGCCTGCTTGCGGAAGTAGATCGGACGCACGAAGGCGTGGTGCTCGGGATCGAAGAAGCCGGGGAAGATGGTCGCGAGGCCCCATCGCCCGCCTCCGCAGATCAGCGTGCGCACGAAGGAGTCGAAGCGGTGATCCATGCGGCCCTCGCCATGGAACAGACCGTACATCGCCTTGGCGAAGAGGATCTCGTGGGGCAGATCCTTGGCCATCTCGGCGACCTTGCGGGTCTCCTGCGAGTGGAGCTGTCCGCGGACGGCGCCGAGGAATTCTTGAGCGCGCTCGTAGGCTCCCTTGCCGCCGCCCTCGACGATCTTCGCCAGGATGGGCTCCGCGAAGAGCTCTTGGCTGAGCGCGATCGCGGCCTCCTTGGAGCGCTTGGCCTTGCCGATGCCGCGCTCGCCTTCGGCGAAGAGGGGATCGTCGAAGCCCTCGGGGAAGCAACGCTCGAAGAACTGCACCTGTCCCTCGAAGGTCGCCAAGGGACGCAAGCCCTGGTGAGTGATCTTCTTGGGAGCACGGCTGCGGCCGGCGCTCGCCTGCTCCGCCACGACCTCGTCGCGACGAACGAAGATCGACTCTCGCTCGGCCACGTCTGGCGTCACGGGGACGAGCCGCGGGATGAAGCTGCGCGCGAGGCGCTTCATGCCGAGGTCCGAGAAGACGAGGTGGACAGAACTCTCGTCCTCTCCGATGAGAAGACCGATGCCCCATTTGGGGTGCTGGTAGAAGAAATCGCCGCTCGTGGTCATAAATTCCTGCGCGTAGTCTTTGGAGCGGCGGACTATAGCACAAAATCTGGAGATGTTTCGAGCCTCCCTGAGCGAGGCCATCATGATAGGGTGGCGGCGATGAACCGAGGCGTCGGAACGTGGACCTTCGCCACGCTTTTCGTGGTGGCCGTGGTCGCGCTTTCCCCTGGGCGCGCCTGGGCATCGCCGCCTGATCTCTTGGGCTTTGGAGGTCGCTCGCCGGGTATGGCCGGCACGGGCGTCTCCTTCTCGAACAACTACGAGGCGGTCTACCAGAACCCCGCCGGGCTCTCGCGCGCACAGCGCAGCGGGATCTCCTTGGGGCTCCATGGCGCCGCCTTCCGGCTGACGATCGACGGCGCGAGCAGCTCGCTCGACGGCTCCCGCGCATCGACCATCGGCATCACCCTGCCGCTGCCCTTCGGGGGCGCGCTAGAGGACGTCTTCGTGCTCGGCACGGGCTTCTTCACGCCCCTCGACGTGGTGCTGCGCAACGACGTGCGCTTCCCCGAGAACATCCAGTGGCCCGTGATCAACCGCTCTCAGGCCGTGACCATCATGATGGGCCTGGGCATCAACCTCAGCCGCTGGATCCCGGGCTTCCGCATCGGTCTGGGCGCCGCGGCCCTGGCCGACACCCAGGGCCGGCTCTTGGTGCAACTCGACGAGGGCGATCGCTTCATCTCCCAGACGGAGACGCAGCTACTGGCCAGCTTCAACCCCATCGTGGGAGCCACGCTCGACGTGGGGAAATTCTCCTTGGGCTTGGTCTATCGAGCGGAGGCGCGCGCCGACATCTCGCTCAACATCGTCACCGAGAACCTCCCGGTCATGCTGCCCATCATCACCATCAAGGCGCTGGCCCAATACGATCCCCACACGGTCGCAGCAGAGGTCTCCTATCACCCCAGCGACGAGTGGCTGCTGGTGGCGAACGTGACCTACCGGCGCTGGTCCGCCTGGACGGGCTACGTGGGCGGCACCACGGCCAGCTCCTACCTGCCGCCAGCGCCTGGCTTTCGGGACACCTTCTCGCCTCGCATCAGCGCCGAGTGGACGACCCAGCGACGTCGGACGCGCGCCTCGCTGCGCATCGGCTACGCCTACGAGCCGAGCCCGGCGCCGCGCGCGCACCTAGGTGACCAGCGCAATCCGGACGGCAGCCCGCACATCGACCGAGCGACGGGCGCGCCCGTGCAGGTGCCCCTGCGCCTACTCGACTCGGGACGCCACCTACTGACCGCCGGAGTGGGCTTCGACTTCGAGACGGCCGTGGGCGCCCACATCGTCTTCGACCTCTACGCGCAGCTACATCGCCTGAACCGTCGGCGCCAAGATCTCCCAGCGCCGGGAGGCACCGAGAACATGCGGATCGGCGGCTTCATCGGGGCCTTCGGCTGGACGGGCGGGCTCGAATGGTGACGCGCCGGGTGACCGCCTTGGGTGCGAGTCTGGGTCTGCTCTTGGGGCTGAGTACGCTGCTGCTGCCGCGGTCGGCGCTGGCCAACGGCGTGGACACCAACGGCTTCATGTCCCGCTCCGTGGCCCTCGGTGGCGCTGTGAGCGCAGACGTGCAGGATCCGAGCTCCAACTACTACAATCCGGCGGGCATCGTGCGCGGCGAGGGACTGCGGCTGATGCTCGCCTACAGCAACGTCAACAGCAACCTCTCGATCAACGGCGTGGACTCCAACGTGGAGCGCATGGCGGGCATCGACTTCGGGCTGAGCGCGCCCATGGAGTTGGGAGGGATTCGCTTCGGCTTCGGCCTAGGCCTGCATCTTCCGGATCAGCGCCTGTCGCGCACGCGCTCGTCGCTGGTCGAGCGTCCACGCTGGGAGCTCTTCGACACGCGACCTCACAAGGTCTTCGTCTCGGCCAACCTGGCCGTGCGCCTGACCTCCTGGCTCTTCATCGGCGGCGGCATCACCTTCCAGTCGCCGAGCACCCTCGAGCTGAACATCCGCGGAGAAGCCGACGCGCTCCAGCCGGAACGCCGGACGCATCTCGAACACGAATTCCGCGGAGATCTCACCTCGATTCGCTACCCCGATTTCGGCGCCCAGGTGCGCCTCAGCGACGCCCTCTCCCTAGGCGTCACCTACCGCGGCGCCTTCGAGCTGAAGAACACGATCCGCGCCACCGTGGACGGAGACATCACGGGGCTGGGTGATCCGATCCCGCTACGGTTCACGCTCCAGAGCATCAGCGTCTCCACCTACGTGCCGCAGCAGGTCGACGTCGGCTTGGCCTGGCGGCCCGAGTTCTGGCCGAGGCTGCGCGTCGGCTTCGATCTCACCTGGGTCGATTGGTCCGCGCACACGAGCCTGATCCCCACAGAAGACATCGCGCTCACCGTCGACGCGCCGCCGGGCCTCAACATCAACGTGCCGAGCGAGATCGTCGGGCGGCGACCCATCCCCATGAACTTGAAGGATCGCTTCGTGCCCCGCGTCGGGATCGAGGTGCGCGCCCTCGACGAGCAGCGCTACGCCCTCGACCTGCGCGCCGGCTATGTCTACGAGCGCACGCCCTTCCCGACCCAACGAGGCGTCACGAACTTCGTCGACGGGACGCGCCATCAGTTCGCCCTTGGAGCGGGCTTCACCCTGCGGGGTCTCGAACCCGTGCTGCGTGGGGGCATCCGCTTCGACGCGCACTTCATCTACGCGCGCGTGGTGAGCCGGCGCCACATCAAGGACTCCTTGGTGGATCCGGTGGGCGACTATGTCGCAGGCGGCTACCAGCTGGGCGCCGGTGTGGCCGTGGAGATCGCCTTCGAATGACTCGTGTGCGCGCCACGATCCTGCTCACGCTCTTGCTCGGCTGCGCCACATTGGGGACCGAGACGAGCTTCCCCAGCGCCGTCACCACCAGCGGCGTCGGTCCCTTCCGTCAGCTCGAACGCTACGAGACGGGTGCCTTCCGCAGCCCGCCGGGGCAAGCGGTGAATACGGGCGGGCTCTTGGTCGGCAACGCCGCAGCGGGAGGCGGACAGCTCTTCTACGTCGCCGCCACGCCCCTCGACGAGCCGCCGGAGCGCGACCCCTCGCTGCCGAGCTATGCCGTCGACTGGGCGCAGGCCGACGCGCGCGCCATCTACCGCGCGTCGCCCAGCGGCTTCGCCGGCACGCTGAACGGAAGGCCGGTCTCCCTGCCAGGCTTCGACGTCGGCGAGCGCGTGCTCGAGGCGACGCAAGCGTGGGAGGGCGCGGCGGTCTTCGACCCATGCCCCCTCGTGCTCCCAGACGGTCGCCTTCGGCTCTACTACGCGGCGGAGGGCGGGATCGGTGTGGCGGAGGCCGAC